>NZ_JBAKHV010000040.1:0-59380 GCF_036906775.1 Micromonospora sp. CPCC 205561 | reverse complement strand
CCCTGCCTCGGTCGTACGCAGGGTGTAACGCCCCCACCCCCGCCACGATTCCGCCCCCACCATCCCCCGACCACACCCACAGACCGGACAAACCACACGACCGGACCGATCGCCCCAGCCGGCCCGACGCCCGCACCGGACAGCCGCCACGGAACCACACAGAGATCACGCGAGCCCGGAGGCGACGGGTCGAAACATGGGGCCACGACAGTCCCTGGAGGGCGATCCCGTACCGAGATCACGCCGGGAGCCGGGCTGGCGGACGTCGCGCGACCACCGACGGGGTGTGGCCCGCCACGACGCAACCGCGACCACACCACCCGCAGCCGAACACAGCAGCCACAAACCCGACAAAGGCGCAGCGCGACGCGGGGCCGGGCACCCGGGAACCGCCGAGCGCTGACATCATCTCCCGGTGCACGTGAAGATCCCCCGCGTTCCGCTCGTCGCCACCCTGGCCGCCGTGGTCGCCGCCGCGGCCCTGCTCGCCGCCCCGGCGCCGGTGCGCACGCCGGCCACTGCCGGGCTCGTCCGCCTCACCGGGAAGAGCCCGACCCCGACCGTGCCGGAGCCGACGACGGCGGCCTGGGTCGCGCCCCGCCCGACGGCCCCCGCCCCGACCGTTCCCGGCGCGACCACGCCCGGCACCAGGCCGCCGGTCGTGGACCACGGGCCGCGTACGGGAAACAGGGTGGCGCTCACCTTCGACGCCGACATGACCGACGCGATGCGATACCAACTGCGCAGCGGCGCCGTGCGGTCGTACGCGAACCTGAAGATCATCGACCTGCTGGAGCGGGAACGGGTGCCGGCCACCTTCTTCCTCACCGGCAAGTGGGTCGAGCAGTACCCCGCGGTGACCCGCCGGCTCGCCGCGAACCCGCGCTTCGAGCTGGCGAACCACACGTACGGGCACCTCGCCTTCACCTCGGACTGCTACGGCCTGCCCCGCATCGCCGAGCGGGAGATGACGGCCGACGTCGCCCGGACCTTCGACGTGGTGGCCGCCTACGGCGGGCGGCAGACCCGGTACTTCCGCTTCCCGGGGCTGTGCCACGACCGCAGGGCGCTGAGCGCGTTGGCGCCGCTGGGGGTGACCGTGGTGGACGGCGACGTAGTCAGCGGCGATCCGTTCGCGACCTCGTGGCGGCCGGTGGTGCGCGCGGCGCTGGCCGGGGTGCGCCCCGGCTCGGTGATCGTCCTGCACGTGACCGAGGCGAACGCGCCGATGACGGACGAGGCGCTGCCGCACATCCTGGCCGGACTGGCCGAGCGGGGCCTCGAACCGGCCCCGCTGTCGGAGGTGCTCGGGGTCGGCTGAACCATCCCGCCGATAACCACAAAAGCCTAAAATTGGGGCAAGACTCTAGAGGAGGTCACCATGACCGCAGCAATGGAGATGCCCCGCGTCGAGGAGTGTGTGGTCGCGGCCTGCTCGTACAACCACACCAACGACTGCCACGCGTTCGCCATCACCATCGGCAGCCCGGACCACGCGCACTGCCACACCTTCATCGAGATGCCGTCGATCCGTGGCGGGGTGGACGGTGGCACGACCGCGCAGGTCGGCGCCTGCCAGCGGGCGGACTGCCGGCACAACGAGCAGTTGGAGTGCCAGGCCCCGGCGATCAAGGTCGGGCCGGACAACGACATGGCCGACTGCATGACCTACGCCAGCCGCTGACCGCACGCGGCGCGGGGAGGGGCCCCTGCGACGGGCGCCCTTCCCCTCACGTCAGGCCGTTGGCCTCGCGGACCACGGTGACCAGCTCGTCGATGATGCCGGTCAGGGCGAAGTCCTTCGGCGTGAAGACGCGGGCCACCCCGGCGGCGCGCAGCTTCTCCGCGTCGCCCGCCGGGATGATCCCGCCGACCACCACCGGCAGGTCCGGTCGGCCGGCGGCGCGCAGACCGTCGAGCACCGCCGGCACCGCCGCCAGGTGTGAGCCGGAGAGCACCGAGAGGCCGACCAGGTCCACGTCCTCCTCGACGGCGGCGGCGACGATCTGCCCGGCGGTCAGCCGGATGCCCTGGTAGACGACCTCGAAGCCGGCGTCGCGGGCGCGTACCGCGATCTGCTCCGCGCCGTTGGAGTGCCCGTCGAGGCCAGGCTTGCCGACAAGCAGCCGCAGCCGGCCGCTGCCCAGTTCGCGGGCGGTGCCGGCGACCCGCCGCCGGACGGCGGCCAGGGCGCTGCCCCCGCCAGCCCCGGCGGCAGCGGCCAGCCCGGTCGGCGCCCGGTACTCGCCGAAGACCTGGCGCAGCGCGCCGGCCCACTCGCCGGTGGTCACTCGCGCCCGCACGCACCCCAGCGTGGCCGGCATCAGATTCGTCGTGGTCGCGGCGTCCGCGCGCAGTCGGGCCAGCGCCGCGTCGACCGCCGCGTCGTCGCGACCGGCCCGCCACCGTCGTACGGAGGCCGTGGCCGCCGCCTCGACCGCAGGGTCGACCTGCTCGACCGCCTCGGCGCCGGCGGCGGTGAGCGGCGACGGCTCGGTCTCGGTGAACCGGTTGACGCCGACCACCACGTCGGAGCCGGCCTCGATCCGGCGGCGCCGCTCCGCCAGCGAGGCGACCAGCGCGCTCTTGAGGTAGCCGGTCTCCACGGCGGCGACCACGCCGCCGAGCTCCAGCACCTTCTCCAGCTCGCCCCGGGCCCCGGCGACGATCCCGTCGACCAGCGCGGTCATCACGTGCGAGCCCTCGAAGATGTCCGGGTACTCCAGCAGGTCCGACTCGTACGCGAGCACCTGCTGCATCCGCAGCGACCACTGCTGGTCCCACGGCCGGGGCAGGCCGAGGGCCTCGTTCCAGGCGGGCAGCTGGACGGCGCGGGCCCGGGCGTCCCGGGAGAGGGTCACGCCGAGCATCTCCAGCACGATGCGCTGGATGTTGTTCTCCGGCTGCGCCTCGGTCAGGCCCAGCGAGTTGACCTGCACCCCGTAGCGGAAGCGCCGCTGCTTCGGGTCCGCCACGCCGTAGCGCTCGCGGGTGATCTCGTCCCAGAGCGCGCCGAAGGCGCGCATCTTGGCGATCTCCTCGACGAAGCGCACCCCGGAGTTGACGAAGAAGGAGATCCGCTGCACCACGTCGCCCATCCGCTCGGCGGGCACCTGCCCCGAGTCGCGGACCGTGTCGAGCACCGCGACCGCGGTGGAGAGCGCGAAGCCGACCTCCTGCACCGGCGTCGCGCCGGCCTCCTGGAGGTGGTACGAACAGATGTTCACCGGGTTCCAGCGCGGCATCTCGCGCAGCGTGTACGCGATGACGTCGGCGGTCAGCCGCAGCGACGCCGCCGGCGGGAAGATGTGGGTCCCCCGGGAGAGATACTCCTTGATGATGTCGTTCTGGGTGGTCCCGGCGCAGCGGGCCAGCTCCGCGCCCTGCTCCGTGCCGACCGTGCCGTAGAGGGCGAGCAGCCACATCGCCGGCGCGTTGATGGTCATGGACGTGTTCATGTCGGCCAGCGGGATGCCGTCGAAGAGGGCCCGCATGTCGCCGAGGTGCGCCACCGGCACGCCGACGCGGCCCACCTCGCCGGTGGCGAGCTCGTGGTCGGGGTCGTAGCCGGTCTGCGTCGGCAGGTCGAACGCCACCGACAGGCCGGTCTGCCCCTTGGTCAGGTTGCGGCGGAAGAGCGCGTTGGTCGCGGCGGCCGAGCTGTGCCCGGCGTAGGTGCGCATCACCCACGGCCGGTCGCGCTCGGGTAGCCGGCCGGAGAGAGCCTTCTCGTCCATGGCCGGAGTCTAAGTTACCGTTCAGTCACCAGAGCTGTGCAAAACCACACAGCTCCATGGAGTGGACGCCCCGGTGCGAAGCACCCGGGATGGGCGCGACCGCCACACCCCGGCCGGGCCACCGCCGTGGCGACGTCGCACACTTGACGCATGGATGACGAGCTCGCGATCTCCGTCCGGGGGCTGCGCAAGACCTACGGCGACACGGTGGCGGTGGCGGGCGTGGACCTCGACGTCCGCCGCGGCGAGATCTTCGCCCTGCTCGGCCCGAACGGGGCGGGCAAGACCACCACCGTGGAGATCCTGGAGGGCTACCGGCGGCGCGACGCCGGCGACGTCCTGGTGCTCGGCAGCGACCCGGCGCAGGCGACCCCGCAGTGGCGCTCCCGGGTCGGCATCGTGCTCCAGGGCACCGGCGAGTTCGACGAGTTGACGGTGGCCGAGGTGGTGCGGCACTTCTCCGGCTTCTACGCCGACGCCGACGACCCGGACAAGGTCGTCGAGCGGGTCGGGCTGGCCGCCAAGGCGAAGGCCCGCACGCACACCCTCTCCGGCGGCCAGAAGCGCCGGCTCGACGTGGCCCTCGGCATCGTCGGCCGCCCGGAGCTGCTCTTCCTGGACGAGCCGACCACCGGCTTCGACCCGGAGGCGCGCCGGGAGTTCTGGGAGCTGATCCGGGACCTGGCCGCCGCCGGCACCACCATCGTGCTGACCACCCACTACCTCGACGAGGCCGAGTCCCTCGCGGACCGGGTCGGCGTGATCTCGGGCGGCCGGCTGGTCGAGGTCTCCGCGCCGGACCAGCTGGGCAACCGGCAGCAGGCGCTCGCGACGGTCTCCTGGCGTACGCCGGAGGGGACCTCACAGACGGCGACGAGCGCGACGCCGACGGCGCTGGTGGCCGAACTGGCCGCGCGCTTCGGCGGCGAGGTCCCGGGCTTGACGGTGACCAGGCCGACCCTGGAGGACATCTACCTGAGCATGATCGGACACCGATGACCACCACGACCACGCCGGCCGCGCCGGCCACCGCGGCACCGGCCCGACGGCTCGGTCCGGCCGCCCTCAGCCTGCGTCAGGGCCGGCTGGAGATCACCCAGTTCCTGCGCAGCCGGGAATCCGTCGTCTTCACGATGGGCTTTCCGGTGATCATGATTCTGATCTTCGCGGCGATCTTCAGCGACGAGATCGCCCCCGGGGTCAGCTACACCCAGTACTTCGTCACCGGCATGATCGCCACCGGCCTGATGACGGTGAGCTTCCAGAACCTCGGCATCTGGATCCCGATCGAGCGGGACCGGGGGGTGCTCAAGCGCTACCGGGGCACGCCGATGCCGAAGTGGGTCTGGTTCGCCGGCAAGGTGATCATGGTGGTGGCGATCGGCATCGCCGAGACCGTGCTGCTGCTCGCGGTCTCGGTGGCGCTGTTCGACCTGGAACTGCCCGGCACCGCCGCGAAGTGGCTGACCTTCGGCTGGGTGTCGGTGCTCGGCGTCACCGCCTGCACGCTCTGCGGCATCGCCATCTCGTCGCTGGCCCGCACCGCCCGCAGCGGCTCGGCGGTGGTCACCCCGGTCGCGCTGGTGCTCCAGTTCATCTCCGGGGTGTTCTTCGTCTTCACCGAGCTGCCGACCTGGATGCAGCAGGTGGCGGCGCTCTTCCCGCTGAAGTGGATGTGCCAGGGCCTGCGCTCGGTCTTCCTGCCGGAGGCCTTCGGCGCCCGCGAGCCCGGCGGCTCGTTCGAGCTGGACCGGGTCGCCCTCGTGCTCGTCGCGTGGTGCGTGATCGGCCTGGTGCTCTGCCTGACCACGTTCCGCTGGACGACCAGGCGCGACGGCTGAGCCGGACGCGCCTGCTGGCGGCCGGGCGGCCCCGCCCACCCGCCGGCGGCAGGCCGCGTACGCCCGTGGAGCGCCTCGGGCCCGGACCGCCGCCTGCCGACCGCGGCGCTGGCCGCCACGCTCGTGCTCACCGCGGGCTGGAGCGGACCGCCCCCGCGCCCGGCGGAGGCGGTCCGTTGAGCGGTAGGGGAAACTCGGCGCCCGGGGCCGCCCCTCAGTACGAGTAGAAGCCCTTGCCGCTCTTGCGGCCGAGGTCGCCCGCGGTGACCATGCGCTGGAGCAGCTCCGGGGGGAAGAACTTCTCGTCCGCGGTGTCGGTGTGGATGTTCTTCGAGGCGTGCATCAGGACGTCCACGCCGGTCAGGTCGGCGGTGGCCAACGGCCCCATGGCGTGGCCGAAGCCGAGCCGGCAGGCGGTGTCCAGGTCCTCGGCCGACACCACGCCCGCCTCGACCAGCTTGACGGCCTCGACGAGCAGCGCCGAGATCAGCCGGGTGGTGACGAAGCCCGCGATGTCCCGGTTGACCACCACGACGGTCTTGCCGATCTCCTCGGCGAAGGTCTTCGCCGTCGCCAGCGTCGCGTCGCTGGTCTTGTAGCCGCGCACCAGCTCGCAGAGCTTCATCATCGGCACCGGCGAGAAGAAGTGGGTGCCGACGACGGCCTCCGGGCGCCCGGTCACCGCGGCGATCTGGGTCACCGGGATGGCCGAGGTGTTGGTGGCCAGCACCGCGTCCGACCTGCAGATCTTGTCCAGCGCCCGGAACACCTCGTGCTTGATCTCCAGCCGCTCGAAGACCGCCTCCACCACGATGTCCGCGTCGGCCGCCGCCTCCAGCTCGGTGGTCGGGGTGATCCGACCGAGGGTCGCCTCGACGTCGGACGCCTCGATCTTCCCCTTCTCGGCGAACTTCTCCAGCGACTTCCGGATCCCGGCCATGCCGCGCCCGGTGGCCGCGTCGTCCAGGTCCCGCAGGGTCACCTGCCAGCCCGCCTGCGCCGCCACCTGGGCGATGCCCGAGCCCATCAGCCCGGCACCGACGACCGCGAGTCGACCCGCCATCTCTCTCCCCCTCGCCTGATTGAGTGTCTGCCAGCACCCTATCGGCGGGCCTGAACGGATGCTAAGGCGCGGCCGGGGCGACGGGCCGGGCGGAACGCTCAGATGGTGAGGTCGGGCTCCTCGGGGGCGGTGCCCCGCTCCACCTCGACGCCGAGCGCGCGCAGGTCGGCCGCGAAGTCCGGGTAGCCCCGGTCCACGTGGTGCACGTGCGAGACCTCGGTGATCCCCTCGGCGCGGAGCCCGGCGATGATCAGGCCGGCGCCGGCCCGGATGTCGGTGGCGCGTACGGGGGCGCCGGAGAGCACCTCCCGGCCCCGGACCACCGCGTGGTGGCCGTCGGTCTTGATGTCCGCGCCCAGCCGCATCATCTCGTTGGCGAACATGAACCGCCCGTCGAAGATGTTCTCGGTGATCAGGGAGGCCCCGTCGCTGACCGCGGCCAGCCCGATCGCCATCGGTAGCAGGTCGGTGGCGAAGCCCGGATAGGGAAGCGTCACGACGTCCACCGCCTTCGGGCGGTCGTGCATGCGGACGCGGAACGCGTCGCCCCGGGTTTCCACCAGGCCCCCGGCGGAGACCAGCTTGTCGAGCGCGACCTCCAGGAACGCCGGCTCCACCCCGGTCACCGTGACGTCCCCCCGGGTCATCGCCGCGCCGAAGGCCCAGGTGCCGGCCACGATCCGGTCGCCCACCGTCGCGTGTCGCACCGGCCGCAGCCCCGGCACCCCCTCGACGTACAGGGTCGAGGTGCCGGCGCCGGAGATCCGGGCACCCATCTGGTTGAGCATCGTGCAGATGTCGACGATCTCCGGCTCCCGCGCGGCGTTCTCGATGAGGCTGGCCCCCCGTGCCAGCACCGCCGCCATGACCAGGTTCTCCGTCGCCCCGACGCTGGGGAAGTCGAGCACGATCTCCGCGCCGTGCAGGCCGTGCGGCGCCGACGCGACCACGAAGCCGTGCTCACCGGAGATCTCGGCGCCCATCCGGGTCAGGCCCGAGACGTGCATGTCCAGCCCCCGCGAGCCGATGGCGTCGCCGCCGGGGTGGGCCACCCGCACGTACCCCCGGCGGGCCAGCAGCGGGCCCAGCACGCAGATCGACGCGCGCAGGCGGCGTACCAGGTCGTAGTCGGCCTCGGCGCCGGGCCGCTCGGGCACGTCGATGACGACCGACCGCGAGCGGGCGACCCCGCCGCGCGCCACCATCGGGTCGACCGGGTCGTCGGCGTCGAAGCGCACGCCGCAGCCGAGCCTGCGGAGCACCTCGCCCATGATCGCGATGTCGGTGATCCTCGGCACGTTGGTGATCACGCTGCGCCCCGGGGCGAGCAGCGCCGCGGCCATCAGCTTCAGCGCCGAGTTCTTGGCGCCGACCACGTGCACCGTGCCGGCCAGCCGGGCGTCACCGCGCACCCGGATGACGTCGAGGTCGTTGAGCGCCGGATCGCCGGCGTCGCCGGATCCCGTCCCCACCGGTCGGACGGCGGTGCCGCCCGGGCGCGCCGGGACGGTCAGGTCCGGTATCCGTAGGCTGTGCGTCATGGCCGTCCACCTCACGCGCATCTACACCAAGGCCGGCGATGCCGGCATGACCAGGCTGAGCAACAACGAGCAGGTGCCGAAGACCGATCCGCGCATCTCCGCGTACGCGGACGTCGACGAGTGCAACGCCGCGATCGGCGTGGCGCTCGCCCTGGGGCAGCTCGACGACGAGCTGCGGGCCGTCCTGGCGTCGATCCAGAACGACATGTTCGACGTGGGCGCCGACCTGGCCACCCCGGTCGAACCCGATCCGAAGTACCCGCCGCTGCGGGTCACCGAGGCGTACGTCGAGCGGCTGGAGGGCTGGTGCGACGAGTACAACGCACGCCTGGGCAAGCTCGACTCCTTCATCCTCCCCGGCGGCACCGCGGGCGCGGCGCTGCTGCACGTGGCGCGGACGGTCGCCCGACGCGCCGAGCGGGCGGCGTGGGCCCTGGTCGCGCACGACCCCGATCGGACCAGCTCGCTCCCGGCAAAGTATCTCAACCGGCTCTCCGATCTGCTCTTTATCCTGTCAAGAACGGCAAATCCGGCCGGAGACGTGCTATGGGTGCCGGGCGGCAACCGCTGACCACGGGGCCCGCGTACCCGGTGGGCACGCCGCATCACGTCGAGGTCCGGGTGCCCGATCTGAGCGCCGCCACACGCCGCTGGGGCTGGCTGCTCGGCGAGCTGGGCTGGACGCCGTTCCAGGAGTGGCCGGACGGCCGCTCCTGGCGGCTCGGCCCGACGTGTCCGGTGCTGGAGCAGTCGCAGGCGGCGGCACGACCGGTTGACTCCCGGCCTCGACCACCTGGCCTTCCAGGCGGGCCCGCCGACGGCCGTGGACCGACTGGTCGAGGCCGCGCCGACGTACGGCTGGACGCTGCTCTCTCCGGATCGCCACCCCCACGCCGGCGGCCCGCGGAGTTACGCCGCCCATCTGGCGGACAAGCAGGGTTACCAGGTCGAACTCGTGGCCGCCGGGGCCTGATGGGACCGCGAGGCGGCGGTCGCCCGGGACGACGGGCCGCGCGGGCGCGAGGCGTGGTTCAGGCGGCCGGCCAGTCCTGGGAGGCCAGACGCGGCGAGGCCGCCCCCGGTGGGGCGGCCTCGAGCCAGGAGAGGAATCCGGTGACGGTCGACCGGGCCATCGCGATCTCCACCGGGGCGTGTTCGCTCGTACAGCGGAGGATGACCCAGTCGGCGGGCATGGAGAGGCGCTCCTGCCCTTCCGGGAGGCGACGCCGCTCCACCGCGAGTTCCTTGCGGGAGAGCACCCGGGTGGGCCGGATGGCGAAGCTGAACAGCCGGTACCAGCGGAGTTCGTCGCCGGCGAAGCGGCCGAAGCCGGGAGACCAGCCTCGGCCGTCGAGCATGGTGGAGGTCCGGACGCCGAGCCGGATGATGCCCCCGCTACGGGTGACGACGGCTCGCCGGGCGAAGAGGACCAGAAGTGCGCCGAGGATGACGGCGACGCCGATTCCGATCCCTTCGACGATCTCCATCGGCGTTTCGGCTCAGCGGCTCTGTGCGGCGGACACCGGGGTGGCGCTCTCGGCCAAGACGGTGACGCGCTCACCGGTCACCGACAGGAAGCCACCGGCGACCTCGTAGGAGACCTGCTCGCCGCCGGCGAGCTTGATGCGCACCTGGCCGGGCTCGGCGAGCTGACCGAGCAGGGGCGCGTGCCCCGCCAGCACACCCAGCTCGCCCTCGGTCGTGCGGGCGACGACCATCTCGGCCTCGCCGGACCAGACCTTCTCCTCGACGGCTACGAGCTCGACGTGAAACTGCTTTGCCACGCTGTCTCCTTGCTGCGGCGGCGGATTCTCGGAAGTCTAGTCGTGGCCCCGCCCCGCCCCCAAGGCGGGTGGCGAGAGCTGCGCCACGGCTATTTCGACTTGTTCTGGAAGTCGGGGTGCTCCACCAGGAACGCGTCCAGCTGCGCCTTCTTCAGGGCGGCGAAGAAGTCGTCCACCTCGGGCTGGAACTTCTCGCCCCGGTACCTGCCGTTCTCGATGACCGAACCGCCCGGCAGCTTGATCATCTGGATCGTCTCCGGGCGGATGTCCTTGAGCGCCAGGCCGAAGTCGACCACGCCGTTGCCTCGGCCGCTGAAGATCAACGACTGCCCGGCCGCGCGCAACACCTTGTCCAGCTTGATCGGGTTGGTCACCACGTCGGCGCTCAGCGCCTGACCCGCCATGGCCTTGACGAACTGCTGCTGGTGCCGCTGGCGACCGTAGTCGCCGTCCGGGACGCCGTTCTTCGGATAGCGTTGGCGGACGTAGTCGAGCGCCTGCCAGCCGCTGAGGTGCTGGTTGCCCTTCTTGTAGACCGCCTGCGGGCCGACGTAACCGTCGCCGTGCGGGTTGCCCTTGCGGTGCTTGCCGTCGGGCTCGCGGTGCTCGGAGCGCACCTCGCGCTCGATGTACATGTCGACGCCGCCCATCGCGTCGACGATCTTCTGGAAGCCGTTGAAGTTGATGATCGCGCCGGCGTCGAAGCGCGTGATCCCGGTGACCTTCTGCACCGTCAACGCCAGCAGTTCGAAGCCGCCGGCGACGTCCGGGTTGCCGCCGGGCACCCGGCTGCCGTACGACATCGCCGCGTTGAGCTTGTCGCTGCCGCCGTCGAACTGCGCCCGGCTGAACCGGGGGATCTCCACCAGCAGGTCGCGGGGCATCGAGAAGAGATAGGCCCGGTCCATCTCGGCCGGCACGTGCAGCACCATGACCGAGTCGGCCAGCGGCGGGGCCTCCGGGTTACGCGGGTCGATGCCGACGAGCAGTATGTTCAGCGGGCCCTTGATGTCGCTCTTGCGCTCCTTCGCGCCCGCGGCCTGGTCACCGAAGAGGTCGGCCTTGCCGACGGCGCCCTCGTAACGGGACATCAGCGCCTCGGCGCCGACCAGCACCACGCCGCTGAGCAGCATCAGGACGGCACCGAAGACGGTGCAGACCCGGGCCCAGCGCGGCACCCGGGACCACCTGGACGACCTGCCGCTCTTGCCGGCCTTACCCACGATCATCTCCGTTCGTCACGCCCACGAGAAGGAGACGGGCGCAGGCAGCCGACTGGTTGCACAGATCGACGCCCACGTGGCGCGTGGGCGGGTCGACGGTACCTCGGGCGCGGCATGATCGCCGACCACGGGAACCGGACGGCCGTGATCATAGAACCCGAAGATGAACGAAAGGCCACCCCGGCATTGCCGGGGTGGCCTTTCGTCGGGGCCGACAGGTCAGCTCTTCATCAGCTCCGCCGCCTTGCGCTCCAGGTCCTCCAGACCGCCGCACATGAAGAAGGCCTGCTCGGGGAAGTGGTCGTACTCGCCCTCGCTGATCTTCTTGAAGGCCTCGATGGTCTCCTCGATCGGGACCGTCGAGCCCGGCACGCCGGTGAACTGCTCCGCCGCGTAGGTGTTCTGCGACAGGAAGCGCTCGATCCGCCGCGCGCGCTGCACGGTGATCTTGTCTTCCTCGGAGAGCTCCTCGATACCGAGGATGGCGATGATGTCCTGCAGGTCCTTGTACTTCTGCAGGATCCGCTTCACCTCGGTCGCGACCGCGAAGTGCTCGGCGCCGACGAACTCCGGGGCGAGGATCCGGGACGAGGACGCCAGCGGGTCCACCGCCGGGTAGATGCCCTTGTCGGAGATCGACCGCTCCAGGTTGGTGGTGGCGTCGAGGTGCGCGAACGTGGTGGCCGGGGCCGGGTCGGTGTAGTCGTCCGCCGGCACGTAGATCGCCTGCATCGAGGTGATGGCCTGGCCCCGGACGGAGGTGATCCGCTCCTGGAGCTCGCCCATCTCGTCGGCCAGGGTCGGCTGGTAACCCACCGCGCTCGGCATCCGGCCGAGCAGGGTGGAGACCTCCGAACCCGCCTGGGTGAAGCGGAAGATGTTGTCGATGAAGAGCAGCACCTCCTGCTTCTTGACGTCGCGGAAGTACTCCGCCATGGTCAGCGCCGACAGGGCGACCCGCAGCCGGGTGCCCGGCGGCTCGTCCATCTGGCCGTAGACCAGCGCGGTCTTGTCGATGACGCCGGACTCGGTCATCTCGGCGATGAGGTCGTTGCCCTCGCGGGTACGCTCACCCACCCCGGCGAAGACGGACGTACCACCGAAGTTCCGGGCGACACGGGTGATCATCTCCTGGATGAGCACCGTCTTGCCCACGCCGGCGCCGCCGAACAGGCCGATCTTGCCGCCCTTGACGTACGGGGCGAGCAGGTCGATGACCTTGATGCCGGTCTCCAGCATCTCGGTCTTCGGCTCCAGGTCCGCGAAGGCCGGAGCCTTGCGGTGGATGCCCCAGTGGTCGTCGGGCTGGAGCGTCTCGCCCTCGGTCAGGTTGAGGCACTCGCCGATCGCGTTGAACACGTGGCCCTTGACCGTGTCGCCCACCGGAACCATGATCGGGGAACCGGTGTCGCGCACCTCGGTGCCCCGGACCAGGCCGTCGGTCGGCTGCATCGAGATGGCGCGGACCATGTTGTCGCCCAGGTGCTGGGCGACCTCGAGGGTCAGCGTCTTCTCACCGCCGGAGAGCGTCACGTCCACGTGCAGGGCGTTGAACAGGGCCGGCATGGCGTCGCGCGGGAACTCGGCGTCGACGACCGGGCCGATGACCCGGACCACGCGACCCGTGGCCGTCCTGGTCTCAGCTGGCCCACCAGCAACTGCGGAAACAGTCATCACACTTCACTTCCCGACGCGGCCAGCGCGTTCGCGCCGCCGACGATCTCGCTGATCTCCTGGGTGATCCCGGCCTGGCGGGCCGAGTTCATCTCACGCGTGTACTTCTCGATCATCTCTTCCGCGTTGTCGGTGGCGCTCTTCATCGCCCGCCGACGGGCCGCCGACTCGCTCGCCGCCGACTCCAGCAACGCCGCGTAGATCCGCGTGTTGATGTACTTGGGCAGCAGCGCGTCGAGCAGCGCCTCCGCGTCCGGCTCGAACTCGTACGCCGGCAGCGCGCCCTCGGACCGGGGCCGGTCCTCCACCTGCATGGGGCCCATGATCCGGGTGACCGGGGTCTGGGTCATCAGGGAGTGGAACTCGGTGTAGACGATGTGCAGCTCGTCCACGCCGAGCACCCCGTCCGCCCCGGCGCCGCCGTCGACGTCGTCCGCACCGGCGGTGAACGCCTTGATCAGCGTCTCGCCCACGGCGCGGGCGTCGGCGAACGTCGGCTGCTCCGAGAAGCCGGTCCAGTTGGCCTCGATCGGCCGGTCACGGAACCGGAAGAACCCGACGCCCTTGCGTCCGATGACGTAGAGCACCGGCTCCTTGCCGTCGGCCCGCAGCCGGGCGATCAGCGACTCGGCCATCCGGATGGCGTTGGAGCTGTAGCCGCCGGCGAGGCCGCGGTCGGAGGTGACCAGCAGGACGCCCGCCCGCCGCACCCGCTCGCGCGGGGTGAGCAGCGGGTGGTCGATCCGCGCGTTGGACGCCAGCGCCGTGAGCACACCGGTGACCGCCTGGGCGTACGGCAGGGACGCCTCCACCCGGGCCTGGGCCTTGGCGATCCGGCTCGTCGCCACGAGCTCCATCGCCTTGGTGATCTTCTTCATCCCCTTCGCCGAGCGGATCCGTTGACGAAGAACGCGAACCTGGGCCGCCATGAGTCAGCCCTTACCGGTTCTCGGCCGGGCGGTCGCCCGCGCCGTCACGGAAGCGGCTGACCGTCTCGCGGTTCTCCTCGCCCTCGAGCGGGGTGGCCGGGGCGTCGTTGATCCGCCGCTCGTCCTCCTTGCCCAGGAAGACCTGCTTGAAGTCGGAGATGGCGGCGTCGAGGGAGTTGATGATGTCGTCGTTCCACTGGTGGTCGGCGATACTCGCCAGCACACCCTCGTGCTTGTGGCGCAGGTACTGGAGGAACTCCGACTCGAAGCGGCGGACCTCGCCGACCGGGACGTCGTCCAGCTTGCCCTCGGTGCCGGCCCAGACCGAGACGACCTGCTCCTGCACCGGGTACGGCGAGTAGTTGGCCTGCTTGAGCAGCTCGACCAGGCGGGAGCCGCGGTCCAGCTGCGCGCGGGAGGCGCGGTCCAGGTCCGAGGCGAAGGCGGCGAACGCCTCCAGCTCGCGGTACTGGGCCAGGTTGAGCCGCAGCGAACCGGCGACCTTCTTCATCGGCTTCACCTGCGCGGCGCCGCCGACCCGGGAGACCGAGGTGCCGACGTTGATGGCCGGCCGGACGCCCTGGTTGAACAGGTCGGTCTCCAGGAAGATCTGGCCGTCGGTGATGGAGATGACGTTGGTCGGGATGAAGGCCGAGATGTCGTTGGCCTTCGTCTCGATGATCGGCAGGCCGGTCATCGAGCCGCCGCCCAGCTCGTCCGAGAGCTTCGCGCAGCGCTCCAGCAGGCGGGAGTGCAGGTAGAAGACGTCACCCGGGTACGCCTCGCGGCCCGGCGGGCGACGCAGCAGCAGGGACACGGCGCGGTACGCCTCGGCCTGCTTGCTCAGGTCGTCGAAGACGATCAGGACGTGCTTGCCGCCGTACATCCAGTGCTGCCCGATGGACGAGCCGGTGTAGGGGGCGAGGTACTTGAAGCCGGCCGGGTCGGAGGCCGGGGAGGCGACGATGGTCGTGTACTCCATCGCGCCCGCCTCCTCCAGGATGCCCTTGATCGAGGCGACCGTGGAGGCCTTCTGGCCGATGGCGACGTAGATGCAGCGGACCTGCTTCTTGGGGTCGCCGGAGCGCCAGTTGTCCCGCTGGTTGAGGATCGTGTCCAGCGCGACGGTGGTCTTGCCGGTCTTCCGGTCGCCGATGATCAGCTGGCGCTGGCCGCGGCCGATCGGGGTCATGGCGTCGACGGCCTTGAGGCCGGTCTGCAGCGGCTCGTCGACGGACTGCCGGGACATCACGTTCGGGGCCTGGAGCTCCAGCTCGCGGTAGCCCTCGTCGGCGATGTCGCCGAGCCCGTCGATCGGCTGGCCGAGCGCGTTGACCACGCGGCCGAGGAAGGCGTCGCCGACCGGCACGGAGAGCACCCGGCCGGTGCGCTTGACGCGCTGCCCCTCTTCGAGCTTGGCGGAGTCACCGAGAACGACGACACCGATCTCCCGGACGTCGAGGTTCAGCGCCACACCCAGGGTGCCGTCCTCGAACTCCAGGAGCTCGTTGGTCATGGTCGAGGGGAGGCCCTCGACGTGGGCGATGCCGTCGCCGGTGTCGGCGACGGTGCCGACCTCCTCGCGGGAGAGTTCGGACGAGTAGGAGGAGACGTAGCGCTCCAGGGCGCCGCGGATCTCCTCCGTCGAGATGGTCAGCTCGGCCATCCTCTGCTTCCTTAAGTATCAGGGGCCCGGGATACCTAGTACCGACCGGTCCGAATGGCGTCTATCAGGGCGCTGGGCGGCGGGGCCGGTCAGCGCTTCGTGAGCGCGTTGCGGCTCTCGTTGAGGCGGCGCAGGACGGTGCCGTCGTACAGGTCGGAGCCGACCCGGACGCTCACGCCACCGAGAACCGAGGGGTCCACCGTCTGCTTGACGGAGACCTCCCGACCGTATATCGCGGACAGGCTGGCGCCCAGCCGGCGCTCGTCCTCTTCACTCAACGGGGCCGCGGCGGTCACGTACGCCACCTGCCGGTCCCGCCGGTCGGCGGCGAGCTCGACCAGCCGGGTGAGCGCCCCGATGAAGGAGCGTCCCCCGAACCCGCTCAACGCCACCTCGACGAGGCTGACGGTGACCGGGCGGGCCTTGCCGGCGAGCAGCTCACGGGCCAGTGCGGCCCGCTGCCCGATCGGGGCCATCGAGTCGGCCAGCGCGTTGGAGAGCGCGGACTGACCGGCGACCACCTGACCGAAGCGGAACAGCTCGTCCTCGACCTCACCGAGGTCGCCGGCGGCGTCGGCGCTGGCCAGCAGCGCCTCCACGCCGAGCCGCTCGGTGCCGCCGAGCAGCTCCGACGGCGCCGACCAGCGGCCGGCGACCATCGAGGCGAGCAGGTCCAGCGGCTCCGCGCCGATCTTGTCGCGGAGCAGCTCGCCGAGGAGCGCGGCACGGTCGGCGCCCGAGCGGGCCGGGTCGGAGAGCGCCCGGCGCAGCCGCGGCTCGCGCCGCAGCAGGTCGGCCACGGAGAGGATGTCGGCGGCGGTGTTGGCCACCGCCGACGGCTCCGCACCGCGGACGTACGCGTCGAGGCGCTCGGCCGCGACCTTGTACGACTCCCGGCTGGCGGCCTGCATCAGCGGGCCCCCGCGCTCTCGAGGTTGCTCAGGAACCGGTCGACGGTGCCCTTACGACGGGCCTCGTCGGCCAGCGACTCACCGACGATCTTGCTGGCCAGGTCGACCGCGATCGTGCCGACCTCCGTGCGCAGCTCGCGCACGATGGTGGCCCGCTCGGCGGCGAGCTGGTCCTTGCCGGCCGCGATGATCCGGTCGGACTCCTCCCGCGCCTTGGCGAGGATGTCCTGGCGGATGCCCTCGGCGTCGGCCCGGGCGTCGTCCCGGATCCGCGCCGCCTCGGTGCGTACCTCGGCGAGCTGGGCGCGGTACTGCTCCAGCACCTGGTTCGCCTCGGCCTGGGCGGCCTCGGCCCGCTTGAGGCCACCCTCGATCGCGTCGACCCGCGCCTGGTACATCGCCTCCATGCGGGGCATGACGAACTTCAGCAGGACGAAGCAGAGCAGGGCGAAGGCGATGGTCCCGATGACCATCTCCTGCCAGATGGGCAGGATCGGGTTGTGCTCCACACCTTCTGCGGCGATGAACATGTCAGACCTCCGGGTCGGGAGAGAGCTCTCGTCAGCCCTGGACGGCGAAGGCGAGCACCAGGCCGAAGAGTGCGAGCGCCTCGACCAGGGCGAAGCCCAGGACCAGCCAGGTGCGGTTGTAGCCGGCGGACTCCGGCTGACGCGCGCTCGACTGGATGTAGGCCGCGAAGACCAGGGCGACACCGATACCGGGGCCGATGGCGGCGAGGCCGTAGCCGATGGTGTTGACGCTGCCGCCGATTTCGGCAAGAACAGTCATTGCGGGTATTCCTCCTGTTCGACGCGTGAGGTCTCACGCGTACGCGGTCGGTACCAGAAGCTTGGTCGGGCCGGACGGCCCGCCGAGCCCGATCAGTGCTCGTCGGCGAGCGAACTTCCGATGTAGTTCGCGCTCAGCGTGACGAAGACGTAGGCCTGCAGCACGGCGACCAGAACCTCGAAGAAGGCCATCACGATCGCCATCAGGAAGGAGAAGACCGAGGTCACCTGGATGAACAGGCTGCTCGAGTTCAGCATCACGAAGCCGCCGACGGTGAAGACCAGCAGGAGCAGGTGGCCGGCGAACAGGTTGGCGAAGAGCCGCAGGGCCAGGGTGACCGGCCGGACGATGAACGTCTGCAGGAACTCGATCGGGATCAGCAGGATGTGCATGGGCCACGGCACGCCCGGGATGACCAGGCTCATCTTGAGGTACTTGCCGAGGCCGTGCTTGCGCGCGCCGATGTAGAGGTACATCACGTAGGAGATCGCCGCGAGCACGATCGGGAAGGCGATGTGCGAGTTCGGCGAGATCTGCAGGCCGGGCACGATGGCGAAGAAGTTGGTCAGCACGATGAAGCTGAACAGCACCGTGAAGTAGGGCGCGAAGCGGATGCCCGCGTTGCCCATCTGCTCGCGGGCGATGTTGTCCCGGACCAGGCCGTAGACCGACTCCGCGTACCACTGGGCCTTGCCGGGGACCAGCTTGGGCTTCCGGTAGGCGAGCATGAAGAAGATGATCAGCAACGCGACCGCGAGCCAGACCATGATCCCGAACTTGGTGACCCAGGGGCCAGCCACGTCCGGCGGGTAGAAATCTCCGACGCTGGGGGGCCAGGGAAGCCCCTCTGCGGCGACGAGCTGTCCACTCACCGTGTCATCCTCCGCACTCGACAGACCCGCGCGTGCTGGCACTCAAGCACTGAGCCTCTTCATGATCAGGTAAATCGCTCCGGCCGCGCCGAAGATCATGCCGACGGCGGCCCCGACGCCGGTTGGCAGATCGAGAAGTCGCTCCGCCAACCACCCGAGGAAGCCCCACACCACGATGCCGGCGAGGAGGTAGCCCAGAACGGCCCCTGCCACGCCTTCCGACGAGTGCTCGTCGGACCTGCGGGGGTGTGGGTCTTCGGCCATGACGTGGCGAACAATATCAGCAGGGACGCGCGGGAGTGTGCGGCACCCCCCACACTGCGGACAGCGTGCGGGCCGTGGTGCGGGCGCGTGATTCGTTGGTCAGGTTACTCCGGTGGGGCCCGCCGTGGCAGCCCGAAATGCCGGACGCGGATCCGACAGCGCGCTCACTCACCGCCTCGCCCGAAGGTGGGCAGCGGCGAGCGCAGGGCCCACGTCAGGTGGGCGCCCGTCCAGACCACCACGGCCGCGATGATCGCGACCCCCATGTCCGGCAGGCCGGGCCAGCCGGTGGCCGCGACGGCGGCCATCGTCACCCCGAGCACCACGATCTTCGTGGCGTAGGTGACCAGCCCCACCGACATGATCAACCGAGGATTGACCGCGTCGGCCCAGGCCACCGAGACACCCGAGACCAGGTAGCTGGCGACGACCAGCGCGATGCCGGCGGCCACGCCGGCCGCGCCGGTGGCACCCCGCAGCGCCGCCGCGGCCGGGACCGCCACCAGCGCGAGCAGCGCGCAGGCCAGCAGCGGCAGGCGCAGGTGCGGCAGCCGGGCCCGGATGGCGCCCGGCTCGCCCGCGCGTGGCGCGCTCATCGGGGGTACTTGTCGGTCAGGGTCGAGCCGGACGCGGCCAGGACCGCCGACGAGGTGAGGTGCCCGCCGGCGAACGGGTGCCGGCCGCCCCGGCACCGGTCCGGCTCGCCGAGCACCGCCCCGGCGAGCTCCGGGTCGGTCGCGCGGAGCTGGTCGGAGTCCGCCCCCCAGAAGGTGCTCGTCTCAGTAGCCACAGCGCCAGAGTCTATTGGGCCGCACACTGGAGACCGTGAGATGCCTGGTCACCGGAGCGACGGGTTACATCGGCGGTCGGCTGGCGCCCCGGCTGCTGGCCGAGGGGCACACGGTGCGCTGCCTGGCCCGCAAGGCGGGCCGGCTGCGGGACGTGCCCTGGGCGGCGCGGACCGAGATAGCCGAGGGCGACCTGCGCAAGCCGGACACGCTGCCGGCCGCGTTCGAGGGCGTGGAGGTGGCCTACTACCTGGTGCACTCGCTCGGGCAGGCCGGCTTCGAGGCCGCCGACCGGGAGGCCGCCACCCGGTTCGCCGAGGCCGCGCGCGCCGCGGG
Source organism: Micromonospora sp. CPCC 205561 (assembly GCF_036906775.1). Classification (NCBI taxonomy): domain Bacteria; kingdom Bacillati; phylum Actinomycetota; class Actinomycetes; order Micromonosporales; family Micromonosporaceae; genus Micromonospora; species Micromonospora sp. CPCC 205561. The sequence goes on along the minus strand of NZ_JBAKHV010000040.1, from coordinate 39,962 downwards.
CGTACGCCGGATCGTCTACCTGGGTGGTCCCGAGCCCGCGGCGGGCGGGGAGGTCCCGTCGGCGCACCTGCGCTCCCGGGCCGAGGTGGGGCGGATCCTGCTCGGCAGCGGGGTGCCGACGGCGGTGCTGCGGGCGGCCGTGATCATCGGTTCGGGCTCGGCCTCGTTCGAGATGCTGCGCTACCTGACCGAGCGGCTGCCGGCCATGGTCACCCCGCGCTGGGTACGCAACCGGATCCAGCCGATCGCCGTCCGCGACGTGCTGCGCTACCTGGCCGGCTGCGCGAGCCTGCCGCCGGAGGTGAACCGGGCCTTCGACATCGGCGGCCCGGACGTGCTCACCTTCGAGGAGATGATGCGGCGGTACGCCCGGGTGGCCGGGCTACGCCGGCGGATCATCGTGCCGGTGCGCGCGCTGACGCCGTCGCTCTCCTCGCACTGGGTCGGGGTGGTCACCCCCGTGCCGAGCGCGATCGCCCGGCCGCTGGTGGAGAGCCTGGTCCACGAGGCCGTCGCCCACGAGCACGACATCGCGGCGTACGTCCCGGACCCGCCCGACGGGTTGGCCAGCTTCGAGCAGGCGGTCGCGCTGGCGCTGGCGAAGGTCCGCGACGGCGAGGTGGAGACCCGCTGGTCGACCGCGAGCGGCCCCGACGCGCCCGCCGAACCCCTGCCCAGCGACCCGGGGTGGTCCGGCGGGACCGCCTACACCGACGTCCGGGAGCGGACGGTCCACGCGCCGCCGGAGGACCTGTGGCGGGTCGTCGAGGGCGTCGGCGGTGAGCACGGCTGGTACTCGTTCCCGCTGGCCTGGTCCGTACGGGGCTGGCTGGACCGGCTGGTCGGCGGCGTGGGGCTGCGGCGCGGCCGGCGCGATCCGCACCGCCTCCAGGTCGGCGAGGCGCTTGACTTCTGGCGGGTGGAGGAGATCGTGCCCGGCGAGCTGCTGCGGCTGCGCGCCGAGATGCGACTGCCCGGCCGGGCCTGGCTGGAGATGCGGGTGGCCCCGCTGGACGGCGGCCACAGCCGCTACCAGCAGCGGGCGGTGTTCCTGCCGCGCGGGCTGCCGGGACACGTCTACTGGGGCGGGGTGGCGCCCTTCCACGCGGTGGTCTTCGGCGGGATGGCCCGCAACATCGCCCGCCGCGCCGAGCAGGCGGCCCGCCGCCCCGCCGTGCCGGACGTGCGCAGCTGAGCCCTCGCGGCTCTCAGTTGCCGGCGCGGGCGCCGGTGAGCCGGTAGGCGGTCGTCTCGCCGGGCGGCACGAAGTCACGGACCGGCTCGTCGCGCAGCGCGAAGGCGAGCACCTCGCCGACCAGCTCGACCAGTCGCCCCTGCACCCGCTGGCCGACCGCGTCGCCCGGTTCGTCGGGGTTCGCGGCGATCGTGGCGACCGCGAGCTGCGGGGTGAAGGCGACCACGGTCTCCGTCGCGTACCCGTCCGAGCTGCCGGTCTTGCCCGCAACCGGGCGGCCGAGCTGCCGGTGCAGCCCCTCGGCGGTGCTGCGGGCGCACTCCCGGTACATCGACTGGTCGCCGACGGGGCAGCGGGCCGCGTCGGCGGCCGCCCGGGCCACCTCCGCGTCGACCGCCTGCCGGCAGCTCGGCTGGGCGGCGGCGACCGGCCGGCCCGCCGCGTCGGTCACGGACACCACCGGCAGCGGCGCGCACCACGTTCCCTCCGCCGCCACCGCCGCATACGCGCCGGCCAGGTCGAGCGGGGTGGTGGCGGAGACGCCGAGGGTGAACGGTCCCCACTCGCGGGCGCCGTGGCGGGCCAGCCGGGCGTCCTCCTCGGCCCGGAAGACGATCCCGAGCCGCTCGGCCATCTCCACCACCCGGTCCGCCCCGATCCGCTCGGTCAGCCAGGCGAAGTACGTGTTGACCGACTCGCCGAACGCGGACCACATGGTGTGCCGGCCGTCCATGGCGGCGCTGGCGTTCGCCGGGCACCAGTACCCGTCGCAGCTCGCACTGCCGGTCACCGGGAAGTCGGTCAGGATCCGCCCCGGCGCGTCGAACTCCGTGTCCAGCGGCAGTCCGGCCTCCAGCGCGGCCAGCAGCGTGAAGAGCTTGAAGGTGGAGCCGGCCTGGTAGCCCTCGATGGCCCCGCCGCCCGCGACCAGCTGGTTGACCGTGTTCGGGTGGTTCTTCTGCCCGGCCGGGTTGGCGCCCACCCCGTAGTTCCGGTTCACCGCCATGGCGAGCACCCGCCCCGTGCCGGGCTGGACCACCGCCGTCGGCGCCGCCCGGCGGTCGTCCACCGAGTAGATCCGGTGGACCTGCTCGGTGGTGGTGCGCTGCACCGCGGGGTCGAGCGAGGAGATGATGGAGAAGCCGCCCCGGCGCAGCGTGAGCTGCCGCTCGTCGACCGTGGCGCCGAACGCGGGCTGGGCGTTCCACCAGCGGGTGAACCAGTCGCAGAAGAAGCCCCAGTCGTTCTGCGCCGCCGGGACCGCCGTGCAGTCGTTCGGCGTCTGGCTCGGGCGCAGCCGCAACTGCTCGGCCCGGGCCCGCTCCGCCGCCTCGGCCGGGACCTGCCCGGACTCCACCAGCCGGTCCAGCACGTACGCCCGGCGGGCGAGCGCCGCGTCCGCGTCGCCGTCGATCGGGTCGTCGGTGTGCGGGGAGCGGACCAGACCGGCCAGCAGTGCCGCCTCGGCCAGGCTGAGCTGCGCCGGCGGCTTGGAGAAGTAGCGCCTGCTCGCGGCGGCCACCCCGTACGCGCCCGCGCCGAAGTAGGCGATGTTGAGGTAGCGGGCGAGGATCTCGTCCTTGGACAGCTCCCGCTCCAGGGCCAGCGCGTACCGCATCTCCTGGAGCTTGCGGGCGGTGGTCAGCTCGGTGGCGGCGGCCCGCTGCCGCTCGCTGAGCCGGGGATCGCTGCTGAGCACGTTGCGGACGTACTGCATGGTCAGCGTGGACGCGCCCTGCCGGGTCGTCCCGTCGCGCTGGTTGACCGTGAAGGCCCGCACCACGCCGCGCAGGTCCACCCCGCTGTGCTCGTGGAACCGGGCGTCCTCGGCGGCGATGATCGCCTGCCGCATCACCGGCGCCACCCCCGCCAGCGGCACGTCGACCCGGTCCTCCTGGTAGAAGGAGGTGATCAGGGTGGTGCCGTCGTTGGCGTAGAGGTTCGAGCGCTGGGCCGTGGGCGGCGTACGCAGCGAGTTCGGCAGCTCCGCGTACGGCGCGGCGAACGCCGAGAACCCCAGCCCGAAGACCAGCGCGGCCGGCAGGGCCGCCACCGCGAGCACCAGCCCGGCCAGTACGCCGGCGATCAGCACCGTGAACAGTTTGTCGAGGCGTGCCCGGGTCATCAGCTCTCCCCGCAGGAGCCGGTCAGGACCCACCCAGAATGACCCGGAAGCCCCTCTTCACCGCCCCTTTCCCCCAAACCCGCAGAAAACTCACGCGCGGGGGTACCTCGGGCGGGTTACGGCAGCAGCGCCTGGGCGAGGGGGTGGACGGTCTCCTCGATCTCGTCGGCGACCCGGCTGAAGCACTGGTCGCCGCGCCCCCACGGGTCGTCGAGATCGTCGGTGGGCAGTGCGGTGGTGCCCTGCCGGGCGGCGTGCGCGGCCGCCACCAGGGCCACGCCGCGGGCGTACACCGCGTCGGGGGTGGCCCCGGCCGGCGGTAGCCCGGCGGCGTCCACCCCGGCGAGCAGCCGGCCGAACTCGCCCAGCACGAACGTGCGGGAAGCGGCGTCGGGCCGCAGCGCCACCACGTACTCCTGCTGGTCGGCGGTCGCGGTGAGGACGAGGTCGGCGGCGTCGATGTGGTCCGAGCGGAGCTTGCGCGCGGCGAAGCCGTCGACGCCGCCGCCGCGGGTGGTCACCTGGCGGGCCGCGGGCGGGTTCATCCCCTCCCCCGCGTGCCAGCCGCCGGTGCCGGCGCTGTGGCTGTGCAGCAGCTCGTCGGCGCGCGCCGGGTCCACCTCCCGGCGGGCCAACCGCTCCCGCAGCGCGACGGCCAGCAGCCGCTCGGCCATCGGGGAGCGGCAGATGTTGCCCATGCAGACGTGCAGCACCGTGAACGGAGGCACTCAGAACTCCTGGCCGGTGAGGATGTCGGGCACCACGTCGCGCAGCTTCTCCAGCCCGACGGCGCCCTGGCGGAGGACCCGCGGCCGGTCGCCGGTGAGGTCCACGATCGTGCTCGGCACCGGGTCAGGGCAGGGACCGGCCTCCAGGTAGGCCCGCACCGAGTAGGCGAGCTGGTCGCGGGCCTCCTCGGCGGTGAGGGCGGCCGGCTGGCCGGTCTTGTTCGCCGAGGCGACCGCCATCGGGCCGGTCTCGCGCAGCACCTCCAGCGCCACCGGGTGCAGGGGCATCCGCACCGCCACCGTCCCCGAGGAGTCGCCGAGGTCCCAGCGCAGGCTCGGCGAGTGCGTCACGATGATCGTCAACGCCCCGGGCCAGAACGCCTCCACGAGGTCGCGGGCCGCCTGCGGCAGCGAGTAGACCAGGCCGTCGAGGGTGTGCCGGGAGCCGATCAGCACCGGCGGCGGCACCTGGTGGCCGCCCTTGGCGTCCAGCAGGGCCTTGACGGCGTACGGCGTGAACGCGTCGGCGCCGACCCCGTAGACGGTGTCGGTCGGCAGGACGACCAGCTCGCCGTTCTTGACCGCCTCGATGGCAGCGGCGATGCCGCGGTCCCGGTCGGCGGGCGACCGGCAGTCGTAGAGCATCACGAGGAGTCAGTCTGCCACGTCGCGTCGGACCCGGCCTGCTGGCCGTCCGTCCGCCGGGACGCGGTGGCGAAGCGGGGCCGCCCGGCCAGGTCCGGGTGGTCGGCGACCGCCTCGAAGCGGCCGTCCGCGGCGAGCAGGTCGGGCACCGCCGTGCCGTGCGTGTCGTCGTGCTCGACGCCGAGCACCCCGCCCGGGCGCAGCAGCGCCGCCGCCCGCGCCACCACCGGGCGGATCACCGCCAGGCCGTCCGCGCCGCCGAAGACCGCGTTCGCCGGGTCGTGCCGGTCCACCTCCGGGGGCACGGAGACGTCCGACGGCACGTACGGCGGGTTGCAGAGCAGCACGTCGACCCGGCCCACGAAGTCGGCGAGCAGATCGGGGGCGGTGACGTCCGCCGCCACCACCTCGATCGGCCGGTCCCCCGCGGCGGCGCGGGCCGCCGCGTTGCGCCGCAGCCAGGACAGCGCCGCCGCCGAGCGTTCCACCGCCACCACCCGGGCCGCGGGCAACTCCTGGGCGACCGAGAGGGCGATCGCGCCGGAGCCGCTGCACAGGTCCACCACCAGCCCGGCGCCCAGGCGCCGGCCCTGCGCGATCCCCCAGCCGGCGAGCAGCTCGGTCTCCGGCCGGGGCACGAACACGCCCGGCCCGACGGCCAACTCCAGGAGCCGGAAGCCGGCGTGCCCGGTGAGGTGCTGCAACGGCTCCCGCCGGGCCCGCCGGGCGACCAGCTCGTCGAGCCGGTCTAGCTGGTCGACGGTGAAGCCGTCGGCCAGGGCCAGCCGCCCCCGGGGCACCGCCAGCACGTACGCGGCCAGCTGCTCCGCCTCGGCGCGGGCGGAGGCGATCCCCGCGTCGGCGAGGGCCCGGGACGCCCGGGACACCGCCACGGAAGGGCGCTGCCGTCTCGTCCCTTCGGACGGGTGTTGCGGCACGGTGGTCACGAGATAATCATGGGGCGTCGCGCTGGACATCACGAGCGGATGCGTCCGGACGCACACCGACAGGGAGGTCGCGTGGGTTGGCTCGACCGGGTCACCGACCAGGTTGCCGCCCTGACGCGGGCGCGCGCCCTGCAGGAGTCCAGCCGCTCCGCCGAGGCGTACGCGATCCTCGACCGGATCATCGCCACCACCACCGACCCGTACGCGCGGGCCGACGCCCTGGTGCAGCGCCTCTCCGCGGTGATCAACCTCGGCCGGACGGCGGAGTACACCCGGGCTGTCGAGGAGGCCTCCACCGCCGTCCGCGATCTCGCCGAGCCCTACCTGCTCGGCCACCTCAACGCGCTGGCCGCGCTCGCCGCGCACCACCAGGGCGCGCCGGACCGCTGCGTCACCCACCTGGTGAAGGCCGCCCGCGCGCTGGGCGCGGTGGCGGACCCGGACCGGGACACCGCCTGGGGCTGGCACGACCTGGCGATGGCCTACTCCTACCTCAGCTTCCACGGCTACGCCCTCGGCGCGATCGAGCGGGCCCGGCAGCTCGGCACGGCCTCCGGCATCCCCGAGGAGACCTTCGCCGCCCCCGGCATCCGGCTGCGCAACGCCGTCGCGCTGGACCACAACGGCGACGGTGACGGCTGCCTGCGGGTGCTGCGTGACGTCGCCGCCGACCTGGACCGGTTCCTGCGCGCCGGGCGCGGCGGCAGGCTGCGCCCGAGCAGCCTGGCCGCGTACGGCTACGCCGCCGCCCGCCGCGCGGCCCTGGGCGACCGGCTGGACGTCGACACCGACGCCGCCCCGGCCCGGCTGCTCGGCCACGGCGGGGACAGCGCCCGGGCCCGGGACATGCGCCAGCTCGGTCAGGTCTGCCTCGCCGTCGCCGAGGGGCGGCCGATCGAGGCGGTCACCCGGCTGGAGACCGTCCAGGTCTCCACCGAGACGCTCGGCGCGGCGGAACCGGCCCGGCTGCGCAGCATCGCCCTGGCCCGCTCCGGCGACCACGCGGGGGCGCACCGGGCCGACCGGCTCGCGTTCCGGCTGGCCGCCCAGCGCAACGACCGGCTCCGGGACGTCTACATCGACGGCATCGCCGCCCGCATCGACCACGAGGAGATGCGCCGGGAGGCGGCCCGCTTCGAGGGCGAGGCGTTGACCGACCCGCTGACCGGGCTGCCCAACCGGCGCCGGCTGGAGCGCTACATCGCCACCGTGGTCGCCCGGGGCGACCGGGTGGTGATCGGCGTCTGCGACCTCGACGGCTTCAAGGCGGTCAACACCCGGCACGGGCACCACTCCGGCGACCTGGTGCTCCAGCGCGTCGCCGGGGTCATCAACCGGGTCATGCGCCGGGGCGACTTCGTGGCCCGCTACGGCGGGGACGAGTTCGTGGTGGTGCTCCCCAACGCCGGGATGACCGAGGCGGGCGAGGTGGGCCGCCGCATCGACGCGGCGGTGCGCACGGAGGACTGGGAGTCGCTGGTGCCGGGCACCCCGGTCGGGGTCAGCGTCGGCTTCGCCGAGGTGAGCGCCACCGGGCCGGGCCTGCGCGACGCCCTCAGCACCGCCTTCGAGGCCGCCGACCGCGAGATGCTCCGCGCGAAGAGCCGCCCCCGCGGCTGCTGATCCCGGCGTTCGGCCCGCGCCCGTTGCCGGCGGGAGTTCCGCCGGGACCGGCGGGTCGCGGCGGTGTCGGGTGGGTCAGCGCCGGGTCAGCTCGGTGTCGCCGGCGAGGCGGGCGCCACGGTCGGCCTCGACGAGGGCGTCGAGGACGCCGTCCAGGTCACCGGCGAGCGCCAGGTCCAGGTTGTAGGCGGTGTAGCCGATCCGGTGGTCGGTGATCCGGTTCTGCGGGAAGTTGTAGGTGCGGATCCGCTCCGAGCGGTCCACCGTACGCACCTGCGCCTTGCGGGCGTCCGAGGCGGCCGCGTCGGCCTGCTCCTGGGCCGCCGCCAGCAGCCGGGCGCGCAGGATCCGCATCGCCTGCTCCCGGTTCTGCAACTGGGACTTCTCGTTCTGGCAGGAGACCACGATGCCGGTCGGTACGTGCGTGATCCGGACCGCCGAGTCGGTGGTGTTCACCGACTGCCCGCCCGGCCCCGACGAGCGGAACACGTCGATGCGCAGCTCGTTCGGGTCGATGGTGACGTCGACGTCCTCGGCCTCCGGCAGCACCAGGACGCCGGCGGCGCTGGTGTGGATGCGCCCCTGCGACTCGGTGACCGGTACGCGCTGCACGCGGTGCACGCCGCCCTCCCACTTGAGCCGCGACCAGACGCCGTTGCCGCCCTCGGGCACGCCCTTGGTCTTGATCGCCAGCGAGACGTCCTTCACCCCGCCGAGGTCCGAGTCCTGGGCGTCGAGCACCTCGGTGAGCCAGCCGCGCCGCTCGGCGTACCGGGTGTACATCCGCAGCAGGTCGCCGGCGAAGAGCGCCGACTCCTCGCCGCCCTCGCCGGCCTTGATCTCGACGATCACGTCCTTGGCGTCGTGCGGGTCGCGCGGGATCAGCAGCTCCGACAGCCGCTGCTCCAGCGCCGGCAGGGCCGCCGCGATCGACTCCGCCTCGGCGGCGAAGGACGGGTCCTCGGCGGCCAACTCCCGGGCCGCGGTGAGGTCGGCGCGGGCCTGTTCGAGCTCCCCGGCGGCCTTGTGCAGCGGCACCAGCTCGGCGTACCGGCGACCGATCCGGCGGGCGGTGCCCTGGTCGGCGTGGATCGCCGGGTCCGCCAGCCGCTTCTCCAGCTCGGCGTACTCGTCGAGGAGGGCGGCCAGACGCTCGCTGCTCATGCGGGGAGGGCTCCTTCGACGGCGGGACGGGCAACCGGGGCGATACGGACGACGCCCGCGCCCGGTACGAAACCGGGAGCGGGCGCCGAACGAGGAGCTACTTGGCCTTCTTGGCCTGAACCTTGGCGTACTTCTGCTGGAACTTCGCCACCCGGCCCGCGGTGTCCAGGACGCGCTGCTTGCCGGTGTAGAACGGGTGGCAGGCGCTGCAGGTCTCGACGTGGATCGAGCCGCCCTTGGCGGTGCTGCGGGTGGTGAACGTGTTGCCGCAGGAGCAGCTGACCTCGGTGGTCACGTACTCCGGGTGGATGTTGGACTTCATCTCGCCTCGGTCCTCTCGTGGGTGGTCGCCGGGTCGCCGTCGGTGTCCGTCGCGCGCGCGACGGGCTCGGGCGTGAACCGGAACCGGTGGCCGACTGACCAGTCTGCCATGGGCGTACGCCGACCCGGCATTCGGGCCGCACGGCTGGTCCGGCATCGACAACGCCCGCCGCACCTGCCGCATTCCCGCCGACCCGCCGGGCATTCACCCGGCACGGCCGCCGCCCGGGTGCCCCGCCCGGGGCACGGCGACGGCGGCCGTACCGGCCCGCCGAGACGTACGACACGGAGGACCTGATGGCCCGACTGATCGCCACCCGGGGGCTGCCCGCCTCGGGCAAGACGACGTTCGCCCGGACCCTCCAGCCCTCCGTGGTCCGGGTCAACCGGGACGATCTGCGCCGGATGCTGCACGGCGAGCGGCTCTTCACCCAGCGGGCGGAGTGGCAGGTCACCGTCGCCCAGCGGGCCCAGGTCGAGGCGCTGCTCCGGACCGCGGCCGACGTCTGCGTCGACGACACCAACCTGCGCTCGCGCACGCTGCGGGACTGGGCCGAGCTGGCCGCACGGCACGGCGCCGGATTCGAGGTGCACGACTTCACCGACGTCCCGCTGGCGGAGTGCCTGCGCCGCGACGCCGCCCGCCCCGAGGCCGACCGGGTCGGCGAGGCGTGGATCCGCCGGCTGCACGATCGCTACCTGGAGGGTCGTACGCTGCCACTGCCCGTGCCGCGGGCGCGGACGGGGCGGCCCGCCACCGTGCACGCCCCGTCGAGCGAGCCGCCGGAGATCGTCCTGGTCGACATCGACGGCACGGTGGCGCTGAACGTCTCGCGCAGCCCGTACGACATGACCCGGGTCGGCGAGGACGAGCCGAACCCGGCGGTGATCGCGGCGGTGCGGGCGATGCACGCGGCCGGGTACGGGGTGGTGTTCTGCTCGGGCCGGGACGGTACCGCCCGCGCCGCCACCGAGGCGTGGCTGGCCCGGCACGTAACCGTCCCCCACCTCGGGCTGCACCTGCGTGCCGTCGGGGACAACCGGAAGGACTCCGTGGTCAAGCGGGAGATCTACGAGCGCGAGATCGCCGGCCGCTACCGGGTGGCCGGCGTCTTCGACGACCGGCAGCAGGTGGTGCGGATGTGGCGCGCCCTCGGTCTCACCGTCTTCCAGGTGGCCGAGGGCGACTTCTGAGGCCCGCACCGGGATCCGGTGCGGGCCTCAGCAGGGTGTCGGCTAGGCGGCCGGGGCCTGGGCGGCGGCCGTCAGGGTGACGGTGGCCTCGGCCCGCGCCCCGTTCACCGCGACGGCGAGCTTGACCTGCGCGCCGGGGCGCAGGGCGGTGAGCTTGCCGGTGGCCGGGTCGAAGCGGGCCACGTGCCAGGGCCGCAGCCCGAGGACCGAGCCGACGTGCACGTTCGGCGAGGCGGACCAGTCCGCGCTCACCGGCGCCGCCACCGGCACCGTACGGCCGCCGGGCTGGGTCACCGCGGCGGTGACCGTGGCCGGGGCGCCGACCGCGACGCTGGCCGGGGCGGTCAACGCGAGACTGTCGACGTGCGCGTGGAACTCGGCGGCGACCCAGCGCGGGCCCTCGACGAGGGGGTTGCGCCGGGCCCGGTCGGCCTCGGCCGGGCTCACCGGATCCACCCCGAACTCCGTCCACCCGGTGAAGCCGCCCTGGTCGGCCGGGGTGGAGGGGTTCTTGCCCGAGTTGCCGTTGATCAGGTACGGCACCCCGTCGACGCGGTCGGCGTGGAAGGTGCCGACGTGCCCGCCGACGAACGCCGCGCCCTTGCCGGTGCGGTGCTGGAAGTCGGCCAGCCACTGCTCCAGCAGCGCCGCCTCCTTCCGGTCGTTGAGCTGGCTGGCCTTGGCCGGGCTGGGGTCGCGCGGCGGGTGGTGGTGCAGCACGACGACCGAGTTGACCGCCGGGTCGCCGGCCGCCGAGTCGAGCGCCTCGCGCAGCATCCGCACCTGGTCGAAGCCGCCGCCGCGCAGCGAGCCGGTCGACGAGTTCAGCGTGACGAACCGGGTGCCCTTGTGGTCGAAGGTCCGCTCGGTGTCGCCGAAGGCGGCCTTGAAGTTGGCGATCGGGGCGCCCATGATCTCGTGGTTGCCGGGCACGTAGTAGTACGGCAGCTCCCCGCCGAGCTCCTCGTCCAGCAGCCGCCTGGCGAGCGCGAAGTCGGCCGGGTAGGCGGTGTCCACGAAGTCGCCGTTGATCACCAGGAAGTCCGGCTTCGCGGCCCTGACCTCGCGGAGCGTACGGCGGGCCTGGGCGACCAAATCGCTGTCCGGGTTGGCCGCGACGAACTGCGCGTCGGACATCACCGCGAAGCGCCAGGGCGCACCGTCCACCGTGCCGTCGCGCAGCACCACCCGGTCGGTGCGCGGCTTCTCGGCCGGCACGTCGACCGCCGGCGGCACCTTGGCCACCAGGTCGTCGATGACCACCTCGCTGCGGTACTGCGCGGCGGCGTTGGTCTCGGCCACGTAGAACCGGCGGATCCGCACCGGGTACTGCACCCCGGCGGGCACGGCGAACTCGACGTACTTCCAGCCCGTCCAGGTGACCAGGGGGCCGCGCAGCACGTGCTGGGTGTCCTGCGCGTCGTGCAGGTGCAGGCTGGGCCACTCCCCCGTGCCGTTGCCGTGGATCCACATGCCGAACGCCTGCGGCTGACCGGCCACCTCGATCCAGGCCGGCGGGTCCGCGTACGCGGCCCGGGTGCCGGTGGACTGGCTGAAGTCGTACGTCATCTTCAGGCCGGTGCCGGTGCGGCCCGGCGCCGGGGCGACGGCGCCGCTGGCCCGGGCCTGGCTGAACTTCCAGGCCGCCGCGTCGTCGAAGCCGGCCACCGGCACGTCGGCGAGGCCGACGGTGACCGGCAGGACGGTGCTGCTCCGGCCGACGTGGACCGTGACCAGTGCGGAGCCGACGTCCCGCAACGCGGTGACGGAGAGGTTGCCGTCGGCGGTCGGGGTGATCCTCAGCAGGTCCCTGTCGTAGTCGAGCTTCAGATCGGCGGGCTCGATCGGCGCGGTGTTGCCCTCGGCGTCGTAGCCGACCACGCCGAAGCGGGCGCTGCCCTGCGCGCCGGTCAGGCCGACCCGGTCCACGGTGGAGTCGACCCGGGCCAGCGGCCCGAGCACGGTCAGGTCGAGGGTGCCACGGGCCGCGCCCCGCGAGGCGGTGACCGTGGTGCTTCCGGGCAGGAGGGCCCGGAAGCGGCCCTTGCCGTCGACGACGCCGTGCACCGCCGGGTTGGCCCGCCACGTCGGCGCGCCGGCCGCCGGGCCGTACGTCTCATCATGGCCGGCGGCGGTGAGTTGCCGGGTCAGGCCGGGAAAGACGCGGTCGGGGCGGCCGCCGCGCACCGGCGCGACGCCGGGGGCGCTGGTCGGGTCGCTGGCGGTCTCCAGCCAGTACCCGGTGAGCCGGCCGCTGCCCTTGGGCGCGTAGATGGCCAGGCCGTTGGGGACCGCGCGCTCGCTGCCGTCGGACGGGCTGTTCTCCACCTGCACGGCCGCCGCGCCCGGCTCGCGGGCGAGCAGCGTCGAGGAGCCGCCGCCGTCGAGGTTGAGCGCGTGGTGCGCGCCGAGTTCGACCATCATGCGGCCCATCTCGGTCTGCGTGACGCCGCGGCTGTCGACCTGCCGGCCGTCGACCGTGAGCATGATCATGCGCCGGCCGTCGGCGGAGAAACCGACGGACGTACGCGGGGCCAGCGACGTGTCGGCGATGCTCTGCACCGCCCCGTCGCGGACCAGCACGTTTCCGCCGCCCACCGCCGCGTGCAGCTTGCTGCCGTCGGCCGGCTTGGGCTGCCAGGCGACCGTCACCGGGTCGCCGGGGCGCAGCCCGGCGAGGGCGTCCGCGCCGGCGTCGCGGCCGAGCAGCACGGTGGTGCCGGCCGGGATCGCCCCGCTTCCGGCAGTGCCGCCGACGGCGGCGACGCGGCCGTCCACCACCGTGACCTCCGTGACGCGGGCGGCGCCGGCGACCGCACGCTCCCGGGTGTACGACCCCCAGAGCGAGGTGAACACGCCGGTACCGTTCGCCTGGATCATGTTGTTGAACTGCGTCAACGTCACCGGGCCGGTGGGCAGCGTGGCGGTGCCGTCGAAGTTCACCTCGATCACCCGGCCGAGCCCCTCGGTGGTGATCGCGACGGCGTTGCGGTGCCCGCTGACCGCGGACTGGACCAGTTGGCCGTCGCGGATGCCGACGCCCTGGGCGGCACCGGAGTTGTTGATGTCGAAGAAGTCGCCGTTCACCGCCGCGACCGCGCGGGAGGCGTCGACCGCGCCGCGCAGCGGCTCGGCCCGGCTCACCGCGCCGGAGTTGACGTAGTCCACGGTGACGCCGCCGGTGAGGTCGGCGGTGAGCGCGTCGGCGCGCAGCCACCCGTCGGCGTCGTACCGGTCGAAGGAGGTCAGGACGAGGCCCGGGGCGACCGGGCGGGTGGCCTTGGCGGTCTCCAGGCCGCCGGACGGCTCCACGCCGGCCCGGGGCCCGGCGGCGGACGTGCTCGACGCCGGGTCACCGGCGAGCGTCACGGAGTCTGCGGCGTACGAGGAGGCGCGTGGCGCGTCCTCGGCCGCGGTGGCGGAGGGGTCGGTGGCCGGAGCCGGCGCACCGGCGGTCGCGGGCACGGTGCCGGCCAGGGCGAGCACTGGCGTCAGCAGCAGGACGCCTGCGAGCCGGGCGGATCGTCTGCGGGTACGCATGGACGACAGTCAACCGGACGGTGAATAGAAGTTTCAATACCCGTCGACCAAAGCGAAGGAAAACTCCACCCTTCGGGCCGCCGTCCTCCAGGCTGCGCCCGGCACCGCCCCGCACTGGCTGGCCTAATGGCGACCGGGCCCGACGCCGCGCCGCGCTTGCCGGCGGAGCCGGGGCCGCGGCAGGATCAGCATCCGATCACGCAGAGTGGCCGGGCCGGGCGGGCCGCGCCCCCTCGCTGCGCCCCCCTTTGCTCTGCAGCCAAATCCGCACCAGACACATTTGGTAACTGGTGCGTCGGCGGCTGCAGAGCAAAGGGGGGCGGAGGGGTCGCGGCACCCGAACGACCTCAGCGACGAAGTGGCTGGTCAGGCAGAAGCCAGAGGGCAGGCGGGCGATGGACTGCGCCGGGGCCGGCCGGCATCGTTCACACAGGGTCACCAAGCAGGGCCGATCGGGATCGGTAACGGACCGTCACTGCCAGGGCTGTAACGGTGCATCGCCGGCCGTTCGGGGCCAGAGCCGGGTCCGGGGCGGGTCCGGGGGCTGGGCCGGGACCGGGGCCGGTCCGGGTGCCGGGCGGGGGCTCGCCGCGAATCGGACGGCACCGGAGGCGGGAGCCCGGGCCCCGACGCGAGAGGGGCACAGCCTCGTGGCCGTGCCCCTCTCGCTCGTCTCACCCGGGGAGGGTCACTCCCCCGGCGTCGACTTGGCGATCTGCATCAGGAACTCGATGTTGGTGCGGGTCTGCTTGAGCTTGTCGAGCAGCAGGTCCAGCGCCGCCTGCGAGTCCAGCGAGTGCAGGACCTTGCGGAGCTTGTGGATGATGGCCAGCTCCTCCGGCGCGAGCAGGATCTCCTCCTTGCGCGTGCCGGACGGGTGGATGTCGATGGCCGGGAAGGTGCGCTTGTCGGCGATCTTCCGATCCAGCTTCAGCTCCGCGTTGCCGGTGCCCTTGAACTCCTCGAAGATGACCGTGTCCGCCATGGACCCGGTCTCCACCAGCGCGGTGGCGAGGATGGTCAGCGAGCCGCCGTTCTCGATGTTGCGGGCCGCACCCAGGAAGCGCTTCGGCGGGTAGAGCGCGGTGGAGTCAATACCACCCGACATGATCCGGCCGCTGGCCGGCGCCGCCAGGTTGTAGGACCGTCCGAGCCGGGTCACCGAGTCGAGCAGCACGACCACGTCGTGCCCCAGCTCGACCAGGCGCTTCGCCCGCTCGATCGCCAGCTCCGCCACCGTGGTGTGGTCCTGCGGCGGACGGTCGAACGTCGCCGCGATGACCTCGCCCTTCACCGACCGCTGCATGTCGGTGACCTCTTCGGGCCGCTCGTCCACCAGCACCACCATCAGGTGGCACTCCGGGTTGTTGTGCGTGATCGCGTTCGCGATGGCCTGCAGCACCATCGTCTTACCCGCCTTCGGCGGCGACACGATCAGCGCACGCTGGCCCTTGCCGAGCGGCATGACCAGGTCGATCACCCGGGTGGTGAGGATGTGCGGCTCCGTCTCCAGCCGCAGGCGCTCCTGCGGGTAGAGCGGCGTGAGCTTGTAGAACTCCGGCCGGCGCTTCGCCTCGTCCGGCTCCATCCCGTTGATGGTGTCCAGCCGCACCAGCGGGTTGTACTTGTCCCGCCGCTGCTCGCCGTCGCGCGAGGCGCGCACCGCACCGGTGATGGCGTCGCCGCGCCGCAGACCGTACTTCTTGATCTGCGACATCGAGACGTAGACGTCGTTCGCGCCGGCGAGGTAGCCGGTGGTGCGGACGAAGGCGTAGTTGTCCAGCACGTCGATGATGCCGGCCACCGGGACGAGCACGTCGTCCTCGCCGACCTGCGGCTCACGGCCACCCGTGTCGCGGCCGCCGCCTTCCTCGGCCCGCTCGCCGCGACCCCGGCGACGGTCCCGGAACCGGCTGCGCCGGCCGCGCCGGCCGCCGCTCTCGTCGTCGTCGTCGCTGTCACGCTCGACGCGCTGACCCCGCTCGTTACGGTCGCCGCGCTCGTTGCGGTCGCCCCGCTCGGCGCGCTCGTTGCGGTCGCCCCGCTCGGCACGATCGCCCCGCTCGTTACGGTCACCGCGCTCGGCACGGTCACCACGCTCGGCACGGTCACCGCGCTCGGCACGGTCACCGCGCTCGACACGGTCACCACGCTCGGCACGGTCACCGCGGTCGGCACGCTCACCGCGCTCCGCACGATCGCCCCGCTCGTTACGGTCACCACGGTCAGCGCCACGGTCACCGCGCTCGGCCCGGTCACCGCCGCGCTCGGCCCGGTCACCGCGCTCGGACCGCTCACCGCCACGCTCGGCACGATCGCCGCGCTCACGGCCACGGCCCTCGGCCCGGTCGGCACGCTCGCCGGCCTCAACCTCGTCCGTGCGCGTCTCGGCGGGACGGGCCTCGGCGGCGGGGGCCTCCGCGGGACGGGACTCGGTGGCCCGCGCCTCGGCGGTGGCGGCCCGGCTGCGCCGGGTCCGGCCGCGGCCCTCGGTCTCGCCGGCAGCCGCCGGCTCCGCCGAGGGCTGCTGCGCGGTCCGCCGCTCGGCCGCCGGCCGGTCGGTGGCCTCGCGAACCTCCGTCTGGACCTCCTCCCGGGCGGGAGCGGCAGCGGTCGCGACCTCGGCCCGCGGTCGAGGGGTCCCGGCGGCGCCGCCCTGCCGCTCGGAGATCGCGCTGATCAGCTCGCCCTTACGCATACGAGCCGTGCCCGAGATGCCGAGCGACGCGGCCAGGCTCTGCAGCTCCGGCAGCAGCATCGCCGACAGGCCGGTGCCGCTGCGCCGACGACGGGCAGGGGCGGCGGTGGTGGCATCGCCAGCGACGTTGGAAACATCCGACGTCACGTCGGTGGTGTCGCTCAATGGATTCCTTCCCTCGATAGGCCGGGACTGCCCGGAGTCGAAAAACAAGGTGGCCGGGCGGCCTCGGTGCACCCGCCTCGCAAGGACGCGTCGCGGGAGTCTGTGACACAGCAGCCGGTCGGTTTCCCGACTCACCAACGTCGGTGAGCAGGTCTCGCCGTCTGCGGCGACCTGTGGAGACTGCGGTGCGGCGTGGGCCTAGGCAGGGGTGACGGGCTGACCGCCGAGAGCTTCGGGGGTGCGCCGACCCGCAGGGAGATCGCATGCTTCGCGGCTGTGCTAAGTCTAGAGCGTAATCAACTCTTCCGACCTGCGGCAACAGGGTCCCGCTCTGCGTGTCCCAGTCTACCCCGACCAACCCGCGCACCGCGCCCGTCTGGGTCCAACCGCCAGACCTGCCAGCCTGTTCCCGGAACGAAGTCCTCCGGCGGGCCGGTCAGGGCCAGCACCGTCGGCCCCGCCCCACTGATCACAGCCGCCACACCGGCCGCACGCAGCGCCTTCACCAGTGCCGCACTGCCCGGCATGCCGTCGGCGCGGTAGTCCTGGTGCAGCCGGTCGACGGTGGCCGGCAGCAGCAGACCCGGCTCCGCGGTCAGGGCGTGCACCAGCAGCGCCGCCCGACCGGCGTTCAGCGCCGCGTCGCCGTGCGGCACGGCGGCGGGCAGCGCCGCCCGCGCGGTCGCCGTGAGGCCGCGCTCGGCCGGCACGAAGACCGTCGGCCGTACGCCGTCGGCGACCCGCAGCGACACCGCCCGGGCGCCGGAGGGCTCCGTCCAGGCCAGGGTGAAGCCGCCGAGCAGACACGGCGCGACGTTGTCCGGGTGGCCCTCGATGTCGGCGGCGAGGCGCAGCGCGGCGGCGTCGTCGAGCCGGGTCTCGCCGTCGGTCACCAACGCGCGGGCCAGCAGCACCCCCGCGACGATCGCGGCGGACGAGGAGCCCAGGCCACGGGCCTGCGGGATGCGGTTGACGCACTCCACGGCCAGCCCCGGCGGCTGCCCGCCGAGCACGTCGAAGGCGGCCCGCATCGCGCGGACGACCAGGTGCCGCTCGTCGGCCGGCAGCTCGCCGGCGCCCTGCCCCGCCACCGTCACGGTGACCCCGGCCGCCGTCACCTCGGCGGCCACGTCGTCGTGCAGCGCCAGGGCGAGCCCCAGTGCGTCGAAGCCCGGCCCCAGGTTGGCGCTGGTGGCGGGAACCCGAACCCGGACCGGGCCGGAGTTGAATGTCGTCGGCACGGGCTCATGCTAGGGCTCCCGACCGACGACGCGGGTCAGCGCCCGCCCGTTCGGCCGGACGGTGCGGCCCCACCCGTTCCGTTAGCCTGACCCGACCGACGGCGGCTGGAGACGGAATGCGCGAACTCGGGTACGTGGCGACGGCGGTCGCCTTCGAGATGCCCACGGTGGTGGTGCTGCTCGTCGGCCTCGTACTGACCGCCACGGCCGGGCGGCGGCTGCCCCGCGGGCCCCGGCTGCTGGCGCTCTCCGGGCTCGGTGTGCTGCTGGCCAGCGCGGTGCTCAGCGCTGCCTGGACCCTGCTGTTGCACCGCGTGTACGGCTCCGACTGGGGGCGGTCGAACTTCCATCTGGTGAACCTGGCCTACAGCGGCGTGCTGGCCCTGGCGTACCCGCTCGGGACGGGCCTGCTGATCGCGGCGCTGCTGGGCGGGCGGCGGGCGGGCGGCGCGGACGCCGGCCCGTCCGGCGGCGGGTCGTTCGGCGGCGGCGCACCGATGCCGTCGGCCCAGCCGACGCCGTCGACCCAGCCGGCGCCGTGGGACGGCCGGTCCCGGCCGGACGCGCCGGCGGAGACCGGGCCGGAGCGGCCCTGACCGGCGGCCGGGTCAGCGGGGGGCGGTCGGGGCGGGCTCCGTGAGGGAGAGCCGGCGGGTGGCGATCCGCCAGCCGACCGCGTAGAGCACCGTGACCAGGCCGCAGCTGGCCAGCACCACCCGCTCGTCGACCGCGTCCACCACGCCGGCCACCACGAGCTGGCTGACCGAGACCGCGAGGGTCGCCAGCATCATGTCGGTGGCGAAGACGCGGCCCCGCAGCCGGTCCGGGACCTCGCCCTGGAGGGCGAAGTTGGACAACACCCAGTTGCTGCCGCCCGCGAAGTGGGCGACGAAGACCAGGACCAGCACCAGCGGGAACCAGTCGGCGACGGAGGTGCCGATGTAGGCCAGTCCGTAGAGGGACATGGAGAGCGCCAACCCGGGCAGCAGCCAGGCCCGGTTGGTCAGCACCCGGCGCATCAGGATCGGGCCGACCAGCGCCCCCGCCCCGCGCACCGCGAAGAGCAGCCCGGTGCCGACGGGGCCCACGCCGTACACCGCGGCGAGCAGCGGGAACACCGTCAGCACGCCGTTGCCCAGGCCGACCGCCGACTTCACGGTGACCAGCGCCAGCACCCTCGGCCGGTGTCCGATGTAGCCCAGCGCCTCGCGGATCGCCGGCCAGGTCCGCTGCGCGGGCAGCTCCGCGTCGCGGGGCGCCTGCAACGGTCGGCGGATCAGCACGGCCAGGCCGGCGGCGACGACCAGGCCGACGGCCGCCACCCAGAAGCAGGCGTACGGGCCGACGGCGGCGCTGAGCACGCCGCCGAGGGAGGCGCCGACGACGGTCATGGTGCCCCAGGCGGAACCCGCGACGGCGTTGCCGGCGGCCAACTCGTCGGGGTCGAGCACGTTGGGCAGGGCGGCCTGCGCCGCCGGCGAGTAGAACGCCTTGGCGACCGCCACCACGCCGATCCCGACCATCGCCAGCCAGGCGGTCCCGGCGCTGCGGACCCCGAGCAGCAGCAGTACGCCGAGCAGGGCCGCGACGTTCGAGGTGATCATGATCTTGCGTCGGTCGAACCGGTCCGCGATCGTGCCCGTGTAGGGCAGCAGCAACGCCACGATGCCGGTGTCGACCGCGAGCACCAGGGCGCCCCACACGCCGCTGCCCGTCAGGGTCGGCAGCAGCACCAGCAGTGGCACCATCACGAACCAGTCGGCACCGAAGACCACGAGCTCGGCGAGGAAGAGATTGCGGAAGTTCCGGTTCCGGGTGAGGACCGAGAGGGTGGACGGCACGACCGAGACCCTACCGGGCGGCGGTCGGCGGGCCGGGACGGACGGCGGGTAGCTGCGCGAACGCGAACGCCCCCGGCGGGCGGGACCCGTCGGGGGCGTTCGCGGCCGTGCGTTACTCGGTCGGCGGCAGCGGCGACTTGCGGCTCCTCGGCAGCCGCAGCACCTCGAACTGGTCGGTGCCGTCCATCAGCGCGCCCGACGGCGCGGGTCGCGCGGCCGGGGCGTCGGAGCCGTCCGCACCGGTGGACGCGGAACCGGCGGCGGGCACCGGGACGGGCTCGGCGGCGGGCGCCTCGGCGGCGTCACCGGCGCCGTCGGTCGCCCCCTCGTCATCCACCGGGGTCGCCCGACCGGAGCGGCGGGCCCGCCGGGCCCGCAACGACTCCTTGGTGTTCTCCGCCATCGCGTAGAGCGTCGGCACCAGGACCAGGGTGAGCAGCGTCGAGCTGAGCAGGCCGCCGATCACCACGATCGCCAGCGGCTTGGAGATGAAGCCGCCCTCCCCGGTGAGGCCGAACGCCATCGGCAGCAGCGCGAAGATGGTGGCGACCGCGGTCATCAGGATGGGGCGCAGGCGGCGCCGGCCGCCCTCGACCACCGCCTCCTGGACCCCCATTCCCTGGGCCCGGTACTGGTTCACCAGGTCCAGCAGCACGATCGCGTTGGTCACCACGATGCCGACCAGCATGAGCACGCCGATCAGCGCCGGCACGCCCAGCGGGGTGCCGGTGGCGAGCAGCAGGCCGATCGCGCCGGTCGCCGCGAACGGGATGGAGATCAGCAGGATCAGCGCCTGGGTCAGGCTGCGGAACGTCGCGACCATGATCAGGAAGACGATCGCGATGGCCGCGAGCACCGCCAGGCCCAGGTCGGCGAAGGCCTCCTCCTGGTCCGCGCTCACCCCGCCGATGGCGAAGGTCGCCCCCGGCACGTCGATGCCGTCCAGCTTCTTCTGCAGCTCCTGCGAGATGGCCCCGAGGTTCGAGCCGGTGGCCGTACCGGTGACGGTGACGCTGCGCTCGCCGTCGATGCGGCTCACCTGCTGCGGGCCCTCGGTCTGGGTGACGTCGGCGATGTCGTCGAGCTTCAGCGGCCCGACCGGCAGCGCGCGCAGCTCCTCCACGGAGACCGGCGGCTTGCCGGCGAACCGCAGCACCACGTCCCGCTGCCCGTCGTCCAGCGTCACCTGCCCCAGCGGCGAGCCCCGGAACGCCTGGGCCACCAGCTGGCCGACGGCGGCCTCGGTGAGCCCGGCCCGCCCGGCGGCGACCCGGTCGACGGTGACCTCCACGCGCGGCACCCGGGTGGCGAGGCTTGTGGAGACGTCCTCGACGCCCGCCAGACCGGCCATCGCCGACCGGACCTCCTCGGCGGCGCGGGTCAGCGCCTCCGGCTCGGTGGCCTGGACGATCACCTGCAACTGGTTGGCCGCCGCCCCGCCCTGCCCGGCACCGAAGCTGACCTCGCCGACGGACGCGCCCAGCGCGTCGAACTCCCGGCGCAGGACCTCCCGCATCTCCTGGGCGTCGGTGCCCTCCCCGAGGGCCAGCGACCAGTTGGCGACGTTGTTGCCGCCGCCCCCGCCGAACGGGTTGTCGCCGCTGCCCGCGGTGACCTGGTACGTCTCGATGTCCCCGGTGCGCTCCAGCACCGCCTCGATCTGCCGCGCCGCGGCGTCGGTGCCGGCCAGCCCGGTGCCCGGGGGGAGCTCCTGGGTGATGCTCAGGGTGTCCTGGCCTGAGTCGTCGATGAAGTTGGTCTCCAGCTGACGGGACAGCCCGAAGGTGCCCAGGAGCACGAGCAGGCCGAGCCCCAGGGTGATCCACCGGGTCGCCCGCTTACGGGTGGCGAACCCGATCACCGGCAGGTACGCCCGCTGCAACGGGTTGCGCAGCTCCTTCTCCTCCGCCTCCCGGCGCACGGCGGCGTCGTCCACCGTGCCGTCGGAGGGCTTGAGGAACCAGTACGCCAGCACCGGGATGACGGTCAGCGAGACCAGCAGCGAGGCGAGCAGGGCCACCGTGACGGTGATCGCGAACGGCGCGAAGAGCTGCCCGACGAAGCCACCCACCAGCGCGATCGGCGCGAAGACGGCGACCGTGGTGAGGGTGGACGCGGTCACCGCACCGGCCACCTCGCGGACGGCGGTGAGGATCGCCTGCCGCTTCGGCTCGCCGTACTCCAGATGCCGTTTGACGTTCTCCAGCACGACGATCGAGTCGTCGACCACCCGGCCGACCGCGATGGTGAGCGCGCCGAGGGTGAGCAGGTTGAGCGAGTAGTCGCCGACCCAGAGGGCGATCAGGGCGACCACCACCGACAGCGGGATGGAGACGGCGGTGACCACGGTGGAGCGGATCGACAGCAGGAAGACCAGGATGACCACGACGGCCATGACCAGGCCCAGCAGGCCCTCGGTGGTCAGGCTCTCGATCGACTTCTCGACGAACGGCGCCTGGTCGAAGACGACGGTCAGCTCGGCCCCGGAGGCCTCCCGGAGGTCGGCCAGCCGGTCGCGGATCTCGTGGGAGATCTGCACCGCGTTGCCGTCCGGGGAGGCGGTGACCGCGATGCCCAGGCTGTCCTTGCCGTTGGTGCGGGTGATCGCGGTGGCCGGGGCGAGCTGCTGCTCGACCGTGGCCACGTCGCCGAGGCGGACGGGGGCCGCCTTGCCCGTGGAGGGCGCGACAACAACACCGCGCAGGTCGTCGAGCGTCGCCAGCCGGCTGCCGACCTGCACCGGGAGCGCACGGGTGCCGTCGGTCACCGCGCCCGCCGGCACTGTCACGCCGTTGGTCTTCAGCGCCGCGCCGAGGGCCGTCGGCGGGAGCTTCGCCGCCGCCAGCTTCGCCGGATCCGGGGTGACCACCACGACGTCGTCACGGGCGCCGGTCAGGTCGACCGTCCGTACCCCCTCGATCGTCTCCAGCTCGGAGACGACCGTGGCGCGCAGCTTCTCCGCGAGCACCCGCTGGTCGTCCCCGCCGGAGGCGGCGAGCACCACCGCGGGCAGGTCGTCGGTGCTGCCCGCGATGACCTGAGGGTCGACCCCCTCCGGCAGCTGGGCGTCGATCCGGCTGAGCGCGGTCTGCATCTTGTTGACCACGTCGTCCAGGTCGGTGCCGAACTCGAACTGGACCTGCACGCTCGCCGAGCCCTCACGGGAGGTCGAGGTGATCTGCTCCAGCCCCGGGATGCCCTGGAGACTGGTCTCGATCGGCTCGGTGACCTGCGACTCGACGACCTCGGGCCCGGCGCCGGGGTAGGGCGCCACGATGAACGCGGCCGGGAACTCCAACGACGGCAGGAGCTGCTGCTTCAGTGACGGTACGGCGAACACTCCGAACAGCGTGGTCACCACCGCGATGAGGGCGATCAGCCCTCGGTTGGCGAGGCTGAATCTGGCGAGCAGCGACATCGGCGTGACTCACTCCTGAAAAAGGCGACGGGCGGCGGCACGGATTCTCCCCCACCCCCCCTGGCCGGGAACTGTCGGCCCCGGCCGTGCTCGCCGCGCGGGACCGGAGCGCCCCGCCCTCCCGCCGGACCGGGCGGTGCCGCCGCCGCCCGGTCCGACGGGGCGACGCTCCGCCGGGCCGGGCGGCTCAGGCGAGGTCGAGGAGGCGGGCGGCGGCCAGGGCGTCGTTGGCGATGGTGGTGGGCGCGGGGGCGGTGGTGATCGCCCACTCCGGGTCCTTCAGACCGTGGCCGGTCACCGTGCAGACCACGGTCGAGCCGGCCGGCACCAGGCCGGCGGCGGCCTGCTGGAGCAGGCCGGCCACGCTGGCCGCGCTGCCCAGCTCGACGAAGACCCCGACCTCGCGGGCCAGCAGCCGGTACGCGGCCAGGATCTCCCGGTCGGTGACGGCGGCGATCAGGCCGCCGGAGGAATCCCGGGCGTCGAGCGCCCTGGTCCAGCTCGCCGGGTTGCCGATCCGGATGGCGGTGGCGATCGTGGACGGCTCCCGGACCACCTCGCCGGTGACGATCGGGGCGGCGCCGGCCGCCTGGAAGCCGTACATCCTGGGGGCCCGGGTGGCGTTGCCGTCCCGCAGCTCCTCCGAGTAGCCCATCCAGTAGGCGGAGATGTTGCCGGCGTTGCCGACCGGCAGGCAGTGGATGTCGGGCGCGTCGCCCAGGGCCTCGACGATCTCGAAGGCGGCCGTCTTCTGGCCGTGCAGCCGGTCGACGTTGACGGAGTTGACCAGGGCGACCGGGTAGTCCTGGGCGAGCTTCGCGGCCAGCGACAGGCAGTCGTCGAAGTTGCCGGTGACCTGGAGCAGCTTCGCGCCGTGCACGAGCGCCTGGGCCAGCTTGCCCAGCGCGATCTTGCCCTGCGGCACGAGCACCGCGCAGGTCAACCCGGCGCGGGCCGCGTACGCCGCCGCGGAGGCGCTGGTGTTGCCGGTGGAGGCGCAGATGATCGCCTTGTTGCCCGCCTCGACCGCCTTGGAGACCGCGAGCGTCATGCCCCGGTCCTTGAACGAGCCGGTCGGGTTGGCGCCCTCCACCTTCAGGTGCACGTCGCAGCCGAGCCGGGCGGAGAGCACGGGCGCGGGCAGCAGCGGGGTGTTCCCCTCGTGCAGGGTCACGACCGGGGTGGCGTCGGTGACCGGCAGCCGGTCCCGGTACGCGTCGATCAGGCCCCGCCACATGTCGCTCTCCTCGCCTCTGGACCGCCCCGCGGAGTCGGTGTGCCTCCAGCCTGGACCAGTCTCGCCGGCCGACCCCGGGCGCACCCGCAGTTAACCATCAGGCGAGACGGTCAGGCGCCCGCCCCGCCGGGGCGGCGGGCAGGCCGCTCACGGGCCGCCCTCCACCCGCAGCACACTGGCCACCGAGCGGACGATGTCCAGCCCGCGCAGCTCGCGCACGGTGGCGGCGAGCGCCGCGTCCGGCGCCACGTGGGTGACGATGACCAGGTCGGCGTCCTCGCCCCGGCCCGCCGTGCCGCCGCCCGCCGGGCCCTGCCGCACGGTGGCGATCGACACCTCGTGCCGGGCGAACACCCCGGCCACCGCCGCCAGCACGCCCGGCCGGTCGGCCACGTCGAGGCTGACGTGGTAGCGGGTCAGCGCCTCGCCCATCGGCCGCACCGCCAGGTCGGCGTACACGCTCTCGCTGGCCGAACGCACCCCGGCGAGCCGGTTGCGGGAGACCGCCACCACGTCACCGAGCACGGCGCTGGCGGTCGGTGCGCCACCCGCGCCGCGGCCGTAGAACATCAGGGGCCCGGCCGCCTCGGCCTCGACGAAGACCGCGTTGAACGCGTCGCCGACGCCGGCCAGCGGGTGGGTCAGCGGGATCATTGCGGGGTGCACCCGCACGCTGACCGTCTCCCGGCCGGCGGCGTCGGCGCCCCGGGCGGCGATGCAGAGCAGCTTGATGGTGCAGCCCATCGCCTTGGCGCTGGCCACGTCGGCGGCGGTGACCTCGGTGATGCCCTCGCGGTGCACGTCGGCCGCGCCCACCCGGGTGTGGAAGGCCAGCGAGGCGAGGATGGCCGCCTTGGCCGCCGCGTCGAAGCCCTCCACGTCGGCGGTCGGGTCGGCCTCGGCGTAGCCCAGCTCGGTGGCCTCCTCCAGCGCCTCGGTGAAGCCGGCGCCGGTGGCGTCCATGGCGGAGAGGATGAAGTTGGTGGTGCCGTTGACGATGCCGGTGACCCGGTTGATCCGGTCGCCGTGCAGCGACTCGCGCAGGGGGCGCAGCAGCGGGATCGCGCCCGCCACGGACGCCTCGTAGTAGAGGTCGCCGCCGCCCTCGGCCGCCGCGTCGTGCAGGGCCGCGCCGTCCTCGGCGAGCAGCGCCTTGTTCGCGGTCACCACACTCTTGCCGGCCCGCAGCGCCTCCACCAGCCAGCTCCGCGCCGGCTCGATGCCGCCGACCACCTCGACGACCACGTCCACGTCGTCGGACTTGACCAGGCCGAGCGCGTCGGTGGTGAAGAGGGCCGGGTCGACCGGCAGGTCACCCCGGTCGCGGCCGGGACGGCGTACGGCGATGCCGGCGATCTCCAGCGGGGCGCCGATCCGGGCGGCGAGGTCGGCGGCCTGCTCGTGCAGCAGCCGGACCACCTCACTGCCGACCGTGCCGCAGCCGAGCAGTGCCAGGCGCACAGGTGACGTCATCCCACATCCAATGCCAGCAGGTCCTCTTCGGTCTCCCGCCGGACGATCAGGCGCGCCTGGCCGCCCCGCACCGCCACCACCGGGGGGCGGGGCACGTGGTTGTAGTTGCTGGCCATGCTCCGGCAGTAGGCGCCGGTGCCGGGCACCGCGACAAGATCTCCGGGCTGCACGTCGGCGGGCAGGAATTCATCCTTCACCACGATGTCCCCGGACTCACAGTGCTTTCCCACCACGCGGGCGAGCAGCGGCTCGGCGGTCGACGCCCGGGACGCCAGCGTCGCGGAGTAGGACGCGTCGTAGAGGGCGGTACGGATGTTGTCGCTCATCCCGCCGTCGACGCTCACATAGGCACGACGCCCGTGCGCCCCGTCGCCCCCGGTGCCCACCGGCACGGACTTGACCGTGCCGACCTCGTAGAGGGTGAACACGGCGGGCCCGACGATCGCCCGGCCCGGCTCGATCGACAGGTGCGGCACGGCCAGCCGCTCCGCCGCGCACTCGGCCTCGACGATCCGGCGCAGCCGCTTCGCCAGGTCCTGCGGCGTCGCCGGGTCGTCCTGGGTGGTGTACGCGATGCCGAAGCCGCCGCCGAGGTCCAGCTCGGGCAGTTCCACCCCGCGCGCGTCGCGGATCTGTGCCTGCAGGCCCAGCACCCGGCGGGCGGAGACCTCGAAGCCGCTGGCGTCGAAGATCTGCGAGCCGATGTGCGAGTGCAGGCCGCGCAGCTCCAGCACGCCCTCGTCGAGCACCCGGAAGGCCGCCTCGGCCGCCGCCCCGCCCGCGAGCGAGAAGCCGAACTTCTGGTCCTCGTGCGCGGTGGCGATGAACTCGTGGGTGTGCGCCTCGACGCCGACGGTGACCCGGATCATCACCCGGGGGCGGACGCCCCGCTCGCGGGCGAGCGCGGTGAGCCGGTCGATCTCGGCGAACGAGTCGACGATGATCCGCCCGACGCCGGCGTCCAGCGCCCGGGTCAGCTCGCTCGCCGACTTGTTGTTGCCGTGGAAGCCGATCCGCTCGGGCGCCATCCCGGCCGAGAGCGCGGTGGCCAGCTCGCCGCCGGTGCAGACGTCGAGGTGCAGGCCCTCCTCGGCGATCATCCGCACCACCGCCCGGCAGAGGAACGCCTTGCCGGCGTAGTAGACGTCGGCGCCCTCGAAGGCGGCGCGGAAGTCGCGGGCGCGCGAGCGCAGGTCGTCCTCGTCGAGGACGTACACCGGGGTGCCGAACTCGGCCGCGATGTCGCGGACGCCGAGCCCGCCCACGGCGAGCACGCCGTCGCCGCCGCGCGTGACGTTGCGGGGCCAGAGCTGCGGCACCAGGGCGTTGACGTCGGCCGGGGTGCGCAGCCAGGACGGCCCCCGGCTGCCCATGTCACCGTGCAGGGCACCGGCCTCGTGAGCTCGCATCTCAGCTGTCTCCGCTTCGCGACTGCGGGGCTCGCAAGCTCACTCCTCGCGCTCGCACGCTGTCTCCGCTTCGCGACTGCGGGGCTCGCAAGCTCACTCCTCGCGCTCGCACGGCGCTCACATCCTCTCCGGGGCCGAGACGCCGAGCAGGCGCAGGCCGTTGGCGATCACGGTGCGGGTGGCGTCGTTCAGCCAGAGCCGGGCCCGGTGCAGGTCGGTGGCCTCCTCGTCGCCGCGCGGCAGGATCCGGCACTCGTCGTAGAACCGGTGGTAGGCCCCGGCCAGCTCCTCCAGGTAGCGCGCCACCCGGTGCGGGCCGCGCAGCTCCGCCGCCGCGGCGACCACGGCGGGGAACTCGGCCAGCGCCTTGAGCAGCTCGTTCTCCTTCTCGTGCCCGAGCAGCTCGGGACGGAACGCGTCCGCGTCGCCGCGGGTCAGCCCCACCTCGGCCGCGTTGCGGCCGACGCTGGCCGTCCGGGCCGCCACGTACTGCACGTAGTAGACCGGGTTGTCGCGGGTTGCCCGGGTCCACAGCTCCACGTCGATGTCGATCGGGGAGTCGCTGGAGTAGCGGGCCAGCGCGTACCGGGCGGCGTCCACGCCGATCGCGTCGACCAGGTCCTCCAGGGTCACCACGGTGCCGGCCCGCTTGCTCATCCGGACCGGGGCCCCGTCGCGGACCAGGTTGACCAGCTGGCCGATCAGGATCTCCAGGTTGCGCTCCGGGTCGTCGCCGAAGCACGCCGACATGGCCTTCATCCGGCCGATGTAGCCGTGGTGGTCGGCGCCGAGCATGATCACGACCCGCTCGAAGCCGCGCTCCCGCTTGTCCAGGTAGTAGGCGCAGTCGGCGGCGAAGTAGGTCCACTCGCCGTTGGACTTGCGCAGCACCCGGTCCTTGTCGTCGCCGAAGTCGGTGGTGCGCAGCCAGGTCGCGCCGTCGGACTCGAAGACCCGGCCCTGCTCGCGCAGCCGCCGGAGGGCCAGCTCCAGCTCGCCCCGGTCGTGCAGGTCCTTCTCGTTGAAGTAGGTGTCGAACTCGACCCCGAAGCCGCGCAGCGAGGACTTGATCTCGGCGAACATCAGCTGCACGCCCTCGACCCGGAAGACCTCCTGGGCGGCGGCTTCGTCCAGCTCCAGCACGTCGGGGCGGGCACCCCGCACGGCGTCGGCGATCTCGGTGATGTACGCCCCGGCGTAGCCGTCCTCGGGGGCCGGCTCGCCCTTCGCGGCGGCGAGCAGCGAGCGGGCGAAGCGGTCGATCTGCGAGCCCGCGTCGTTGAAGTAGTATTCCGTGCCCACGTCGGCGCCGGTGGCGCGCAGGAGCCGGCTGAGCGCGTCGCCGACGGCCGCCCAGCGGACCCCGCCGATGTGCACGGGGCCGGTGGGGTTGGCCGAGACGAACTCCAGGTTGATCCGCTGCCCGGCGAGCCGGTCGCTGCGGCCGTACTCCTCGCCGGTCTCGACGATCGCGCGGGCCAGCTGGCCGGCGGCGGCGGCGTCGAGCCGGATGTTGAGGAAGCCCGGGCCGGCGATCTCCACCGACTTGACCCCCGGGGCCCGGCCGAGCTGGTCGGCGAGGGCCGTGGCCAGCTCACGCGGCGGGACGCCCACCTTCTTGCTGAGCTGGAGCGCCAGCGTGGAGGCGTAGTCGCCGTGCTCGGGATTGCGGGGTCGCTCGACCGCCGTGCGCTCCGGCAGGGCGGAGCGGTCCAGGCCACGCTCGGTGAAGACTGCGTGGGCTGCGGATAGGACGACCTCGGCGAGTTCTGCGGGAGTCACCGATCCATGTTATCGGGGGTAGACTCGGCACCCGCGGCGGCGACCCAGTGTGTGAGACCGGCCCGCCGGATCCCCTGACCGACCGACCTGACGAGGCACCATGAGCATCAGCACCCCGGGCGGCCCCGAGCGCCGCCCGAACGTGGTCAGCACCGGCAAGAAGCCGGCTGCGGGCCGGCCGGCCGCCGGCGCCAAGGCCGGGTCCGGCAAGCCGACGGGTCCCCGTCCCGGCGCCGGGGGCAAGGGCCGCAAGCCCGTGACCCCGGTGAAGGTGAGCCAGGGCCGCTCGTGGGGCCCGATCGCGCTCTTCGTCGCCGTGGGTGTGCTGGCCGTGGCGATCATCGGCTACGGCGCGTGGGCCACCTTCCAGGGCGCCAAGCCCTGGGAGGACCGGGCGGACGCGATCGACGGCATCGTCAACTTCCGCGAGAAGGACAAGGACCTCGTGGCGGGCGGCAACCACAAGGCGGGCCCCATCACCTACACGGTGCTGCCGCCGGTGGCCGGCCCGCACAACGCGGCCTGGCAGAACTGCATGGGCGACGTCTACCCCGCCCAGATCGCCAACGAGCACGCGGTGCACAGCCTGGAGCACGGCACGGTCTGGATCACCTACCGCCCCGACCTGCCCGCCGACCAGGTGACCAAGCTCGCCGACAGGGTGCGCGGCAAGGAGAAGCTGATGCTCAGCCCGTTCGAGGGGCTGGACAAGCCGATCTCGCTCCAGGCGTGGGGCTACCAGCTCAAGGTCGACAACGCCGACGACAGCCGGATCGACGAGTTCATCAAGACGCTGAAGGTGAACGCCTCGGTGGAGGGCCCGACCGCGCTGTGCAGCCAGGGCATCACCGCCACCGGCAAGACGCCCCGTGACGACGCACAGCAGATGCCGCAGGGCTGAGGAGAGCGATGAGCACCTCGACCATGACCCAGACCGGCGAGCCGGCCGGTCCCGCTGCGCAGGAGCGGCGGCCCCCGGTCCGCTGGGGGACGGCCGCGCTGGCCCTGGCCGTCGTGGTCGGGCTGCTCCTCGGGTACGCCGGTGGCCTGCTGGCGCCCCGGCTGACCCGGCCGGGCGACGCCTCGGCGGAGGCCGGCTTCACGCGGGACATGTTGACCCACCACGCGCAGGCGGTGGAGATGGGCATGATCGCCTTCGACGAGGGCGCGGACCCTGAGGTCCGCACCATCGGCGGCGACATCGCCACCGCCCAGCAGGGCGAGATCGGCACCATGCACACCTGGCTGCGCTCGTGGGGCCTCGACCCGGCGGGAAGTGAGCCGTCGATGTCGTGGATGTCCGACGGCGCCGGCCTGGTCAGGAACGGTCTCATGCCGGGCATGGCCACCCCCGAGGAGATGGCCAGGCTACGCGCGGCCGAGGGCCGGGAGCTGGACGTCCTCTTCCTGCAACTGATGATCAAGCACCACCTGGGCGGGATCCACATGATCGACGGCATCCTCGACGTCAGCGACGAGGACGACGTCGTGAAGACGGCGCAGACCATGAAGAACACCCAGCGCAAGGACCTCACCAACCTCCAGAACGCGCTGAAGCGCCTGGGCGGCTGACCCGTCTCCGCCGCACCCCGGTCCTCCGCGGGGCCCGCGTCACCACCCGGTTCGCCGGGCCGACGCGGGCCCCGCGCCGGTCCGGGGGCGAGGACTTGCCCGTTTACTCCCTCTCGTACCGTCTTCGCGGTGTTGACCCGATTACGGCTCTAAGAGAGTTTTCTGCACACATATCGTGACCAGTTGCGATTCGGGCTCGTTGCGCAGGACGTGGGGGTCGCACTGAGAGACGCACGGCGTTCGGTCACCAGCTGGTGCCGGCGCCACACCATCGGCGGTGACGGGGCGGTGGCAGCCGTCCGTCGCGGACAGCGGCAGGGCGAGCCGGGATCGCTCAGTCGCGAACAGGAACTCGAACTGATCGACGTCCTGCGGGGCGTCTACCCCGACGCGCTGGGCCTGGACGAGGAGCTGTGGACGCGGCAGAGCCTGCACACCCTCATCCAGCGCCGCTTCGACCTGCCGATGGACGCCGGGGCGGTCGGGGCGTACCTGCGGGCCTGGGGGTTGGGCCCGAGGGAACCCCGGGAGCGGGCCTGCGGGCTCTGCGTCGGCGCGGTGGAGCGCTGGGTGCGCAGCGAGTACCCCGCCATCACCCGGGCGGCGCAGGAGCACCTCGCCGAGGTCTACTGGATCGGCCGGGTACGCCTGCGCGGCACGATGCCGGCGGCGGACGTCATCTCCGCCGTCTCGTCCCGGGGCCGGGTCCGCTTCATGATCACCACACCGTCGGTCGACCCGCCACTCCCGCGCGACTTCGTGCTGCGCCTCAGCGGCGCGGAGCAGCGCACGGTGCACCTGATCGTCGACGGCTCCTGGCCGCGCAGCGAGTGGCCCCGCCGGCTGCCCCGCCGCATCGTGCTGCACCCGCTGCCGAGCTGCGGCCGGGCGCTCGCCGCCTGACCCCGCGACGGGTCGGCCGGGTGACCGCCCGGACCGGCCGGTGACCGGCGGCGTACCCGGCCCCGGTCGGCGGTCCGCCGGAGCGAAGCCGAAGTTCGGCCGCTGATGCCCGACACGGCGGGGCGGCGGATACCGATTCGATGATCGCAGGGGGCGTTTGCTACTCTTCTCCAGTCGCTGAGCCCCCGTAGCTCAGGGGATAGAGCACCGCCCTCCGGAGGCGGGGGCGCAGGTTCGAATCCTGCCGGGGGCACCACCGATGAGCAGCACGAAAGGCCGCTGACCAGGGCAACCTGATCAGCGGCCTTTGTCGTGCGTCCGCTGGTGCGTGCGACGCCCACCGGCACGCGGGCCCCCGTCAGCGGCGGCCCGGCCGGCCGGTGGCCTGCCTCACCGCCCGGCCCCGACGGCCCCCGGTGCGGTGGCCCGGGCCCACCTGAGCAGGGCGGTGAGGCCCAGCACCGCCGTTACCGCGCCGCCGGCGAGGCGCACCCAGTGCCCGGCGACGAACTCCTCGGCGATCTGGCGCAGGTACTCCGGCGAGTGCGTTCCGACCGGGTCGACGAACATGATCTCGTTGCGCGGCCAGAAGAAGAAGACCGAGAACAGGAACTCGCAGGCGATGAAGACCGCCGCCGCGCCGGCGAACCACCAGCGGAGCCGGCGGTCCCGCCACGTGAGCAGCACCGCTGCGACGCCGCTGAGGACCACCGAGGCCCCCAGCGGCGGGAAGTAGTCGCTCGGGCCGCCGGCCACCAGGAACTCGCGCGCCCGGTCCAGTGAGGCCGGCGCGTCACCGAAGATGTTCGGGTAGAGCATCACGCTCTCGGCGGCGACACCGCCGAACGACATCATCGCCGCGAACACGAAGACGACGGCCGCCGCCCAGGTCAGTCTGCTGCGGGTCATGGCTCCTCCTGCTGCCCGTGGCACCGCCCCGGCGCCCCTGCGTCTGGTCCTCCCCGACGCTAGGGGGGCCACCGGGCACCGTCTGCCGCCTGCCGGCGCGCGTACGGGACGCCTGCACGCGTACGCGGGCGCGGCCCGGGTACGGCCGGAGGCGACAGTGCGGGTCGACACGGTGGTGCTGTCGGCGGCGGATGGGCGGCGCGGTGACCGGGCCGGCGACGTGTTGTGCGTACGTCAGCCGGCGGCGCGGCGGGCGCGGGCCCGGCGCTTGCCCTCGTGCATGGCCTGCACCCGGGCGACCGGGATGGTGTGCCCCTCGGTGACCAGGTCCGCCGGGAGCCGCTGCGGCGCGGGCATCCGCTCGGCCCACGGGTCCCGGTCGGCGACCAGCGCCGGGGCGGTCCGGATCGTGAAGTCCGCCGGGGCGACGTCGCCCAGGTCGGCCCAGTCCACCGGGAAGGAGACCGGCACGCCCGGCCGCAGCCGAGGGCTGTAGGCGGCCACCACGGTGGCCCCGCCCGCGCGGGTGGAGTCGACGAAGACCCGGCCGCCCCGGTCCTCGCGGATGAAGGCCGTGGTGGCCAGCGCCGGGTCGAGCCGTTCGGCGCGGGCCGCCACCGCCCGGGTCGCGGCGGCCAGGTCCGCCACGGCGGCGCCCGCCGCCACCGGCACGAAGACGTGCACGCCCTTGGCGCCGCTGGTCTTGACCGCGCCGGAGAGCCCGGCGTCGGCGAGGGCCTGGCGAACCAGCAGGGCGGCGGCGACCGCCAGCCCGAACGAGTCGCCCTCCGGCGGGTCGAGGTCGAGCACCAGGTGGGTGGGGCGGTGCGGCTCGTCGGCCGTGGCCAGGGTGGGGTGGTACTCCACCGCGCGCTGGTTGGCTAACCAGAGCAGGGTGCGCCGGTCGTCGCAGAGCGCGTACGAGATCTCGCGGTGGGACGCCTCGGCCCACACCGACGTGCGGCGCACCCAGTCCGGGGTGTACTTCGGCAGGTTCTTCTGCATGAACGGGGGCTGTCCCGGCCGGACCCGGACCACCGACAGCGGCCGGTCGCGCAGGGGCGGCAGGATCCGCTCGTGGACGGCGTCGAGGTAGTCGACCAGGTCCCGCTTCGTCGCGTCGGCGTCGTCGAACAGCGGCTGGTCGAGGTTGGTGAGCGACACCCCGTCCCGGGTCTCGTCAGCGCGACTCATCCGATCACCTTCGCGGCCCGGGGGCCGGCGGTCAACCGGACGCGGCGGGGCGATCCGCGCCGAGCAGGTCCAGGCCCCCCGCGCAGCCGGGCGCCGCGGTCGGCGTCGAGCAGACGTACGGCGCCCAGCAGGATCCCCGGCCCGATCGGCAGGTTGATCCCGAAGATGGCGGGCCAGCCGGCGAGGACGGTGCGGACGCCCCCCGGCGAGCATGCCGACCGAGGAGCCGGCGGCGCCGGTGAAACTGAAGACGACGACGGCCCGGGCCCGCTCGGCCGGGGCGGGGAAGAGCCGGCGATCGTGCCGAGGCGGACCGCCACGGTCAGCGCCCCACCGACGCCCTGGCCGAAGCGCGCCGCCACGAGCACCGCCGGGCCGGTGGCGACCGCGCAGAGCAGCGAGGCCAGGGTGAGGGATGCTCGTCAGGCTGCCGGCGCAGAGCAGAAACAGCGCCGGCCAGCGGAACCGTCGGTACGGGTGGACATCGGACGCCCCTCAGGTGCCCGGTTTGTTACCAGGGCCATCTCTGTGACCATGAGGCGGAGCGTAAGGAGGCACTTTGATGTCCCAGGGGAACAGCGATGTGACCGCCGGGCGGGCGCCCCAGGCGTGCGGGGCGGCCGGCGGGCCCTTCACCCCCGGCCAGGCCAGGGCCTGCACGGTCCGCGAGGTGCTCGACCGGGTTGGCGGCAAGTGGAGCATCGGCATCCTCGTGGCCGCCTCCCAGGGCCCGGTGCGCTTCACCGAGCTGGAGCGCTGCGTGGAGGGGATCAGCCGCCGGATGCTCACCCTGACCCTGCGCAACCTGGAACGCGACGGCCTGCTGCACCGGAGGGTCCATCCGACCGTCCCGCCGAAGGTGGAGTACACCGCCACCCCGATCGCGCTTGAGCTCTACGAGTCGCTGGTCGCCCTGACCAGCTGGGCGGAGCGGCACCGCGGCGCGATCGCCGACGCCCGGGCCACCTACGACCGGGCGCGCGACGCGGCCGACCGGCCGACGGCCTCCCCGCCGCCGGGCGCCCCGCGGCGGTAAACCACGGGCGGCGTGTGGGGAACGCCACGTCACCGATCTGACCGATCGGTCAGATGCTGACCGATCGGTCAGGCATGCTGGTGCGGGGAGGTGGACCGGCATGGCACGGGTGGTTCCGGAGACGCACGACGACATCCTCGCGGCGGCGGGCCGGCGCTTCGCGCTGACCGGCTACCGGGGCACCTCGTTGCAGGACATCGCCCGCGAGGTGGGCTGTTCCAAGGCCACGGTGCTCTACCACTTCGCCAACAAGGAGGCCATCCTCACCGAGCTGATGGCCCCGGCGATCGCCGTCCTCCAGGCGCTCGACGAGCGGATCGCCGCGCACCGCGGCGCGCCCGCCCAACGGGTCGCCGCCGAGGGCTTCGTCGACCTCGCGGTCCGGTTCCGGCGCGAGATCGCCCTGCTCCGGGGCGAGTTCCCGGAGCTGCTCCAGCAGCCCGCCTTCGCGCACATCCAGCGGATCTCCGAACGGCTTGTCGAGGCCCTCGCCGGGCAGTCGGAACGCCCGTCCGCCCGGATCGCCGCGCTGGTGCTGCTCGCCGGCATCTCCGAGACGTGCGGGCAGTTTGTCGACGTACCCGACGAGGAACTCCGCTGCGCCCTGCTGGCACTCGCGCGCCGGGCACTGGAGCCCGTCGACTGATCCGTTCCCAACAACCACGACCGAGGACAAGGAACTCATGGCCACCCTGCTCTACCGGCTCGGCCGGGGCTCGATGCGCCGGCGGCGACTCGTCGCGGCGATCTGGCTCGTCGTACTCGTCGGCCTCGGACTCGCCGCCGCGACCCTGCGCGGCCCGATCGCCGACAACTTCACCATGCCCGGCACGGAGTCACAGCGTGCCCTGGACCTGCTCACCGAGCAGTTCCCGGCGGCCAGCGGCGCGACCGGCACGATCGCCGTCAAGGCACCGGCCGCCGGCGCCCTCGGCAGCCCGCAGGGGCAGGCCGTGGTGAAGGAACTCGCCCAGGAGGCTGCGACGCTGCCCGGCGTGGTCGGCGCCGTCGACCCGTTCCAGGTGGGGGCGGTCTCCCCCGACGGCCGGTACGCGCTGGTCCAGGTCCAGTTCGCCACCGGCGCCGACGAGGTGACCGACGCCCAGCGCGAGGCCTACGAGCGGGTGGGCGAGCGGGCCGAGGCCCAGGGCTGGCAGGTCTCGCCCGGCGGCGAGGTGCTCAGCAGCGTGCCGGAGGTCGGCTCGACCGAGGCGATCGGCGTCGCCGTCGCCGCCGTCGTCCTGGTGATCACGTTCGGCTCCCTGGTGGCGGCCGGCATGACCATGCTGAACGCGCTGATCGGCGTGGGCGTCGGCATGGCCGGCCTCTTCGCGCTCAGCAGCGTGGTGGAGCTGAGCAGCACCGCCCCGATCCTGGCCCTGATGCTCGGCCTCGCGGTCGGCATCGACTACTCGCTCTTCATCACCTCCCGCTACCGGCAGAACCTGATCGAGGGGTTGCCGCCGGACGAGGCGGTCGGCCGCGCGGTGGGCACCGCCGGGTCGGCCGTGGTCTTCGCCGGGGCCACCGTGGTCATCGCGCTGGCGGGGCTGGCCGTGGTGAACATCCCGTTCCTGACCGTCATGGGTCTCGCCGCCGCCGGCACGGTCACCGTCGCGGTGCTGGTCGCGATCACGCTCCAGCCGGCCCTGCTCGGCTTCGCCGGCCGCCGGGTCCTGCCCCGCAAGCTGCGCTCGACGGTGTCGGCGGGGGACGCCGGGGCCGACGCCGGCGAGGCGGTCACCCCGCGGGCCGAGGACCGGTCCGGCTTCGGGTTCCGCTGGGCGCGCCTCGTCACCCGGTTCCGGGTGCCGGTCATCCTCGTCGGGCTGCTCGGGCTGGGGCTGCTGGCGCTGCCCGCGCCCGACATGCGCCTGGCGCTGCCCGACGCGGGCACCGCGCCGGTCGACTCGCCCGCCCGGGAGTCGAACGACGTGATCACCGAGGGCTTCGGGCCCGGCTTCACCGGCCGGCTCGCGGTGGTGGTCGCCGGTGACACCCCGCAGGCCACCTCGGCCGCCATCCCCCAGGTGACCGCGCTGATCCAGCGCACGGAGAACGTGCTCGCGGTGGCGCCGCCGCAGCTCAGCCCGGACGGCCGCACCGCGCTGCTCGGGGTGGTGCCGAAGACCGGCCCCACCGAGGAGGCCACGGAGACGCTGGTGAACGACGTCCGCGCGGCGGTGGGCGACCTCCCCGACGTCGACGTGCTGCTGACCGGGGCGACCGCGATCGGCATCGACGTCTCCGAGAAGCTCTCCGACGCCCTGCCGGTCTACCTGCTGCTGGTGGTCGGGCTCTCGGTGCTGCTGCTGATGCTGGTCTTCCGTTCGCTGCTGGTGCCGGTCAAGGCCGCGCTGGGCTTCCTGCTCACCGTCGCCGCCACGTTCGGCATCACCGTGGCGGTGTTCCAGCAGGGCCACCTCGCCGAACTGGTCGGGCTGGACACGCCCGGCCCGCTGGTCAGCTTCCTGCCGATCCTGCTGATCGGCATCCTGTTCGGCCTGGCGATGGACTACGAGGTCTTCCTGGTCTCCCGGATGCGGGAGGACTTCGTGCACGGCGACACCGCGCAGGAGGCGACCATCAGCGGGATGGGGCACGGCGCCCGGGTGGTGACCGCCGCCGCGCTGATCATGATCTCGGTGTTCGGCGGCTTCGTCTTCCTTGAGGACCCGGTCATCAAGTCGATGGGCTTCGCGCTCGCCGTCGGCGTCGCCATCGACGCCTTCGTGGTGCGGATGACCATCGTGCCGGCCGTGATGTCGCTGCTCGGCAGGCGCGCCTGGTGGCTCCCGCGCTGGCTGGACAAGGCGCTGCCCAACGTCGACATCGAGGGCGAGGGCCTGCGCGCCCACCTGGACGACAGGGCCGCGACCCCGGCCTGACCCCGTACGCACGCCCCTGCCGGGCGCGCGGTCGTGGTGTCCCGCCCCACCGGGCGGAACCGGCACCACGACCGCGTGCCCGTCGCGGGCGGAACGGGCGGCGCGGGCAGACCGCTCAGACGCCGGCCGGGTACGTCTCCATCTCGCCCGGGGCGGTCGAGGCCGGCAGTGGGTGCAGGGGGGTCGTCTCGTCGCACCAGACGAAGGCGTCGTAGCGCTCCCCCAGCCGGGTCGGCACGTAGTTGCCCCACGCCTCGAAGGACGGGTCGTAGACCACCCCGATGGCCCGGTGGTCGGCGGTCCCGGTGACCCAGCCGGGCTGGTCGTCGCCGCCGAAGACCAGCACGGCCCGTTCCGGCAGCAGCTCGTGCAGCCGGTGCTCGACCGAGCCGGGGCGGGCCGGCGGTACCACCATCGCCTCGGCCGGCGAACCCCAGCGGGGCGCGGCGATGGTCGTGCCCCGGTAGCCGCCGAAGCCGACCAGGACCACCTCGTCGGCGCCGTGCCGCTCGCGGGCCAGCTGGCCGATGTTGACCATTCCGTCGGCCGTCATGTCGGTGGCCCGGGCGTCGCCGACGTGCGTGTTGTGCGCCCAGACGACGCCCCGCGCGCCCGGCCCGTAGCGCTCCAGCAGCCGGTCCAGGGTGTCCGCCATGTGCGTGTCCCGGATGTTCCACGACTCCGGGCCGCCGCGCACCATCGCCCGGTAGTAGCGCTCCGCGCCGGCCACCACCTCCGCGTTCTGCCAGGCCGAGAAGCTGTCGGGGCCGTCCCCGGTGGCCTGTTCGCGGGTACGCGCCAGCAGCCGCACGACCTCCTCCTCGCAACGGGCGGAGACGAACCGGCTGGCCATGCCGTACTCCTCGACCCGCTTGCCGTACGGCTCGAAGCAGCGGTACGCGTCCTGCGCCGCCTCCAGCGAGGCCGGATCCTCCTCGCCGAGGTAGTCGAAGATCGCCTGCATCGACTCCCAGAGGCTGTAGACGTCCAGGCCGTGGAAGCCCGCGCGCGAGTCCGCGGGCCGCTCGACGTTCCAGGCGCGCAGCCAGTCGCAGAACCGGGCCACCTCGGCGTTCGCCCACATCCAGGTCGGCCAGCGCTCGAAGCGCTCCAGCGCGGTGCGCGGCTCGACGGCCCCGCCCGGCGCGGCGACCACCGAGCGGTGCACCCGGTCGCAGTCGGGCCAGTCCCCCTCCACCGCGACGAAGGAGAACCCGCACTCGGCGACCAGCCGCCGGGTGAGCTGTTCGCGCAGCCGGTAGTAGTCGTGGTTGCCGTGCGTCGCCTCGCCGATCATCACGATCCGGGCGTTCCGGACGCGCTCCAGCAACGGGTCGAAGTCGCTCGGCGCGCCGAGCCGCTGAACCAGCATGCCGGCGGCTACCCGGCGCGCCGCCGGGCAAACCGTCCGCCGTCGATCCACCGGGCGGCCGGGCGGGCGTACGACACGGCGGTGTGCCGGCGGGCTGAGCGGGTAGCCCGCCGGCATGACCGTCACCGGCGCTCAGTTGCAGGAGTACCTGGCCGGGCTCGACTACCCGGTCTCCCGGGAGGACCTGGTCCGGTGGGGCCAGGAGAACGGGGTCGACACGGAGACGCTCCGGGCGCTCCGGGCGCTGCCGGCGGAGCGGTTCGGCTCCCCCGCCGAGCTGGGCGAGGCCCTCAACCCGCTGGGCTGACCGCTCAGCACGAGCGGCAGCCGTCAGCGGGCATGCAGCAGCCGGAACAGCACCAGCCACTGCTCGGGCCAGACGTGGCCGACCGGGGTGGCCGGGTCGAGCCGGGTCGCCCGCAGCGCCGCCGACAGCCGCGCGCGGGGGTGGTGCCGGGCCAGCGACGCCGCGAGCGAGCCGCCGACCCCGTCGAAGCCGACCTCCACCATCCGGCGGTACGCCGGCAGCGCCGCCACCGCCAGCAGCGGTTCGGGCCGCCGCTCCAGCCGCAGGATGCCGGCGTCCACCCCGGGCACCGGGCGGAACGCGGTGCGGGGCACCCGTCCGGCGAGCCGCCAGCCGAACTCCGGCCAGGTCAGCACGGTCAGCCGGGTCCACCGGCCGTAGTCGCCGCCGCGCCGGCGGGCGTACTCCAGCTGGGTGAGCAGGGTGGCCGCGCGCAGGCCGGGCGCGGTCAGGCACCAGCGCACCACAGCCGACGTCAGCGACCAGGGGATGTTCCCGACCACGTCGAAGGGCTCCGGCGGCGGCGCGGCGGTCAGGAAGTCGGCCTGCCGGTGCGTCACGTTCGGCAGGGCCGCGCAGACCCGGGCCAGCTCGACGCCGGCGGCCGGGTCCACCTCGTACGCGATCAGGCGCCGGCAGCGGGCGGCGAGCGGCCGGGTGAGCTGGCCCCGGCCGGCGCCCACCTCCAGCAGGAGCCGATCGGGCCCGGGGCGGGCGGCGTGCACCAGCCGGGCGATCGCGGCCGGGTCGGTGAGGAAGTTCTGGGAGAGCACGCGACGGGACCGGTCGCGTTCGGTTTCTCGGGTACGGCGGGGCGCCACGGGTCGTCGTCCTGTCTGTCGCCGTGCGGCGACGGAGCGGACAGGCAGCCGCGATCGGGAGCCTGTCCGAGTGGTCCGGGGACTCGGACGGCCCTGTGCGTGGCGCGGGGACGCGGATCGGTGGCGCACGCGGAACCGCCACGCCGGGGGCCGGTGGCGGGGCGGGCGCCGGCAGGCGGCGCGCGGCCCCGGGTCGGCGCCCGGGCGGGCGGGG
>NZ_JBAKHV010000039.1:0-63402 GCF_036906775.1 Micromonospora sp. CPCC 205561 | reverse complement strand
ACCCCACCCCACCCCCCACCCACCCCACCCCACCCACCCCGCCCCCCCCGCCCACCCTCCCCCCGCCCCGCATCCGGGCCGGCGATCTTGCACTTCGCGCCCGGATGAAAAGGACATCGGCGGCGTTCGGCGGGCGCGGAGTGCAAGATCGCGGGGGCGGGGAGGGTGGGGGCGGGGCGCGGGGCGGGTGACGCCCGTCACCGGGGCGGTGAAACCGGCATTCGGCGCGCCGGGGGCGGTTCTCCTGTGGCGGTGGTGGGCGTCTGCGTCCGGTCGTCCCGTTGTCGCCCTAAAGCTCTCCTGAATGCCGTCGTCCCATTGAGTCACGTCAGCTCACCGGTGCCCGCAAAATTGGTTCGCGAATCGAGGTTTGCGCAGGTGGGAGGGGGTTGGCAGGGCGCGAACCGACCAGTAATGTCGGCCCGTCCGGTGCGGTACCCGATCGCAGAAGGCGACGCCGCGCCGACCCGCCCAATCGTGAACGACGAGCCGGGGACCCAGTGCTTCATGGGGTGAATCCGCGGGCCCACGGCCCGCGGTAGGGCGTTCTTCCCGCCCGAATCCGTCAGCTAACCCGGTCGGCGGCATCGGAAGGAGTTCCATCCTCGTGCAGCACCAACCCATCCCACGGCTGTTCCGCCGTCTCCACGGCGCCACGGTGCCCGTGCTCGTCCGCCCGCGGGCCACGAGCTGACCCACCGGTCACCGTCCGTCGCCCGGCATCCCGGGCGACAACCCCTGAGTGGTCCACCGCCCGCCCGGACGCCCGTCCGCGCGGCCGGTCCGCCCTGCCCTCGGCGCGGACCGGCGGCCGCTCACCCCTGAGCCCGTGGAGGAAACCGTGAAGCACCACCTCAAGCGACAGCTGCGCCGACTCACGTCCGAGCGCCCCTACCAGCTGGCCGCCGCGTCGGCCGCGGCGCTCGTGCTGGCGTCGGGCACCGGCGCGCTGCTGACCGGCGCCGACGACGCCCCCGCCGCCGCGCAGGCCCCCAGCGCCGCGACCGAGCTGCGGGACGACACCGCCGCCTCCCGCGGCCAGACCCGGATCGCCGCCGCCCCGTCCACCGGCGCGCCGGCCGCGTCCAGCGCCGCCCCGTCCGCCAGCGCCACCCGCGTCGCCCCGGACCCGGACCTGACGCGCGAGCCGGAGCCGCGGAAGCCCCCGGCGTCCAAGATCCTGAAGTACGACCACCAGGTCCAGAGCACCTTCTACAACTGCGGTCCGGCCGCCGTCCGGCACGCCCTCAGCGCAGCCGGCGTCGCGC
Organism: Micromonospora sp. CPCC 205561; assembly: GCF_036906775.1. Lineage (NCBI taxonomy): Bacteria > Bacillati > Actinomycetota > Actinomycetes > Micromonosporales > Micromonosporaceae > Micromonospora > Micromonospora sp. CPCC 205561. The sequence goes on along the minus strand of NZ_JBAKHV010000039.1, from coordinate 62,134 downwards.
GCAGCCAGAGCGCCCTCGGCGCCCAGCTGGGCACCGACGAGATGGGCACCGACTCGGCCGAGGACACGACCCGCGTGCTGAACGCGACGGTGAAGGGCGACCCGTACCGGACCCGCATGATCCCCGGCGGCGCCGCGACCCCGGCCCAGATGGACCGGCTCCAGGCCGACGTGGTGGCGGCCGTCACCGACGGGCGGGGCGTCGTGGTGAACGTCGCCGGCAGCGTCACGGACACCGACGGCGGCTGGCACTCCTTCCCCGGCGGCCACTACATCGCCGTGGTCGGCTACCAGGACGAGGGACGGCTGGTGAAGATCGCCGACTCGGCGAACCCGGCGACCGCCTCGTACTGGGTCAGCACCATCGCGCTGGCGAACTGGGCCGCCACCCGCGGCTACTCCGCCTGAGCGGCGACCCCGTCGGGCGTCGACCCCCACCGGGGGTCGGCGCCCGATGTCGTGTCCGGGTCAGGGCCCTCGCCGGGGCGGCCGGCGGCTGGCACACTGCGCCCCATGGTCGATGAATCGGGTGGCCGGCGGGTCCTGCTGCTGCTGCACGGCATGGGCGCCACGGGCGACGTGTGGCTGCCCTGGGCGCCGCTGCTGGAGCGGCGCTGGGCGGGACGGTGGCTGGCACCGGACCTTGCCGGCCACGGCTGGGCGCCGCCGCTGCCGCGCTACTCGTACGCCGGGCTGGCCGCCCGGGTCGTCCCGGCGCTGACGGCCGGGGACCGGCTCGTCGTGCTGGGGCACTCCCTGGGCGGCGCGGTCGGGCTGGCGCTGGCCGCCCGGAGCGCCGGGCTGCCGGTCGACGCCGTCGTCGGGCTCGGCATCAAGGTCGTCTGGTCGGCGGCGGAGCTCGCCAGGGCGGGGGAGCTGGCCGCCCGGCCGGTGACCTGGTTCGCCGGCCGGGACGAGGCGGCCCGGCGATACCTGCGGGTGGCCGGCCTGACCGGGCTCCTCGCCCCGGACGACCCCGCGGTCGAGGCCGGGCTGCGGCAGGTCGACGGCCGCTGGCGGCTGGCGATGGACCCGGCCGCCTTCGGCGTCGGGGAGCCGGGACTGCCCGCACTGCTGGCGGCGACCGACGTGCCGGTGCTGCTGGCCCGCGGCGAACACGACCCCATGGTCACCGACGAGCAGCTCGCGCGGCTGGGCGTGCCGGTCGCCACGCTGCCCGGCCTGGGGCACAACGCCCACGTCGAGGCCCCCGAGGCGGTGCTGGCCCTCGTCGAGCCCTACCGCTGACCCGCCCGGCAGAGCGGCGGACCGGTCAGGTGGCGGGGGAGAGCGTCGCGTCGTCCGGGTCGACCGGCAGGTCCGCTCCGCCGCCGGCCCGCGGGGCCGGCGGGTTCCAGGCCCGGTCGAGCTCCCGCCGCGCGGCCTCCAGGAACGCCTCGGCGTACGTCTCGGCGGGGAAGTCGCCCAGGTAGCGGCTCCGGGTGGCCCACCGCGCCGAGGCCAGCGGGTCGGTCTCCAGCAGCGCCGTCAGCACCTCGTCCACGTTGGACATGTCGCGCCGCAGCACGTAGCCCGAGCCGGCCAGCGGGAACCGCCCGGTGAACCGGTCGCCCTCGCCGCCCATGTCCGTCACCGCGTACGGCTTGCCGGAGTAGAGGTAGTCGGAGATGACCCCGGAAACGTCGGAGACCAGCGCGTCCGAGCGGTTGACGCACTCGGTCAGGGTCAGCTCACGGCTCGCGGCGCCGAAGACGTGCCGCCGGCCGCTGCGGGACCGGTCCGCGGCGAGCAGCTCCGTGAGCCGGCCCAGCTGCCGCGCGGAGGCCGGGTTCTGCGAGGTGTACGGGTGCGCCCGCAGGATCACCGTCGCGCCCCGGGCCAGCAGCCCGCGCAGCAGCGCCTCGGCCACCGGCAGCGAGCAGTAGTCGGCGTCCGCGTGGTGGCCGGTCCAGGTCGGCGTGTAGAGCACCGTCGGGTCGGGCCGGCGCGCCGCCCGCGTACGCACCTCGATCGCCTCCACCTGCGGGCGGCCCACCACCACGAACTTCTCCGCGGGGATGTCGACCCCGGCGCGGGCGTACCGCTCGACGGCGGCCCGGCCGGCGACGAAGATCCGGTCGAAGATGGCGGAGACCGGGTTGGCGCTGGGGGCCTTGTCACTGTCGCCGTGGTGCAGCTGGACGTGGGTCAGCTGGGTGAAGCGGATGCAGTGGCTGTTCTTCGCGCCGTGGTTGACGTAGAACGCCACCCGCAGGCTCGGCACCAGCGCCTCGTCCATCGCCCGCAGCGTCGGGCAGTAGACCACCGGCGCCGTGGTGGCGGCCGCGACGGTGGAGAGGAACTCCGGCTCCCGCAGCATGACCAGGAACGGCCGGCCGATCCGCTCCAGGTACGGCAGCCACATGGTGACCTGGTACTCCGAGCCGGGCGGGGCGGAGAAGTAGAGCAGGAACTCGGGCTGGTGCCGGCGCAGCGCCCGGGACACCGGGGAGCCGCCGCTGCCCGGCCGGAACCGGCGCCGGGCCAGGTCCAGCCCGACCGCGCCGGCCCCGGCGGCGGCCAGCGCGGCGGCGGCCAGCGCGACCCCGGCGGGCAGGCTCGCGGCGGCGGCCAGCGCCAACAGGGCGAGCAGCACCGACAGCGCGTCGCCGAGGCGGGCGGCGACCAGCGGCGTCCAGGAGCGCACCGGCAGGTTGGCGGCCCGCAGCTCCAGCCCGCCGGCGTCGCGCAGCGGATTGACCAGCAGCACCAGCCCCAGCAGGACCAGCGCGGTCGCGGCCAGCGCCGGGTCGAACCCGGCGTCGAGGCGGCGGGCGTACCCGACGAGGACCGCCGCCGCGACCAGCACGGTCTCGGCCGCGTTGTCGGCGCCCGGGCGCACCCGCCGCTCCCAGGCGACCGCCGCGAGGGCCGCCACGGCCAGCCCGAGCCCCCAGCCGGTCGCGCCGGTCAGCGCGACGACGAGGAACGCCAGCACCGCCAGGCCGGTGGCCAGTACGCGGGCGAGCAGCTTCCGGACCAGGTCACCACGCATGTCGGCTCCGTTTCCCCGCCGTGCCCGAAACCCGCGTCAGCCGGCGCTGGCCGGGCTGGCGTCCCGCGTGGCCTGCCCCGGCACCGACGCGGCCGGCGCCTCGCCCGGCGCCCGGCGCACGTCGATGACCTGGCCGGTCAGCTCCGAGACGAGCACGTCCAGCGAGGCCTGGGCGACGGTTTCGGCGGCGAGCAGGGTGTGCTCCGGCTCCTCGCCGAACGCCTTGGTGCGCATCGGGGTCGCGGTCCGCTCGGGGTTGATGCAGTTGACCCGTACGCCGAACTCCGCCCACTCGTCGGAGAGCGCCTGGGTGAGGTTGACCAGGGCCGCCTTGGTGGAGGAGTAGAGCGCGTACTGGGCCCGCCCCCGGGTGTAGGAGCTGGAGGTGTAGAGCAGCAGCTGGCCCTTGGTCTGCTGGAGGTAGGGCAGCGACTGACGGGCGACGATGACCGGCCCGACGAAGTTGACCTGGAGCACCCGGTCCATCGTCTCCTGGTCCATCTCCGCGAGGGAGCCCTTCTCCAGGATGCCGGCGGTGACCACCACGTGGTCGATCCGGCCGGTGGCCTCGAAGGCGGTCTTCAGCGCGGCCTCGACGTCCTCGGCGCTCTCGACGTGGGTGCCGGTGCTGGAGCGGCTGAACGGGAAGACCTGCGCGCCGTAGCGGCGGGCCAACTCGGCCAGGTCGTGGCCGATGCCGTAGCTGCCGCCGAAGACCACGATGGTCCGGCCGGTCAGCTCCTCGGTGTAGCTGCGCTCGTCGGTGACCCGGGGCGCCTGCGCGGCGGCGAGCTGGAAGAGCTTGTCCGCCAGGTGCACGTCGACCGGGTGGGTGACCTTGATGTTCTCGTCGGAGCCGTCGATGACCTTGATCGGGGTGCCGGGCAGGTAGCGCAGCACGACGCCGCAGTCGTCGGTGGCGGCGAAGTTCGGGTCGCCCTCGGCGAGCCGGTAGGCCTCGCGGATGGTCCCGGAGCGGAACGCCTGCGGCGTCTGGCCCCGGCGCAGCGAGGAGCGCACCGGGATGTCGACGATGCAGTCGTCCTCGTCGACCTTGACGATCGTGTCGGCCGACGCGATGGCCACGTCGACCGCGGCGTAGCTCCAGAGCGCGTTCACGCACTCCCGGACGATCCGGCCGCTGACCAGGGGCCGCACCGCGTCGTGGAAGAGGATGTTGCAGTCGGCCTCGCCGACGGCGTCGAGCGCGATCCGGGTGGTGGCGTTGCGGGTGTCGCCGCCCTCGATCACCTTGGTGACCTTGCGGAAGCCGGCCTTGTCGACGATCTGCTGGGCGTCGGCGACGTGGCCGCTCGCCATCAGCACGACGATCTCGTCGATCTCCGGCGCCGCCTCGAAGACGGCCAGGGTGTGCTCGATGATCGGCTTACCGGCGATCTTCAGCAGCTGCTTGGGGATGCCGAGGCCCAGCCGGGTCCCGGTGCCGCCGGCCAGCACCACCGCCACCGTCCGCGAGGGCCGCCACGGCGCCGGGGTCTCCGGTGTGGCGTCCGGGCCAGTGGTGTGGTCCTGCGTCATTGCCGAATCCTCACTCTCGGGGTGCCTGAACAGAGGGTCGATCCGCCCGCGCGGCGGCCGGATGAACCTTAACGCGCGGACCGCGTCGCCCCAACGGGACGACGCGGCCGGCGCGGTGTCGATGCCGGCGTCGGCCGGCACTCTACTTGCCGTTGGCGAAGGCCTCGTAGGCCCGCAGCACCTCGTCGGTGGGACCGTCCATGCGCAGGACGCCCGACTCCAGCCAGATCGTCCGCTCGCAGGTGTCCCGGATCGAGGAGAGCTGGTGGCTGACGAGGAACACCGTGCCGGCGCTCTCCCGCAGCTCCCGCACCCGCTGCTCGCTGCGCTTGCGGAAGCCCTTGTCGCCGGTGGCGAGGGCCTCGTCGATCAGCAGCACGTCGTGCTTCTTGGCCGCCGCGATGGAGAAGCGCAGCCGGGCCGACATGCCGGAGGAGTAGGTGCGCATCGGCAGCGAGGCGAAGTCGCCCCGCTGGTTGATCCCGGAGAACTCGATGATCTCCGGGGTCTGCCGCTGCACCTCGGCCGGCCGCATCCCCATGGCCAGGCAGCCCAGCACCACGTTGCGCTCGCCGGAGAGGTCGTTGAGCAGGGCCGCGTTGACCCCGAGCAGCGAGGGCTGCCCCTGCGTGTAGACCGCGCCGCGGTTGACCGGCAGCAGCCCGGCGATCGCCCGCAGCATGGTCGACTTGCCCGAGCCGTTGCTGCCGATCAGCCCGATCGCCTCGCCCCGGTACGCGGTGAAGCTGACGCCCTTGACCGCGTGCACCTCCCGGATGTTCGGCGCCGAGCTGCGGCTGACGATCCGCTTGAGCGCGCCGACCGGGCCACCGCCCCCGCCCGCGCCCTTGTGCACCCGGTAGATCACGTGCGCGTCGTCCACCACCACGGTGGGGATCCGCTCCTGGATCCGGGGCAGCGTCACGGTCACGTCGTTGGACGACTCGAACTGCTCAACCACGGCCGTACTCCTGTTCGCCCCGCCAGAAGTAGATGAAACCCCCGACGCCCATCACGATCGCCCAGCCCGCCGCCGCCAGCCAGAGCTGGAGCAGGGAGGAGCTGAGCAGCGGCGCCTGCTCCAGCAGCGCCACCCGGGCCAGCTCGATGTAGACCAGGGCCGGGTTGAACTCGACCAGCCGGGAGGCCCAGGCCGGCAACTGCTCCTCGAAGAGCGCCACGCTGTAGAGCACCCCGGAGCCGTACATCCAGGTGCGCAGCACGAAGGGCATGACCTGCTTGAGGTCGGCCAGCTTCGCGCCCATCCGGGCCACCGTCATGGTGAGCCCGGCGTTGAAGACCGTCTGGAGCAGGATCGCCGGCAGCAGCAGCAGCCAGGCCGGGGTGATCGGCTCCCCGGTCGCCAGCACGATCGCGACGAGCACCACCATCGAGCCGAGCAACTGCTGGAACTGGGTGACCGTGACGGCCAGCGGCAGGCAGGCCCGGGGGAAGTGCAGCGCCCGGATCAGACCCAGGTTGCCCGTGATGGACTGGGTGCCGTTCTGCACCGCCGTCTGGGTGAAGTTGAAGATGAACAGCCCGGTGCAGAGGTAGGCGATGAAGTTCGGGATGCTGTCCTGCTTCAGCACCACGCCGAAGATGAGGTAGTAGACCGCCGCGTTGGTCAGCGGGGTGAGCACCTGCCACAGCTGCCCGAGCCGGGCGTTGCTGAACGACGCGACCAGCTTGGCGTTGGCGTACGCGGCGATGAAGTGCCGGTAGCGCCAGAGCCGCCGGGTGTACTCGCCCAGGGACGGCCGTTCGCCGGCGAACCGTAGCCCGTACCGGGCGGCCAGCTGCGCCTGGGAGAGGCCGGAGTCGGGGTCGGCCAGCGCGGTGTTGGCCATGGGATGGGCGCTCCGATCTTTCGTGACGACGGATGGGGCGCGACGATGGAACCAAGCGTGGAGCGCCGCCTCGCCGCTGCGTGGACAGTAGTCCGAAACACGTCGGGACGCAACCGTACCGTCGTTGCGCTACATTGTTCCTCGTGACAGCCGAGACGAGCTCCAGGTGACGACCGGAAAGAGGCGGGCGCCGGCCGGCGCGGCGGTGCTGCGCGACGACATCACCACGGCCATCCGCCGGGCGCTGATGCAGGAACTCGCGGCGGTCGGCTACGGCCGGCTCTCCATCGAGGCGGTGGCCCGGCGGGCCGGGGTCAGCAAGACCGCCATCTACCGGCGCTGGAACTCGAAGCTCGACCTGGTGCTGGAGATCGTCGCCGCGGCGGCGACGGGCAAGCTGCCCGCGCTGGACACCGGGACGCTCCGCGGCGACCTCGAACTGCTCTTCCAGGCCGTGGCGCACGCGCTGCGGCACCCGCTGGCCTCGCAGATCATCCCCGACCTGCTCGCCGAGGCCGCCCGCAACCCGACCATCGACCAGACGCTGCAGAAGGTGCTGCGTGCCCGGCAGCAGGAGATCGGCGGCCGGCTGATCGGCCGCGCCGTGCAGCGCGGCGAGCTGCCGCCCGGCACCGATGCCGACGCGGCCGTCGACCTGATCGTCGGCCCGCTCTACTGGCGGCTGGCGATCGCCCGGACCCCGCTCACCGACGCCTACCTCGACACGCTGGTGGAGGCGGTGGCCACCGGGCTGGGCGTGGGCGGCGGCGTGCCCCGGCCCCGCGACGCGGCGGTGCGGCCCCGACCCGCCTGACCGCTCCGGCCCCGACACCGGTGCGGCCGCGCCACCCGCGCGGTCGGCAGGCCCGCCCGGTCGGCTCAGCGCGGGGCGTCGACCGGCAGCCGGGAGACGATGTGCCGGGCGATCTCCAGCGAGCTGGTCGCGGCGGGGGAGGGCGCGTTGAGCACGTGCACCTGCCGCTCCGCCTCGACGATCAGGAAGTCGTCCACCAGGCCGCCGTCGGGCAGGATCGCCTGCGCGCGTACGCCGGCGCCCGCCCGGACGATGTCCGCCGGGGTCAGCTCCGGCACCAGCCGGGCCAGGCTGGCCGCGAACCGCTTCTTCGACAGCGACCGGCTCACCTCGGTCAGCCCGTACCGGTAGTGCCGGCGCCCCAGCGCCCACAGCCCCCGGTAGGTCAGCTCGTCCCAGACGTCGCGGGGGCTGAACCGGCCCCAGGAGTAGCCCTCCCGGGCGGTCGCCAGCACCGCGTTCGGGCCGGCGTGCACGCTGCCGTCGATCATCTTGGTGAGGTGCACCCCGAGGAACGGGAACTGCGGGTCCGGCACCGGGTAGATGAGCCCCCGCACCAGGCCCTGCCGCTGCGGCACCAGCTCGTAGTACTCGCCCCGGAACGGCACGATCCGCACCGGCGTGGGCACGCCGGCCAGCCGGGAGATCCGGTCGGCGTGCAGGCCGGCGCAGTTGATCAGGACGTCCGCGACCACCTCGCCCCTGGTGGTGCCGACCAGCACCCCGTCCGGCCGGTTCGTCACGCCGGTGACCTCGGTACCGGTGCGCAGCTCCGCCCCGCCCGCGGCGAGCAGTTCGGCGAGCTTGCGGCAGACCGCCCCGAAGTCGACGATGCCGGTCGAGGCGACGTGCAGCGCGCCGACGGCGGCCACGTGCGGCTCGTGCTCGGCCGCCTCGGCGCCATCGATCAACCGCACCGGCAGGCCGTTGGCCAGCGCGCGCTGGTGCAGGTCGTGCAGCCTCGGCAGCTCCGCGGCGTCGGTGGCCACGATCAGCTTCCCGCAGATGTCGTACGCGAGCCCGTGCCGCTCGCAGAACTCGACCATGGAGGCGCTGCCGGCCCGGCACAGGGTCGCCTTCAGGCTGCCCGGCTTGTAGTAGACGCCGGCGTGGATGACGCCCGAGTTGTGGCCCGTCTGGTGGGCCGCCCAACCGGCCTCCTTCTCCAGCACGGTGACCTGGTCTGCGGGTCGGTCGGTCATCAGACGGTGGGCCACCGCGAGCCCGACGATGCCGCCACCCACCACTACGAACCTGGTCATCTCATCTCCCCTGCCGACGCCGCGACCGATGGTAACCAAGCCCACCCGGCGTGCCCGAGTCGCGGAAGGCCCCTCCGGTTGGCCTAGACTGCTCCGGGTCCATCTCTCTGGGAGTCTCATGTCTGAGGTCATCGCGCTCGGTCAGCCCACGGTCGGCGAGGCGGAGCTCGCCGCGATCGCCGAGGTCTTCGCCTCCGGCTGGCTCGCTGGTTCCGGGCCCACCTGTCGTCGTTTCGAGGAGCGCTTCGCCGTCGTCACCGGCACCGGGCACGCGCTCGCCACCAGCAACTGCGGGTCCGCCCTGCACCTCGCGCTGCTCACCCTGGGCGTCAAGCCGGGCGACGAGGTGATCGTCGGTGACTACACCTTCCCCGCCACGGGGCACTCGGTGATGTGGACCGGCGCCAAGCCGGTCTTCGCCGACGTGCGGCCGGACACCTGGACCGTCGACCCGGCCGCCGTGGAGGCCGCCGTCACCCCCCGTACCGTCGGCATCATCGCCGTCGACGCGTTCGGGCAGCCGGCGGACTACGACGAGCTGCGGGCCGTCGCCGACCGGCACGGGCTGTTCCTGGTCGAGGACGCCGCCTGCTCCGCCGGCGCCACCTACAAGGGCCGGCCCGCCGGCAGCCTGGCCGACGTCGCCACCTTCAGCTTCCACGGCCGCAAGGGCATCACCGCCGGCGAGGGCGGCGCCTACGTCACCAACCGCGAGGACCTCGCCGCGCACGCCCGCAAGCTGCACACTTACGGGGTGGAGGGGGCGCTCACCCGCGCCGAGCTGTCGCACCTGCCGATCCCGACCTTCACCGAGCTGGGCTACAACTACCGGCTCTCGGACATCTCCGCGGCGATCATGCTCGCCCAGCTCGACCGGCTGCCGGAGCTGCTGGCCGCCAAGCGCCGCACCGCGGCCCGCTACGGCGAGCTGCTCAAGGACCACGAGCTGATCACCACCCCGTACGAGGCGCCCGACCGCGAGCACCCCTGGCAGTCGTACGTCGTCACGCTCGCCCCGTCGGTCGACCGGGGCGCGGTGGCGCTGGCGCTGCGCCAGCGCGGGGTGCAGTGCACGTTCGGCACGTACGCCTCGCACGTCCAGCCGCTCTACGGCCAGAGCGCGCCCTGCCCGGTCTCGGCGGACCTGTTCGCCCGGCACCTGGCCATCCCGATGCACGCCAACCTCACCGACGACCAGGTCGAGACCGTCGCGGCCGCGCTGATCGACGTCGTCGCCACCGCGGCCTCCGGCCGCTGATCCCCCAGGAAGGACACGCTCCGCCATGTCGAAGCAGACCGTCTTCATCACCGGAGGCGCGGGTTTCATCGGCCTGCACGTGGTGCCGATGCTGTTGGAGAAGGGCTACCGCGTCCGCATCTTCGACAACATGTTCCGCGGTGACCGGGACCGCGTCGCGGAGCTGGTGGCGACCGGCGACGTCGAGCTGATCGACCAGGACGTCCGCTACGGCGGCGCCGTGCACGCGGCCATGAAGGGCTGCGAGTACGTGATCCACCTCGCCGCGGTCTCGATCAACAAGAGCCAGGCCGACCCGTACGAGTCGATCGACATCAACATGGTCGGCAACCACAACGTCTTCGCCGCCGCCGCCGACCACGGCGTCAAGCGGCTGGTCTTCGCGTCGTCGGCCTCGGTCTACGGCGACCCGGAGAAGCTGCCGATGCACGAGGACGACCGGCTCGACCCGCTGACCCCGTACTGCATCTCCAAGCGGGCCGGCGAGGACCTGCTCGGCTTCTACCAGCGCAGCAAGGGCCTCGACTGGATCGCGCTGCGGTTCTTCAACGTCTACGGCCCGGGCCAGAAGCCGACCGCCTACTACACGTCCGTGATCAACCACTTCGTCAAGCGGTTGAAGAACGGCGAGCCGCCGGTCATCGACGGCAAGGGCGAGCAGTCGATGGACTTCATCCACGTGCACGACATCGCCCGCTCCGTGGTCGCCGCGATGGAGGCCGAGCAGGGCAACGTGCCGGTCAACATCGGCACCGGCATCGACACCTCGATCGCCACCCTCGCCGAGATCCTGATCAAGGCGGTCGGCGTGGACGTGCAGCCGCAGTTCAACCCGCGCGAGGTGCTGGTGAGCCGGCGTGCCGCCGACGTCACCAGGGCCCGCGAGGTGCTCGGCTGGGAACCCACCATCGCCGTCGAGGACGGGATGACCGACCTCATCAAGACCGAGGTCGCGTGACCCAGGCGCCGTCCGCCGGGGGCCCGTCGTCGCACGGGCTCCCGGCGAACCCGTACAACCCGCACGCGTGGGTGATCGGCGAGCCGGTCGTCGGCGCCGGCACCTGGATCGGCGCGTTCACCGTCATCGACGGCTCCGGCGGGCTGACCATCGGCGCCGGCTGCGACATCAGCTGCGGCGCGCAGATCTACACCCACTCCACCGCGCGGCGTTGCGTGTCGGGGCGTGCCTATGCTTCGGTGGACCGGGCGCCGGTGGTGATCGGCGACCGGGTGTTCATCGGAGCGAACGCGACCGTGATGATGGGCGTGAGCATCGGTGACGGCGCGGTCGTCGGCGCGGGCGCCGTGGTCACCAGGGACGTGCCACCGGGGGCGGTCGTGACGGGGGTCCCGGCCCGGGTGGTCTCCACAGTCGAGTTGGACGGCGGCGATGTCCGGTTCGTCCCCGTAGCGGAGAGCTAGGAGCACCCCTCCAGTGCGTATCGCAGTCGTCAACAACTTCTTCCCGCCGCGCGCGGGCGGAAGCTCGCACCTGTCCGAGTCGCTGGCCAAGGGCTACGCCGCCGAGGGACACGAGGTGCTGGTGCTCACGGCCGCCTACCAGGACGCCCCGGAGGTCGAGCAGCGCGACGGCCTCCGGATCGTCCGGCTGCCGGCGTGGATGCTGCCGCAGACCCGGCTGGCCGTGAGTTTCGACATCTCGTTCACCAGCCGGCCCACCCTGCTGCGGCGGGTCCGCAAGCTGCTCGACGAGTTCCGGCCGGACGCCATCCACCAGCACGGCCAGTTCTTCGACCTGACCTGGGCGACCGCGCTCTACGCGCGCAAGCGCGGCGTACCGGCGCTGCTCTCCATCCACACCCGGCTGGAGAACCCGCAGGCCCGCTACGCGAAGGTGTTCCGCGGGCTGGACGCCACCATGGTCAAGCCGTTCATGTGGCGGTCCAAGCCACGGCTCGTGGTGATGGACGTGCTCATGCAGGAGTACATCGAGTCCCGCTACCGGGGCGCGCACTCCGGCCTGGTGCCGATCCCGGTCGGCGTCGACCCGGACTGGGTGGTCGGCGGCAACGGCCAGCGGGTCCGCGAGCGGCACGACCTGGGCACCTCGCCGGTGATCCTCTCCGTCGGGCACGTGATCCCGCTGCGCGACCGCGTGGCGCTGGTCGAGGCGCTGCCCGAGGTGCTGGCCCGGGTGCCGGACGCGAAGCTGCTCGTCTGCGGTCAGATCTACTACGGGGTGTTCGCCGAGCGCGCCCGCGCGCTCGGCGTCGAGCACGCCGTCGTCACGGCCGGCAAGGTGCCCAAGAGCGAGATCCCCGACTACCTGGCCGCCGCCACCGTGGAGTCGCACGAGCAGGGGCTCGGCCTCGGCACGGCGACCCTGGAGGCGATGGCGGCGGGGGTGCCGGTGGTGGCGCCGGCGCGGGCCGACAACTTCCCCGGCATCTCGCTGCGCGACGGCGAGAACGTGCTGCTCTGCCGCCCGGGCGACGTCCGGGGCCTGGCCGAGCGACTGATCGCCGCGCTGACCGACCCGGCCCTGGCCAAGCAGATCGGGGTCAACGGCCAGGCGCTGATCCGGGAGCGGTTCAGCCTCGACCGGGTGCTGCACCGGCACCTGGAGGTGCTCACCGAGATGGTGGCCGCCCGCCGCCGCTGACCGTACGCGATGACGCCGGTGCCCCCGACCAGAACTGGTCGGGGGCACCGGCGTACGTGCGGTTGCGGCGCCCTCAGCGGGTGGTCGCCGCCGCGGGGGAGGGCTCGGTGGCGGAGCGCGGCGCGGGCACCTGCTCGGCGGCCACCGGCGCCGCGGGCGTCGCGTCGGCGGCGGGGGTCCCACCCGACCGGCGCAGCTGACGCACCCCGGACAGGGCGGCGATGCCGGCGGCGAGCAGGTCCGCCACCGTGAAGATCAGCCGGGAGGCCAGCGCGATCCCCGTCGCCGCCCCCAGGCCACCGGCGTCCGCGAGGAAGGGCGCCATGGTGGCGACCAGCACGGCCTCGCGCACACCGAGCCCGGAGGGGGAGAGGAAGGCGAACATCCCCACGGTCATCGCGATGGCGAACGAGCCGATGCTGCGCAGCAGGCCGCCGAGCCCGGGGGCGGCCTGGGCGTTGGCCAGCAGCCACAGGTGCACGCCGAACAGGGTGTAGCCGAGGGCACTCCAGCCGACCACGCGCAGCACGCCGGAGAGCGTCAGCCGGTGCTGCAGCGGCGGCCGGCGCAGCACCTTGAGCACGAGCTGGATCAGCCGGGTCAGCACCGCCGGGATCGCGCAGACCAGGGCGATCGGGAACAGCACGGCGACGATGTAGAGCGCCACCCGCACCGACTCGGCGTACTCGGCCCCGGTCTCGGCGGTCGCGTCCAGCAGCGAGGGCAGGCTGAGCAGGCCCACGCCGAGCGCGGCGACCACGCCGAGACCCAGCGCGACGAGCGTGGCCAGGAAGGCCCGCGCGCGGGGCAGGCCGGCCCGCCGGGCCAGCTCCATCTGCAGGACGTACGCCCACACGCTGCCGGGAATGTACTTGCCGAGCTGCCCGACCATGCAGATCCGCAGGGCGGCGGGGACGGACACCCGGTGTTCCAGGTCCGTCGCGGCGGCCCGCCACGCCATCGAGTTGGCGAACATCCCGGCGAGCACCGCCAGCACGGCGAGCACCACCGAGGGCCACGCGAGGTCGAGCCAGGTCTGCCGGACGTCCGGCCACTGACTGACCACGCTCCAGGTCATGCCCGCCGCGATCGCCGCGATCACCAGGACGCGTACGCCCAGCGAGAGCCATCGGGTCGGCCCCTTCGCGGCACCGGCCTCCCCGGCCGGTGCGGTCACCGTCTCGACCTGCGTCGCGGTCTCTGCCACGGCCGTCCTGCCTCTGCGTCGCCCCGGACCCCGTCGGGGTCGCCTGCACAATTCGCCGAGACTAGCGCAGCGTGGCGTTTACCACGAACCCACCCGGACGGCGAGTCGGGCGTGTGCCGACTCTCGGGGCGGCGGTCCAGATGTGCCTCGTCACTGCCGCGCTGCTACGGTCTGCAACGCTGCCCCAAACCCCAAGGAGAGCTCCTGTGATCCCGATTTCCGTCGTCAAGCTGGACGAGGCGGCCGAACGGTTGGCGGTCGAGGTGATCCGTTCGGGCGTCATCGCGCAGGGACCGATGGTGGCCCGCCTGGAGCGCGAGTTCGCCGATCTGGTCGGCGTCGAGCACGCGGTGGCCGTCAACAACGGCACGACCGCGCTCGTGGCCGCGCTCCAGGTGCTCGACCTTGAGCCGGGCGACGAGGTCGTGACCAGCCCCTTCACCTTCGTCGCGACGCTGAACGCGATCCTGGAGGCCGGCGCGACGGCCCGGTTCGCCGACATCCGCGAGGACGACTTCTGCGTCGACCCGGAGGCGCTCGCCGCCGCCGTCGGCCCGCGCACCCGGGTGCTCATGCCGGTCCACCTCTACGGCCAGCCCGCCGACATGGACGCCATCGCCCCGCTGGCGCAGCGGCACGGCCTCGGCCTGGTCGAGGACACCGCGCAGTCCCTGGGGGCGACGGTCTCCGGGCGCGGCGCCGGCAGCTTCGGGCTCGGCACCTTCTCCCTCTACGCGACGAAGAACCTCACCACCGGTGAGGGCGGCATGATCACCACCAACGACGCCGGCCTCGCCGACCGCCTGCGCGTGCTGCGCAACCAGGGCATGCGGCAGCGCTACCAGTACGAGGTGGCCGGGCACAACTACCGGCTCACCGACCTGCAGGCCGCGCTCGGCATCCCGCAGATCGCCGCGTACGGCGAGAACGTCAAGCGCCGCAAGGACAACGCCGCCCGGCTCTCCGCCGGCCTGGCCGACGTCCCGGGGCTGCGCCTGCCGGTCGAGCTGCCCGGCCGCTCGCACGTCTGGCACCAGTACACGGTGCTGGTCACCGACGAGGCCCCGGTGGGTCGGGACGAGGTGATCGCCCGGCTGACCGAGCGCGGGGTGGGCTGCGGCATCTACTACCCGAAGACGGTCTACGACTACGACTGCTACCGGGACCACCCCCGGGTCGTCGCCGACCCGGCGCCGGTGGCCGAGCGCGTCGTGCGGCAGTGCGTCTCGCTGCCGGTGCACCACCACCTCGGCGACAGTGACCTCGACCAGGTGGTCGAGGCCGTCCGGGCGGCGGTGGGCGCGTGACCGCCAAGCTGCGTTTCGCCCTGGTCGGCACCGGGGTGATGGGCTCGCTGCACGCCCGCGTGATCGCCCAGTCCGACCGGGCCGAGCTGGCCCGGGTGATCGAGCCCCGGCGCTCCGTCGGCCAGCAGATCGCCGAGCGGTACGGCGCGGCCTGGGCCCCGGACGCCGAGGACCTCTCCGACGTCGACGCCGTGGTGATCGCCGCGCCGACGGAGTTCCACCACGGCCTCGCCGGGCAGGTGCTCGCCGCGGGGAAGCCACTGCTGATCGAGAAGCCGGTCTGCGGCAGCCTCGCCGAGACCGAGGAGATCGTCGCCAGCTCCGAGAAGCGTGGCGTGCCGCTGCTGTGCGGGCTGCTGGAGCGCTTCAACCCGGCGGTGCTGACCGCCCTCGCCCTGGTCGACCGCCCGGTGCACCTGACCGCCACCCGGCACTCGCCGTACGCGCCGCGGATCCGTACCGGGGTCGCCTGGGACCTGCTCATCCACGACGTCGACCTGGCGATCCAGGCGTTCGGCGGGGAGGAGCCGGTGGCCGTACGGGGGACCTTCGGGCACTTCCACCCGGATTCGCTCAGCGAGGCCGAGGACGTGGCGGAGACCGTGCTCAGCTTCGGCAGCGGCGCGCTGGCCAACGTCTCGGCCAGCCGGATCGGGCAGCGCAAGGTCCGCACGCTGGTGATCAGCGAGGTGGACCGGCTGGTCGAGGCGGACCTGATCCGCAAGCACGTGACCATCTACCGGCACGTCTCCTCGGACGCGGCCACCCCCGACGGGCGCGGCTACCGGCAGCAGACCATCATCGAGGTGCCCGAGCTGCTCACCAACCGGGAGCCGCTCGTGGCGCAGCTCGACCACTTCCTCGACATCGTCACCGGTCGGGCCGACATGGACGTCGAGCGGCGGCGGATCCTGCCCGCGCA
Source organism: Micromonospora sp. CPCC 205561 (assembly GCF_036906775.1). Classification (NCBI taxonomy): domain Bacteria; kingdom Bacillati; phylum Actinomycetota; class Actinomycetes; order Micromonosporales; family Micromonosporaceae; genus Micromonospora; species Micromonospora sp. CPCC 205561. The sequence continues at coordinate 46,358 of NZ_JBAKHV010000039.1, read as the reverse complement.
CCGGGCGGTCGCCCGCGTCTTCGAGGACCACCAGCGCTGACCCCCACCTTTCCGTACGAGACGAGAGCAAGGACGTCCGGTGTCGAAGGTCGGAAATTCCGCCGTGGCGGAGGCTGAGTCGGACGCGGTGCGGCCGCGCGCGCCGCGGCGGGGCGCGGCCGCGTGGCTGGGCGCCCTCGTGGTGGCGGCACCCCGGGTGCTCACCGACGCGGGCGTGATCGCCTTCGCCCTCTTCACGGTGATCTACCACGTCGCGTTCCTGTTCCACCTCAGACCGTCGGTGATCTTCCTGATCTGGTTGGTCGGCTGCGTGCTGCTCGGCGGCCTCGCGGTGACGCGCGCGCTTCGCCGCCGCCGGGCCGCGACGCCGGACGAGGCGGTGCCCGGGGCGACCGGCGATCCGGAGGCCGGGCCGTCGCGCCGCTGGTTGCTGGTGGCGGTCGTGGCGGGCGCCGGTGCGGCGGTCACGGCCAGCGTCGCCCGCGGGATGCCCTGGTGGGTGCCGGCCGCGCTCGGTCTGGTCGCCTCCGTCACGGCCGCCCTGCTGGCCCGGCGACGCTGGCTGACCGGCGCCGGCGCGGACGCACCGGCCACCGGCGTCGGCCAGGCCGGCTACGCGCTGGTCATCTCGGCGCTGGTGGCGGTCTCGTCGTTCTTCATGGCCCGCAACTCCAAGGACGACGTCTTCTACGTCGGCAAGTCCGTCTGGGTGGCCGAGCGCGACGACATCCCGCTGCGGGACTTCCTCTTCACCGAGGGGGTCGCCCCGGCGCTGACCACCCAACCGCCGATCTCCTCGATCGAGGTCTTCGCCGGCGCGCTCGGGCGCTTCCTCGGCGTGCACGCCGCCTCCGCCACCTGGTACGTGCTGCTGCCCGTACTCGCGGTGCTGGCCGTGCTCGCCCTCTGGCGGCTGGTGCACCGCTGGGCCCCGCGCCGCCCGGTGCTCGCCTTCACCGTCGCCGTCGTCTACCTGTACCTGGTGGTCGGTTCGGACGCCGCGTTGGGCACTTTCCACCTGCCTCGGCTCTACGAGGGCAAGGGGATGTTCGTCTCCGCCGTCGTTCCGCTGATGTGGGTGTACCTCACCGACTGGTTCGAGTCGCGGTCGCGGTGGCGGCTCTTCCTCGTCGTGGCGCTCTCGATCGTCGCCACCGGGCTGAGTTCCACGTCGGCGATCATCCTGCCGATCCTGGTCGGGGCCGCGGGCGCGGCCATGCTCCTGGTCGGGCGGTGGCGGGAGGCGGTCCTCGCGTTCGTCGCCGCCACGGCGTACCCGCTCGCCTCGGTGGTGGTGTCGCGGATCGCGCTCGGCCCGGTCACACAGGCCGGCGGGGAGACCCAGTTCTTCGACGCCGAGGGCACCTACCGGCGGACGCTGCTGATCGGTGTGCTGGGCGTGATCGGCGGGCTCGCCCTCTGGTGCGCCCCGCTGCTGGTCCGGCGGCGGACCCCGCGGTTGCTCGCGGCGGGAGCCGCGGTGACGATGAGCGTGCTCCTGGTGCCTGGCGTGCTCGAACTGCTCGGTGACCTGAGCGGGGTGTCCGCCGTGCTGTGGCGGGTGCCCTGGATCCTCGCCCTCCCCGGGCTCATCGGCATCCTGTGCACAGCGGCGCTGCCCGGTGGCCGCCGGGTGATCAACGGCCTGGTCGGCGCGGCGACGGCGGCCGCGCTGGTGGCGTCGTTCGCGGTCTGGGGCGTGCCCATGTGGTCGACCGGGAGCTTCGTCGAGGTGCGTCCCCACCCGATCTGGAAGCTGCCCCAGCAGCGCCAGAAGATCGTCTTTTGGATGCAGGGGCTGGAGCGTCCGCCGGGGCTGTTGCTCGCGCCCTCGACGCTGATGCGGATCACGCCGATCATCACGACCCGGATGCGGGTGGTGATGCCGCGTGACGGCTACCTCATCGAGTACGACCAGAGTTCCGACTTCGTCCAGGACCGGCTGAAGCTGGCCGCGCTCGCCGACGGCCGTCCCGACCTGGCCCCCCTGGCGGAGTTGGCGGCGGCGGTGGACCGGTTGGACGTCACCACCATCTGCGTCTACTCGGGCAACCGGGCGGCGCGGGAGATCGCGGTGGAGCTCGGGTTCCAGGAGTTCGCGGCGCGGCCCGCGCCGGGGGCGGTGCGCTGCTTCCGCCAGCCCGGCTGATCCGGTGCCGCCCGCGCCGCCGCCTCCGGAGGCGGCCGGGCGGCCCGGACGGATGGCGCCGACGGTGATCACACTATCGTGCGGTTCATCACCTGCTGTACCGCTCGATACCCGAACGGCACCTTCCAACCCGCTCGCGTTAAGGTTCTGGCGAGCGGGACCGAAATGACAAATCACGCGGCCGTCGGCCACCGGCGTGCTGTGGCGACGCCGCCGCCCATCGCGTACGGCGCGTCGTCGACTCGTAGGGGAGCTAGTCCTTGTTCGGCAAGTTGATGGGACCGGCGGGAGTCGCCGCCCGCGGCGCGTTGCTGTTGGTGGCCTACCTGGTGATGCTCGCCGGTGGCGTGTTCGGCTGGATCGGCGTCTTCTCCGTCGCCGGGCTCGCCGCCCTCGCCGGTGAGTACGCCCTCGCCCGCTGGTCGCCCGCCACGCACACGCTGCTGGAGAAGGTCGGGCTGCGCGGCGACTACCGCCAGCTCGCCCGCGACCTCGCGATCGTCCTGCTGGTGGTGGCGACGGTCCGTCCCGGCGCGGCGGAGCTCAGCCTGATCCTGCTGCTGCCCTCGGCGGTGTGGCTGATCTCGGTCTTCGCCGGCGCGCTCGCCACGATGATCGAGCGCCGCAACCCCCAGTCGGCGCTGGTCCGCAACATCGAGCTGGGCCCCATGCGCGCGGCGCCCCGCCCGCCCGAGTGGGCCTCCTGGCTGGCCGGCGACCGGCTGGCCCTGGTCAACGTGGTGCTGGCGCCGGCCGCGGTCTTCGCGGCGGTGCTCGACAACCCCGCGCCGGTGCTCGGCGCCGGGGTGGTGGCGGTGCTCGCCGCCGCGCTGGTCGGCGGGCTCGTCGCGCTGACCTGGCTGCGCGGCCGGGGAATGGGCCAGAGCCCACTGCTGCCCGCGGTGCAGCGCTGGCTGGACGGATACCGCCCCGAGGTGGCCCTCTACTTCGCCGGCCCGGCCAAGGACGTCTACCAGGCGAACATGTGGCTGGCCCCGACCGAGGCGCTCGACCAGCGCGCGGTGGTGCTGCTGCGCAGCAAGGAGGCGTTCCTCGAACTCGCCGACACCCGGCTGCCGGTGATCTGCGTGCCGGCCGGGGTCGACTTCATGAACCTGGAACTCGGCAGCGTGCGGGCGGCGCTCTACGCGGCGAACGTCGGGGCGAACATCCACATGCTGCGCGAGCCGGGCACGAAGCACGTCTTCGTCGGGCACGGCGACAGCGACAAGCAGGCCAGCGTCAACCCCTACAGCAAGGTGTACGACGAGGTGTGGGTCGCCGGCCTCGCCGGCCGCGAACGGTACGCCCGCGCCGGGGTCGGCGTGCTCGACTCCGACATCGTCCAGATCGGCCGCCCGCAGCTCGCGGGCGTGCACACCTTCGGCGCGGAGTCGGTGGACCGGCCGTTCACCGTGCTCTACGCGCCCACCTGGGAGGGGTGGCTGGACGACGACCCGTACCACACCTCGCTGGTGCTGATGGGGGAGCGGATCGTGCGGGGCCTGCTGGCCACCGTGCCCGCCGTCCGGCTCATCTACAAGCCGCACCCGCTGACCGGCTCGCGCGCCAAGGAGGCCAGGGCGGTGCACGAGCGGATCGTGGAGCGGATCCGCGCCGCCGGTGGCGACCCCGACGCGAGCTCGCTGGACGGTACGCGGCACCTCGTGGTCACCGGCCGCACGCCGGCCCTGTTCGACTGCTTCAACCAGACCGACCTGCTGATCAGCGACGTGTCCAGTGTGGTCTCCGACTTCGTGCAGAGCCAGCGGCCGTACGTGGTGGCCAACCCGGGCGGCCTGCCGGAGGACGAGTTCCGCCGGGACTACCCCACCTCGCGCGGCGCGTACCTGCTCTCCCGGGACTGCGGCGAGCTGAAGAAGATCGTGGCGGTGACCCGGGCCGGCGACGACCCGATGACCGACGCCCGGCGGGAGCTGAAGACCTACCTGCTCGGCCCGGCCGAGGAGAACCCGATGGAGCGGTTCCGGGAGGAGATCGGGCGGCTCTGCCGCTGAGCGGACCGAACGCGACGGCGGTGGACGGGGGAGCGCCCGTCCACCGCCGTCGTGCGTCGAGGGGTCAGCCCCGCCGCGGCGGGCTGTCCACGTCGCGGGAGACGACCTCGCCGCGCTCGTCGACCCAGCCCTTGGGCCGCGCCGGGTTGCCCGCCACGAGCTGGTACGGCGCGACGTCCCTGGTCACCACGGAACCCGCCGCGATCATCGCGTACTCGCCCACCTCGATGCCGCAGACCAGGGTCGCGTTCGCGCCGATCGAGGCACCCCGGCGGACCACGGTCGGGGTGATCTTCCAGTCGGGGTTCTGGGCGCGGGGCCGGAAGTCGTTGGTGAAGACCGCGCACGGGCCGACGAACACCTCGTCCTCCAGGGTCACGCCCTGGTAGACGGAGACGTTGTTCTGGATCTTCACCAGGTCGCCGACGATGACGCCGGCGTCGACGTAGACGTTGCGGCCGATGACGCAGCCGGCACCCACCTGCGCGGACGACCGGATGTGGGCCAGGTGCCAGACCTTCGTGCCGTCGCCGACCCGGGCACCCTCCTCGACGTCGGCCGTCGGGTGGACGAAGACCGAGGGGGACGGGGAACTGCTGTCAGTCATCCTTCAACTCGCTTGGGTCGCAGGGCGCGCCGGGCGCCGTCGGTGACCCGCGTCCGGCGTACGCCGCGAGCGGCGGCCGCCGCGCGGATCCGGGCTGCCGCGCCGGCCCCGGGCACGGAGAGTGGGGCCGGGGCGCGCGGACTCGGCGTAGCATAGCGACCGGCTCAGCCCAGCAGCGCCGCCACCGCGTCGGCGACCGGCGCGTCCGCCGGCAGCGCCTCGGCGGCCACCACCGCCGGCACCGGCAGCGGCCCGTAGAGGTGCGGAAAGAGCGCCCCGCCGCGCGAGGGCTCCCAGCGCAGCGCGTCGCCCAGCCGTGCCGGGTCGACGGTGAGCAGGGTGAGCCCGGTGGCCCCGGTGAAGACCCGCCGGGCCGTCTCGACCACCTGGTCGGGCCCGGAGAGGTGGATGAACCCCGACTGCACGTCCATGGCGGTGCCGGCGAAGTGCCCGGCGGCGCGGGCGTCGTCCCACTCGACGGTCGTCAGCAGCTTGTAGATCACCCCGGCAGCCTACGCACGCCCGGCCCCGGTTTTCCGTCGTACCGGCCCGCCCGCCTCCCCCGGCCCGGCATGCTCGACGGTGGGCGCGGTCGCGGGAGGGCGGGACGATGGAGAGCTACGACGACGACTGGACCGACGGTCAGCGGGCGCTGTACGACGAGTGCCACCGGGCCGGCGGCGAGTGGGCCGGCGACCCGGACACCCCGACCGAGGAGGTGCAGCACGTGATCGACCTCGGCCAGGCCGACGACGACAGCCGCGCGGACGCCGAGACCGACTATCCGCCCCTGGTCGACGCGGTCACCGCGGCCACCGGCGAGAACCTCACCAGCGTGCCGGCGAGCCACCACGACCCCGGCTTCCGGGGCTTCGTCGACGGCGTCCGGGACGCCACGGCCGACGAGGTCTTCGGCCTCTGAGCCCGGTCGCCCGGGCGCCCGGGACGGGGCGGCCCGGGACCGGCCTCCCGCAGCGGGGCGGCTTCTGCCACCATTCGGGGCGACACGCCGACGAATGGGGGTCCCGGGTGCGCATCCTGCTGGTCGAGGACGACCGTCGGGTGGCCGCCGCGCTCTCCTCCGCCCTGACCCGGCGGGGGTACGAGGTGGAGCACGCCGCGACCGTCGCCGCCGCTCTCTCGGCCGCCCCCTGCGACCTGGTGCTGCTCGACCTGACCCTGCCCGACGGGGACGGCACCGACCTGTGCCGGGAGCTGCGACGGCGCAGCAGCCAGCTCGGCATCATCGCGGTGACCGCCCGGGGCGAGGAACGCGACCGGGTGCTCGGCCTGCGGCTGGGCGCGGACGACTACGTGGTCAAGCCCTTCTCCATGACCGAGCTCCAGGCCCGCATCGAGGCCGTGCTGCGTCGCGCGGCGCACGCCGCCCCGGAGCGCAACCACATCGAGGCCGGCCCCGTACGCATCGACGTGGCGGCCCGGACGGTCACCGTCGACGGCCGGCCGGTCGCGCTGACCCGCAAGGAGTTCGACGTCCTGCTCTCCCTGGCCCGGCAGCCGGGCGTGGCGGTGGCCCGGGAGCGGATCCTGCTCGACGCCTGGGGCAGCACCTGGGGCGACGGGCACACGGTCGAGGTGCACGTCGGGTCGCTGCGCGGCAAGCTGGGCGACCCCCGCCTGGTGGAGACCGTCCGCGGGGTCGGCTACCGGCTGCGCGGCGAGTGAGGGGGACGCCGTGCGACGTCGGCTGGTGATCAGCTACCTGCTGCTGATGGTGCTGGTGCTGATCGCGCTGGAGACCCCGCTGGCGGCCACCCTCGCCGCCTGGGAGACCGACCGGGTGCGCGCCGACCGGCTCGCCGACGCCACCCGGTTCGCCTCGCTGGCCGGCCCGGCCCTGCGCGGCGGCACCCCCGGCCCGCTCGACAACGAGCTGCGCAGCTACGACGCCCTGTACGGCATCGGCGCGGCGGTCGTCGACCGGGACCGTCGAACGGTGGCGGCCTCGGCGAGCTGGCGGCCGGCACCGCGGATCCGCGAGGCGCTGGACACGGCGCTCTCCGGCCAGCAGGCCAGCGGGCCGGACTCGGTCTGGCCCTGGGTCGACGGGCCGATCGTGGTGGCGGTGCCGATCAACGACGGCGGCGAGGTGCTCGGGGCGGTGGTCATCGCCACCCCGGCCGACGCGGTCCGGCGTGCCGTGACCGGCTGGTGGCTGGCGCTGGCCGGGACGGGCCTGCTCGTCGTACTGGCCTGCGTGCTGACCGCCTTCGGGTTGGCCGGCTGGGTGCTGCGCCCGGTCACCGAGCTGGACGCGGTCACCCACGAGATCGCCGAGGGCGACCGGGGCGCCCGGGTGCAACACCGGCTCGGCCCGCCGGAGCTGCGCCGCCTGGCGACCAGCTTCAACCACATGGCCGACGTGGTCTCCGACGTCATGGACCGGCAGCGCGCGTTCGTCGCGCACGCCAGCCACCAGCTGCGCAACCCGCTGACGGCGCTGCGGTTGCGGGTCGAGGAGCTGGGGCCTAGCCTGACCGACGCGGACGGGCGGGCCGAGCACCGGCTGGCCCTGGAGGAGACCGACCGGCTGGCCCTGGTGCTGGACGCGCTGCTGACCCTCGCCCGCGCCGAACGGCGGGAGAACCAGCGGGTCACCGTGGACGCCGCGGCCGTCGCCGCGTCCCGGGTCGCCGCGTGGGAGCCGCTCGCCCGGCACCGCCGCATCGCCCTGCTGCTCGCGGCGGAGGACGCCCCGGCGTACGCGCGCACCGTGCCGACCGCCATCGATCAGGCGCTCGACGCGCTGATCGACAACGCGGTCAAGTTCAGCGACGCCGGCGGCGAGGTGACGGTGCGCGTCCGGCGGCAGGACGGTGGTGTCGCGCTGGAGGTCCGGGACACCGGCCCGGGGATGACGGCGAGCCAGCTCGGCCAGGCGACCGAACGGTTCTGGCGGGCGCCGGAGGTGCAGAACGTCGACGGCGCTGGGCTGGGCCTCACCATCGTCGCCGTGCTGGTCGACGCGTCGGACGGGCGGCTCACGATGCGCCGGGGCGAGCCCCGCGGGCTGGTCGCCGGGCTCTGGTTCCCCGCTCCCGCCGCTCCCGCCGCCCCGGGCGACGGTGGCGCTCCCGCGTCCTCCCCGCGGGAGCCCGCCGCCCCGACCGCCACCGGCCCCACGTCGGCCCGTCGGCCCGCGCGGGCGGCCGAGCGCTGAGCTGCCCGGCGGGCGGGGCCGAGCGGCGCGGTCGGCGCGGGTGAGGACTCGGTGGGCGGCGTCAGGGCTTGGCGGCGCGGTACCAGTCGGCGGCGCCGGGGTGCAGCGGCAGCGGGGCGGTGGCGATGGCCGAGCGGGGGCTCATCCGGCCCGCGGCCGGGTGCGCGGCGGCCAGCTCCTGGCGGCGCTCCATCAGCAGCCGGGTCACCTCCCGGATCAGCGGCGTCGGCAGGTCGGCCCGGACGATCAGGAAGTTCGGGTTGGCCACCGTCGTCACCGGGTCCGTGCCGTACACGGAGCGGGGGATGTCGCGGGAGACGTAGACCTCGGGGTTGCTCTCCCGCAGCGGCCCGGTCCACTCGCCGAGGTCGACGATCCGGGTGGCGCTGTCCCCGGCGAGCTGTTCCACCGCGCGCACGGGCAGCCCGCCGGAGAAGAAGAACGCGTCGATCTTGCCCGCCCGCAGCGCCGCGACGGAGTCGTCGAGGCCGAGCCGCTCCTGGCGCACCCGCTCCCCGCCCAGGCGCGCCACCTCCAGCAGCCGGACGGCGGTGATCTCGGTGCCGGACCCGGGGGCGCCCACCGACACCCGCCGCCCGCGCAGGTCGGCCAGCGTACGCACGGGGCCGCCGGCGGTGGTGACCAGGTGCAGCAGGTCGTCGTAGACCCGGGCGACCGCGACCACGGACGGGTGCGCCGCCGGCGCCGCCGGCAGCACGTCGGCCTGGGTGAAGCCCAGCTCCGCCTCGCCGGCACCGACGAGCCGGACGTTCTCCGCCGAGGCGGCGGTGACCACCACGCTGGCCCGCACGTCCGGCAGCTCCCGGTTGAGGATCGCGGCCAGGGACTGCCCGAAAGCGTGGTAGACCGCCGTCGGGCTGCCCGTCGCGATCCGGATCCGCACCGGCGGATCGGGGGAGTCCTGGCAGCCGGCGACGCCGGGCAGCGTCGCCACCAGCAACAGCGCCAGCAGCGCCGGCGGGCGGGCGGGGCGCGGGCGGAGACGGCGGAACCGGGTGCGACTCACGGGCTGCACTCTGCGCCGCGCGGGCCGGCGCCGCAACCCGCGGCCACCGGTCGGACCCGCCACCGGCGGAGCGGGGGTGCGGGTCAGGCCGGCGCGGCCGGGGCGTTCATCCGGCGGTCACCGCCGGCCGGGCACCTGGGCGGGGCCCAGCGCGGTGCTGTGCAGGATCCGCTGGCGGTCCGGGCCGTCGGCGACGCAGACCAGGAAGCAGCCGGTGCCGGGGCGCAGCAGCGCCGGTACGTCCAGCAGGGCGGCCCCGCGCACCAGGACGGCGGCCAGCTCCCGGTCGGTGATGCGCACGCCGAGGATGTGCCGGCGGACGTGCCGTCCCCCGGCGAGCAGCGCGGCCCGCCAGGCGGCGGCGGCGAGCCGGGGCCGCCACGCCCGCCGTACGGTCGACGCCCCGGGGACCGGCCCGCCCAGCAGCTCGCGCCGGCCCTGCCGCCAACCCGCGTCCAGCGTCCTCGCGTACGCCGATCGGTGCGGGGGCGGCACGGAGAGCCGGTGCAGCTCGTACCGGCGGCGCAGCCCGCCGACGGTCATCTCGTGCTCGTTCGGGACGTCCAGCCGGGCGAGCAGCTGCCGCATCCGCAGCGCCGCCTCCTCGCGGTTGAACTCCACCGCCGCGGAGCGGTGCTCGGGCGTGGTCCGGCGGGTGCCGGTGACGGCCGGCGGGGGCGTGCAGCGCAGCAGGCAGGCGGCCTCGAACGCGTCGGCGAGAGTCGACCAGTCCAGCGGCGGCGGGGTCGAGGGCGGGCGCGGCCGGTCGAGCAGGATCTGTTCGTAAGCCAACTCAGGCACTCCTTGTCGGCGTGGGGGTTTCTCTACCGTGGTCCGTCGACGCCGACGGGGAAACCGATCCGCCCCAGCCTTGAGGAAATCTTGCGGCTGCCTCACAGCTCCGTGACGACCACGTCGACCTGGCGTGCCCGGCCGGGCACGGCGGGCTGCTCCAGCACCGGGTACTTCAGGTCGCGCAGTGCGCTCAGCAGCCCGTCGACGGTGCGCGGCCGGGCGCCGGCGGTCAGCAGGTCGCGGACCAGCCGCCCCTTGGTCGCCTTGTTGAAGTGGCTCACCACCGACCGGACGGGCACGCCGTCGACCTCGCGCTCGTGCAGCACCCGGACGGTCACCGTGCGGTCGGCCACCCCGCCCCGGGGCGCCCAGGTGGCCGCGTACGCGCCGGAGCGCAGGTCGAGCACCGGCCCGTCGCCGGCCGCGGCGGCCATCGCCGGGGCGAGCGCCCGACGCCAGTACGCCGACAGGGCGCCGATCCCCGGCAGCCGCGCCCCGATCGGGCACCGGTAGGGAGGAATGCGGTCGTCGAGGCGTACCGCGCCCCAGAGCCCCGAGCTGACCAGCACCGACCGGCGGGCCGCCCGCTGCGCGGTCGCCGGCAGCGAGGCGAGGTCGAGCGCCTCGTAGAGCACGCCGGTGTAGACGCGCGCGGCGGGCGCGGTGGCCGCCGCCCGCAGCCGGGCGTTGCGGCGCAGCTCGCCGCGCTGACCCGCGCTGAGCCCCAGCGCCGCCCGGGCCGCCTCCTCGTCGCCGCCGGCGCTGAGCGCCACCAGTGCGGTCAGCACCTCCTCCCGGGGACCGGTCAGCTCCGGCAGGGAGAGTCGGGTGAGATCCAGCCGCCTCCCGGTGCCGGCGTCGGCCTTCCCCTCGGAGGGCGGCAGCAGGATCAGCATCGGTGGGCTCCTCGACTCGGCACGGCGTCCGCGCGCCGGTCCGCCCAGCGTACGGGCCGCTCCTACCGCCACGGCCGCACCGGCGTCTCCGGGTGGTACACGCGATACCCGCCGACGTCGGCGACCCGCGCGGCCTCGGCCCGGTCGCCCAGTAGCGCGCGCAGCCGCCTCTCCGCCGCCGAGCCCGCCTCCAGCACGTACCCCGGCCGGTCGGCCCGCCCCACCTGCCGCCAGTACGCCGGGTAGCGGTTCTGCCCGGGCGTCAGGTCGCCGTCCAGCACCGCGCAGACCACCGTCTCGTCGGTGTTGAAGATCAGCCGGTTGCAGGTCCAGTAGTCCCCGTACACCTCGCGGGGGCCGCCCTTGCGGAGCGTGTCGGCCAGCTCGCGCGCCTGCCGCTCCTCGCTCCGCGACGCCGCGCTGCCGGCGGTGGCGAACAGCACGGTGACCACCAGCGTGGTCGCGGCCAGCGCGGCGAGCACGGCGGTGGCCAGCGCGCCGGCCAGCCGGCCGAGCGCCCCGACCGTGCCCCGCCAGCAGGCGACCGCCGCCAGCCAGAGCGGCCAGAGCACCGCCGGCAGGGAGAGCTGGAGCACCGAGAGGTAACGGGCGTTGTCCAGCGGGCTGGTGGCGGCGAGAGGGCTGCGCACGTACGACAGCAGGGTCAACGCCGCGCCGGCCACCAGCGCGAGGTGCACGACCGGGCCGACCCGCCGGTCGCGCGGCGCTCCCGCGGCCCGGCGGTACGCGACCACGGCGACCGCGGCGGCGACCGCCAGCAGCACCGGGTAGAGCAACCCGAACCACCCCTGCCACCGGGCACAGCCATCGACCGGGCAGAGGCCGGCGGCCAGCGGCACCCCCTCCAGCAGCCCGCCGTCCAACCGCCGCGACCACGGCGGCGCCGGCCCGGCCTTGGTGCTGATCTCCCGGAACACCGACAGCGAGTCCTCGCCGGGCGGGGCGACCAGGTTGTCCCGGAGCATCGGCGCGATCCCGACGGCGAACCCGGCCAGCAGCAGCGCCCCGGCCGCGCCGACCAGCTCCCGGCGGAGCACCCAGAGCAGCACCAGCGCGACCACCACCAGGTAGGGCAGGATCAGCCAGTCCGACCAGACGGACACCCCCGCGAGCAGGCCGAAGAGCCCGACGGCCAGCCGGCGGTGCCGCACCGTCCCCCGCGCCAGTCCCACCGCGACGAGCAGCATCAGCAGCACCGCGGCCTTGACCTCCGGACGGCCGCCGACCACGGTCAGCTGGTCCCGGACCACCCGTTCCCCGCCGAGAGCCAGCAGCGCGACGACCCCGGTGGCGAACCAGGGCGAGCCGATCCGCCGCGTCAGCCGGTGGATCAGCCACAGGAAGAGGGCGTAGAGCAGCAGCATCGGCAGGCGCAGCAGCGGCCAGCTCGGCCCCGCCACCGCGATCAGCGGCGCGGCCAGGTACGACTCCAGCATCCCCATGTAGCGCTGGCCGTAGAGGAAGACGGGGAACTCGCGGCCCTGCGCGATGTGCAGCGCGGCCAGTCCGAAGGTCGCCTCGTCGCTGTTGGAGACGGGCACGGTGTGCAGCGTCAGGGCCAGCCGGTAGCCCACCCCGACGAGCCCGGACAGCAGCGCGACGAGCGCCGGCCGGTCGAGCTGCGGGCGCCATCGCCCACGTCCGCGTACTGGTTGCGACACGACCAACGCCCCCGTCGTCGTCCCGACCGGAGTTTCGCACGCCGCCGGGGCCGGGCGGGGCGGATCGGCGTACCCGGCGGCGGGGAAGATCGCCTCGCGTGGCCGACGCGGCCGGGTTGTGGCAGGGTTGCTGGCGTGCCACCCACTCCCGCCGGCCAGTTGGCCGTACCGCACCTGCACCGGGCCGCGCGGATCGAGGATGCCGTGCACTCGCTGGTCGAGCGCCGGCTGCGGCGCACCGGCTGGCGGACGAACGTCGTCGCGTACACCGGCTACGGCGGGTCCGGCTGGGTGCGGGTGATGTGCCGGGTGCTGCTGGGGCGCCCGGACACCCGCCAGCAGGGCCGGCTGGAGAAGGTACGCGGGTGGCGCAGCTTCACCACGCTGCCGGCCAAGCACGTCACCGTGACCATCGAGGCCGGCGGGGTACGGCAGGAGGCGCGGGCCGACCGCAGCGGGTTCGTCGACGCCGTCGTGGAGGCGGACCTGCCGCCCGGCTGGGGTTCGGTGCGGATCAGCCTGCCGGACGCCGAGCCGGTCGAGGCGCCGGTACGCATCCTCGACCCGGAGGTGCGCTTCGGCATCCTCTCCGACATCGACGACACGGTCATGGTTACCGCGCTGCCCCGTCCGCTGCTCGCCGCCTGGAACACGTTCGTCCTCGACGAGCACGCCCGCAACGCCGTGCCCGGCATGGCGGTGCTCTACGAGCGGCTGGTCACCGCGCATCCCGGCGCCCCGGTCTTCTACCTCTCCACCGGCGCGTGGAACGTGGCGCCGACGCTGACCAGGTTCCTGTCCCGGCACCTCTACCCGGCCGGGCCGCTGCTGCTGACCGACTGGGGGCCGACCGCCGACCGTTGGTTCCGCAGCGGCCGCGAGCACAAGCGGGTCACCCTGGCCCGGCTGGCCAAGGAGTTCCCCGAGGTGAAGTGGCTGCTGGTCGGCGACGACGGGCAGCACGACCCGGAGATCTACCGGGAGTTCGCCGCCGCCCACCCGGAGAACGTGGCGGGAGTGGCGATCCGCCGGCTCTCGCCCACCCAGGCGGTGCTGGCCGGCAGCCTGCCGGCCCCGGCCGGCGAGTCGTCCGCGGGGCCGGTGGGACAGAAGTGGCTCTCCGCGCCCGACGGCGCCGGTCTGTGGAAGCTGCTACGCGACGTCGGACTGGTCTGACCCGCCGCCCGACGTTGGTTGCGGCGGCACCCGGTCCCACGGACGCGACCGTCACCGCGCTGGCGGCGGCGCGCCAACGGCGCCGTCGGTTCCGCCGAAGGCAGGAGTGCACGGTGGTCGTCCGTCCAACCGGTGACGGCCGCCAGTCACGGAGGGTTGTCGGCCCCGCTTCCTGGCCACCCCCGCTCCGCCCCCTTTGCTCTGCAGCCACGGACGCACCAGCAACGCAACGTGTCCGGTGCGCCCGTGGCTGCAGAGCAAAGGGGGGCGCGCGGACACTGGGGCCGGACGGCCCGGTCGGGGTAAAGTGCCTGGTCGGCAGGGTCTGCCAGCAGTGCGGGTGCGAAATCGGCTGCTCCTCGGCAGCAGACGGCAACTGCGCAGAGTCACATGGGTGATCCGGCCCCAGCGTGACCGAACGTGATCGGTGCGCGGGTGCCGGGAGTCGGCGCGCGGCCGGGTCGAGCTGATCGTCGCCGCGGGGCGACGTGGGCCCGCGGGCGGAAAGTTGTGAAGGATACTTGCGCAACGGCTCGGCAACATTGAACATCTTTTCGTGCGCAGAGACTATGGTCGATACCTTTCCGGGCTGGCGCTGGTAGCGGCGCTGGCGCTCGGCGCGGCCGCCCCCACGGGCGCCCCCGTCTCCCGTCCCATCACGCCGGAGACCGTGCCGGTCGCCGCCCAGGCGGCCTGCGTGACCGACCCGGCCACCCCGAAGCGGCAGCTGCGCGCCATGTGGGTCGCCAGCGTGGCCAACATCGACTGGCCCAGCCGCACCGGGCTCACCCCTGCCGCCCAGCAGGCCGAGTACCGGGGCTGGCTCGACCTGGCCAGGCAGCGACGGATGAACGCCGTCGTCGTGCAGATCCGCCCCGCGGCCGACGCGTTCTGGCCGTCGACCTACGAGCCCTGGTCGCAGTGGCTCACCGGCACCCAGGGCGGCAACCCCGGCTACGACCCGCTGGCCTTCATGGTGGCCGAGGCGCACGCCCGCAACCTGGAGTTCCACGCCTGGTTCAACCCGTACCGGGTGGCCAACCACACCGACCTCAGCAAGCTGGCGGCCAGCCACCCGGCCCGCCGGAACCCCGGCTGGATCGTCACCTACGGCGGCCACCTCTACTACAACCCCGGCATCCCCGCCGTCCGCGCCTTCGTCCAGGACGCCATGATGGACGCCGTCCGTCGCTACGACATCGACGCGGTGCACTGGGACGACTACTTCTACCCGTACCCGGTCAGCGGCGTCGCCTTCCCGGACGAGGCCACCTACGCCCAGTACGGTGCCGGCTTCGGCAACATCGGCGACTGGCGGCGCAACAACGTCAACCTGCTGGTCCGGGAGATGCGTGACAAGATCCGGGCGGCCAAGCCGTGGGTGAAGCTGGGCGTCAGCCCTTTCGGCATCTGGCGCAACGCCGGCACCGACCCGCTCGGCTCGCGCACCACCGGCCTCCAGTCGTACGACGCGATCTACGCCGACACCCGCCGCTGGGTGCGGCAGGGCTGGGTCGACTACATCGCCCCGCAGATCTACTGGCACATCGGCCACCCGGCGGCCGACTACGCGGAGCTGGTCCGCTGGTGGTCCGAGACCGTGACCGGTACCGACGTGCAACTGCTCGTCGGGCAGGCCACCTACCGCGCCGGCGCGACGGGACAGGACGCCGCCTGGCAGGACCCGGCCGAGCTGACCGACCACCTGACGCTGAACCGCAGCCACCCGAGGATCGTCGGCGACATCCACTTCAGCGCGAAGGACGTCCGGGCCGACCGGATCGGCGCCGTCTCCCGGGTGGCGACCGACCACTACCGCCGGCCGGCACTGGCGCCCGCCGGGGTGGGCGGCGCCGCGCCCGCCGCGCCGAACCTCACCTCGGCCGTGCGCGGCACCGGCGGCGTGACGCTGAACTGGCGGCGCGGCGCCACCGGCAGCACGGCCGCGTACGCGGTCTACCGGCTGCCCGGCGACGGCGCGGTCGACGCCTGCGACCTGGCCGACGCCCGGCACCTGCTCGGCACGGTCCGCGCGTCGGGCACCACCGGGACGTTCACCGACGCCACCGCGGCGGCCGGCTCGACGTACCGCTACCTGGTGACCGCGCTCGACCGGTTGCACCACGAGAGCCCCGCCAGCAACGCGCGGGTGGTCGCCGGCAGCGGCGGCACGTTCAGCGTGATCGTGGACAACGCCACGGCCGGCGGCTTCACGGCCGCCGCCACCTGGGGCACGTCGTCGTACCTCCCGGCGCGCTACGGCGCCAACTACCGGTTCGCCAATCCGGAGGCGGTCAGCGACCCGGCCTGGTTCAGCGCGACGCTGCCCGCCGCCGGCTCGTACCGCGTCGAGGTCTGGTACCCGGCCGACCCCGGCTACAACAGCGCCACGCCGCACCTGGTGGCGACGGCGAACGGGAACGTGACCGTCCCCGTCGACCAGCGCGGCGGCGGCGGCCAGTGGCGGGTGCTGGGCACCTACGAACTCGCCGCCGGGACGCGCCAGGTCGTCGGGGTCAGCCGCTGGACCAGCACGCAGGGGTACGTCGTCGCCGACGCGGTGCGGATCACCCGGCTCTGAGCGGAGCCGTCCGGGGTGCGTCTCGGCGCCCCGGACGGCCCACCGCCGATTCTCCCGTCACCCGTCCGTCTCAGTCGCGGCGCAGCCAGAGCACCCCGAGCGGCGGCACCCGCAGCGCGGCCGAGGCGGGCAGCCCGTGCCAGGGCACGTCCTCGGCGTGCACGGCGCCCAGGTTGCCCACCCCGGAGCCGCCGTAGTGGTGCGCGTCGGTGTTGAGCACCTCCGCCCAGGTGCCGCCGGCCGGCAGCCCGACCCGGTAGCCCTCCAGCGGCAGGGCGGAGAAGTTGGCCACGCAGACCAGCGTCGCGCCGTCGGGGGCGATCCGGACGAACGAGACCGTGTTGTTGGCGACGTCGTCTCCGGCGATCCAGCGGAAGCCGGCCGGCTCGGTGTCCTGCGCCCAGAGCGCCGGGGTGTCCCGGTAGACGCGGTTCAGGTCGGCGACGAGGCGCTGCACCCCGGCCCGGGCCGGGTCGTGCAACAGGTACCAGTCGAGCCCCCGCTCCTCGCTCCACTCCCGGTCGTCGGCCAGCTCGCAGCCCATGAAGAGCAGCTGCTTGCCCGGGTGCGCCCACATGTACGCCAGCAGGGCGCGGACGTTGGCCAGCCGCTGCCAGGTGTCGCCGGGCATCTTGCCCGCCAGCGAGCCCTTGCCGTGCACCACCTCGTCGTGGCTGATCGGCAGCACGTAGTTCTCGCTCCAGGCGTACGCCAGGGAGAACGTGAGCTGGTGGTGGTGGTGCTGCCGGTGGACCGGGTCCTTCGAGGTGTAGAGCAGGGTGTCGTGCATCCAGCCCATGTTCCACTTGAACCCGAAGCCGAGCCCGCCGGCGTCGGTGGAGCGGGTGACCCCCGGCCAGGCGGTCGACTCCTCGGCGATCAGCACCACCCCGGCGTGGTGCTTGTAGACCGTCGCGTTCACCTCCTGCATGAGCGCGATGGCCTCCAGGTTCTCCCGGCCGCCGTGCCGGTTGGGCAGCCACTGCCCCTCCTGCCGGGAGTAGTCCAGGTAGAGCATCGAGGCCACCGCGTCCACCCGCAGGCCGTCGACGTGGAACTGCTCGCACCAGTAGAGCGCGTTGGCGACCAGGAAGTTGCGCACCTCCGGGCGGCCGAAGTCGAAGACGTACGTGCCCCAGTCGGGGTGCTCGCCCCGGCGCGGGTCGGGGTGCTCGTAGAGTGCCGTGCCGTCGAAGCGGGCCAGGGCCCACTCGTCCTTGGGGAAGTGCGCCGGCACCCAGTCGAGGATCACGCCGATCCCGGCGGCGTGCAGGGCGTCCACGAGGTGGCGGAACTCGTCGGGGTCGCCGAAGCGGGACGTCGGGGCGTAGTAGCCGGTGACCTGGTAGCCCCACGAACCGCCGAACGGGTGCTCCATCACCGGCAGCAGCTCCACGTGGGTGAAGCCCAGCTCCGTGACGTACTCGGTCAGCTGCTCGGCCAGTTCCCGGTAGCCCAGGCCCGGGCGCCACGAGCCGAGGTGCACCTCGTAGACGCTCATCGGCTCCTGGTGCGGCTGCCGCCGGGCCCGCCGCCGCAGCCAGTCGGCGTCGCCCCACTCGTACGTGCAGTGGTGCACCACCGAGGCGGTGGCCGGCGGCACCTCCGCGTACGCCGCCATGGGGTCGGCCTTGTCCCGCCACCGCCCGTCGGCGCACAGGATGCGGTACTTGTAGCGGGCGCCCGTCCCGACGCCCGGGACGAACAGCTCCCACACCCCGCTGCCGCCGAGGGAGCGCATCGGCCAGCCGTCGTCCGGCGCCCAGCCGGTGAAGTCGCCGACCACCCGGACCCCGCGCGCGTTGGGCGCCCAGACGGCGAACGCCACGCCCTCGTCGAAGACCCGGGCGCCGAGCGCCTCCCAGAGCCGCTCGTGCCGGCCCTCGCCGATCAGGTGCAGGTCCAGCTCACCCACGGTGGGCGGGTAGCGGTACGGGTCGTCCTGGAGCCGGCCGTCGACCTCGACGCGGTAGTCGAGCACCTCCCCGGGCAACGTCGTCTCGAACACCCCGGCGTCGTGCACCCGCCGCATCCGGTGCCGTTCGCCGTCGACCACGACGGCGACGTCGGCGGCGCCCCGGCGCAGCGTCCGGACGACCGTCCGCCCGTCGGCCGGGTGCGCGCCGAGGACGGCGTGCGGGTCGTGCGTGGCGCCGGCGATCAGCTTGTCCATCGGGCGTCGTCCTTCTGGGCGGGAGCGGTGGGGGCGGTGCCGCCCGTGAGGTCGTCGGGAACGTCGGCGACGGTCAGGTCCGGCGCCCCGCCGGCCGGCGCCGGGCCGGCGGCGTCGGGGGTCGCCCGGCGCACGGTCAGCACGTGCGCGGGTTGCAGGTACGGGTCGAGGCGCACCGCGTTGCGTTGCCCCCAGTCGTAGCTGGCGCCGGTCAGCTCGTCGCGCACGGTGAACCGGTCGTGCCAGTCGAGGCCGAGCGCGGGCATGTCCAGCGTGGTGTTGCCCCACTGCACGGCCCGCGGGTCGAACGAGCAGACCACGACGACCGTGTTGCCCGTGTCCGGGTCGTGCTTGGACCAGCAGAGCAGGCTCGGGTTGTCGATCTCGTGGAAGACCAGGTTGCGCAGCTGGTGCAGGGCCGGGTTCTCCCGGCGCACCCGGTTCAGCACGGTGACGAACGGGGCCAGTGAGCGGCCCTGCGCCTGCGCGCCGGCCCAGTCCCGGGGGCGCAGCTCGTACTTCTCGTTGTCCAGGTACTCCTCGGCGCCGGGGCGGGCGGTGTGCTCGAAGAGCTCGTAGCCGGCGTACATGCCCCAGGAGGGGGAGAGCAGCGCGGCCAGCACCGCCCGGATCTTGAACATCGGCGGGCCGCCGTGCTGCAACGACTCGTGCAGGATGTCGGGCGTGTTGGGCCAGAAGTTCGGCCGCATGTAGTCGGCCGCCGCCACCAGCTCCTCGCAGTACGCCCGCATCTCGGCCGCCGACGTGCGCCACGTGAAGTACGTGTACGACTGGGTGAAGCCGACCTTGCCCAGCCCGTGCATGATGGCCGGGCGGGTGAACGCCTCGGCGAGGAAGAGCACGTCGGGGTCGACCCGCTTCACCTCGGCGATCAGCCAGTGCCAGAAGTCGAACGGCTTGGTGTGCGGGTTGTCCACCCGGAAGATCCGGATGCCCTCGCCGACCCAGTGCAGCACCACCCGCAGCACCTCGGCCCGGATGCCCGCCGGGTCGTTGTCGAAGTTCAGCGGGTAGATGTCCTGGTACTTCTTCGGCGGGTTCTCCGCGTACGCGATGGTGCCGTCGGCCCGGGTGGTGAACCACTCCGGGTGCTCGGTCACCCAGGGGTGGTCCGGCGCGCACTGCAACGCCAGGTCCATCGCCACCTCCAGGCCCTGCTCGGCGGCGGCGGCCACGAAGTCCCGGAAGTCCTCCGGCGTACCCAGGTCGGGGTGGATCGCGTCGTGGCCGCCCTCCGCGGCGCCGATGGCCCACGGCGAGCCCACGTCGTCCGGCCCGGCGGTGAGCGAGTTGTTGCGGCCCTTGCGGTTGACCCGCCCGATCGGGTGGATCGGCGGCAGGTAGAGCACGTCGAAGCCCATCGCCGCGACGCCCGGCAGGCGCTCGACGGCGGTGGCGAAGGTGCCGGAGCGGGCCGGCGCGTCGACGGTGGCCGGGATCGCCCCCTCCGAGCGGGGGAAGAACTCGTACCAGGCCGAGAAGAGCGCCCGCCGGCGGTCCACCCAGAGGCGGTGCTCGTCGCCGGTGGTGACCAGCTCGCGGACCGGGTGCTCCCAGAGCAGCTCGGCCAGCTCCAACGCCGGGGCGACCCGCCGGGGCAGCTCCAGCCGTTCGTCGTCCAGCGCGGCCACCGCCGCCTCGACCCGCTTGCGGTCCGCGGCCGGCACCAGCTCGACCGCGGCGGTCAGCACGCGTACGCCCTCGGCGAGGTCGTTGGCCAGCTCCTGCGGCCCCTGCCCGGCGGCGATCTTCTTGGTGACCGCGTTCTGCCAGGTCAGGTACGGGTCCTGGAACGCCTCGACGGCGAAGACCCACTCGCCGACCGCGTCGGGGCGGATCACGGCGTGCCAGCGGTCCTGCCCGGGCTCGCCGGGACGCATCCGGGTGAACGGGCGGGCCCGCCCGTCGGGGCCGAGCCACACCACGTTGCAGCCCAGCGCGTCGTGCCCCTCCCGGTAGGCGCGCGCCGACACCGGCACCGGCTCGTCGAGCACCGCCTTGGCCGGGTAGCGACCGCAGGAGACGACCGGGGAGACGTCTTCGATCGGGAACCGTCCAGTCACCGGTTCAACCTACTGCGCGAGATCCTTTCGTGCTCGGCCAAGCGCCTGTCCCGCCCCTCGAGGCCGCTGCGTACGCCGGGCGTCGTCTCCGCTCGCTCAGGCGCCGTCGACCAGCGGACCCGCCCGCTCGGTACGTTGGTACAACACGTGCCGGCCGTCCTGGTGCCGGCTGACCAGCTCGGCGCGGCGCAGGGCGCTCAGGTGGTAGGAGACCGTGCTGGCCGCCACCCCGTGCCGGGTGGCCAGTTCCGCGGTCGACCGGGCGACCCCTAGGTCGGTCAGCAGAGTCGCGCGCATGGTGCCGATCACCCCGGGAAGCCCGGCGGGACCGCGGCGGTCGGCGGTGCCGAGGCCGCCCGCCGGGTAGTACAGCGTCGCCTGATCCGCGTGATCGACCTGGAACATGAGGGTCGGCCAGGTAAACGCGGTGGCGGCCAGCACGAAGTCATGATCGGACAGGTCGACCAGGTGGTCGTGGCGTGTGTCGATGACCAGCGAGTCGCGGACCCAGTGCACCGCCGGATGGAGCCCGTCGAACACCCGGCCGATGCCGTGCCGGGCCGACACCCTCGACCGTGCGGCGATGTCCCGGTCCAGCACCGTCTGCAACGACGGCCAGTCGTCCTGAAGTGTCTCGCGCCAGAATTCCGCCAGGCCGGCGGCGAGCCGTCGGGGAAGACGGCCCGACTCGGCGAGCCGGCGGAGCCGGGTGGGGAGCGGGCGGCCAGCGTGCGCCTCGACGGTGCCGAGGACCTGGGCGTCGACGTCGTGCTGCCCGGTCGACTCGATCTCGGCGAGCTGGGCGTCCAGGATCTTGTTCGAGGGTCCGGGCCGTGGCTTCGGCGTCAACAGGTCCGGCATGTAGGAGGCGCTGGTCGCGGTCAGCAGGTCGACCAGGAGTTTCACGTCGGGATGCCGGAGGGCGCCCCGGGCACCGGGGCCGGGGGCGCCGAACACCGGATGCCGCCGGGCGGTCGCGGCCAGCTTCAGCCACTCCACCGCCTCGATGGCCGGCGAGACCGACAGCCGGGTCCGGCTCAACGTCTGCACGCCGAACGTCAGACGGATCATGCTGCGACTATACGTCGAACGCGTTCGATTCGAGCCGGCTCGAATTCCTTCGAATCCGTTGGGCTCGCGCCCCATGGTGGACGTGTCCGGTGGAATCGCCGCCGGCCTTTCCCGCAAGGAGGACGCTGATGCTGGTGGCTGCATGGCACCGAGCGCGGAGTCGGCCTGCTGGATCACCAAGGAGGAAAATGCCCATGCGGAACACCGTCAAGCGGCTGCTCGCCGTCGGAGTGATGTCCGCGCTGATGGCGCTGTTCGCTGTTCCCCAGCCAGCGATGGCCGCCGCCTTCACCGGGGTCATCGACGAAGCCGGCGGCGGGATGAGCGTCAGCTGGTCGGGCTACTGGGAAAGCAGTGTTCGCATGAGCCGAATCAGCCTCGTGGTCTGCGACAGTGCCCCCAACAACACCAACGAGGCGACCGCGGCGTTCAGGGTGAGGCTGAGGAATCCGAGCACCGGAGTGATCACCACGGTGACGGCGCCGGCGAGGCTGAAGGTCCTGCAGGGCTACGACTGTGCCACCGCGAGCGGCTGGGAGCTGGGTTACTCGCAGCAGATCGTCTCGGTGACCCTGTGGTTCTGGGGAGACCAGTACCCCACGCAGATCTGGGGCTATCAGCCTGCGGCGAACCCCTACGCCTGATCCTCGGTGCGCCGCCGAGGCGACTGGCACCCTGAGCCCTCGCGGCGGTCGCGCTTACCGACGGGGGACGTCGGGAACGCCGCAGCCCTCGATCGTTCCGCGAGCCGGACGATCGAGGGCGCGGCGCGGCCCGATGCGCCTCTCTACTTCAGCAGCGAGTGGTACAGCTCCACGGTCTGCTGGGCGATCGCGTCCCAGGAGAAGCGCTCCACGGCCCGCCGCCGACCAGCCGACCCGAAGGAGGCGGTACGCGCCGGGTCGGCCAGCAGTTCGTTCAACGCCGCCGCCAGGTCGGCCACGAAACGGTTCGGGTCCAGGGGCCGACCGGAGCCGTCGGTGGCCTGCGCGATCGGCACCAGCAGCCCCGTCTCGCCGTCGGCGACCACCTCCGGGATGCCGCCGGTGGCGGTGGCGACCACGGCGGTCTCGCAGGCCATCGCCTCCAGGTTCACAATGCCCATCGGCTCGTAGACGGAGGGGCAGACGAAGACCGTGGCGTGGGTGAGCACCTGGATCACCTCGTGCTTGGGCAGCATCTCGGCCACCCAGACCACGCCCGAGCGGTTCGCGCGCAGCTCGGCGACCAGGCCCTCCACCTCGGCGGCGATCTCGGGGGTGTCCGGCGCGCCGGCGAGCAGCACCAACTGGGTGTCCGCCGGCAGGTCGCGCGCCGCGCGCAGCAGGTAGGGCAGGCCCTTCTGCCGGGTGATCCTTCCCACGTAGACCACGCTGGGGCGGGCCGGGTCGACGCCGAGCCGCCGCAGCACGTCCGTGCCGTGGTCCGGGGCGTACTGGGCGGTGTCGATGCCGTTGTGCACCACCCGGACCCGGTCCGGGTCGACCGCCGGGTAGGCGGTCAGCACGTCGCGCCGCATCCCCTCGCTGACCGCGATCACCGCGTCGGCCGCCTCGAACGCCGTGCGTTCGCACCAGGAGGAGAGCGCGTAGCCGCCGCCGAGCTGCTCGGCCTTCCACGGTCGCAGCGGCTCCAGGCTGTGCGCGGTCACCACGTGCGGCACGCCGTGCAGCAGCTTCGCGGTGTGCCCGGCGAGGTTGGCGTACCAGGTGTGCGAGTGCACCACGTCGGTGCCGGCGCACGCGGCGGCCATCTCCAGGTCCACGCCCATCGTCCGCAGCGCGGCGTTCGCGCCGGTCAGGCCCGCGGGTTCGGCGTACGCGGTGACACCCCGCTCGGTGCGCGGCGCGCCGAAGCAGTGCACCCGTACGTTGGCGAGCCGGCGCAGCTCACGGGCCAGGTACTCCACGTGCACGCCGGCGCCGCCGTACACCTCCGGCGGGTACTCCCGGGTCAGCAGATCGACGCGAAGGGGCGCGGGTTCCGTCATCCCCCGCACCCTAGTGCAGAAGTGTGCCCGTACGAGTGGTGAAGTCCCACGGGGATGGATAGCGTCTGGACATGGCTGCCAAGGTGCTCGCGATCGTCCTGGCCGGCGGAGAGGGCAAGCGCCTGATGCCGCTCACCACGGACCGTGCCAAGCCGGCCGTCCCGTTCGGCGGGATGTACCGCATGGTCGACTTCGTCCTGTCCAATCTGGCGAACGCCGGCTATCTGAAGATCGTCGTGCTGACCCAGTACAAGTCGCACTCGCTGGACCGGCACATCACCAAGACGTGGCGGATGTCGACCCTGCTCGGCAACTACGTCACCCCCGTGCCGGCGCAGCAGCGGCGCGGCCCGTGGTGGTTCGCCGGCTCGGCCGACGCGATCTACCAGAGCTTCAACCTGATCAACGACGAGCAGCCCGACCACGTGATCGTCTTCGGCGCCGACCACATCTACCGGATGGACCCCCGGCAGATGGTGGAGGACCACATCGCCTCCGGCGCCGGGGTGACCGTGGCCGGCATCCGGCAGCCGCTGTCGATGGCCGACCAGTTCGGCGTCATCGAGGTCGGCGAGGACGGCCGGCGGATCCGGGCGTTCCGGGAGAAGCCCACCGACGCGGTGGGCCTGCCCGACGCCCCCGACCAGATCTACGCCTCGATGGGCAACTACGTGTTCAGCACCAGGGCGCTGTGCGAGGCGGTCGAGCGCGACGCGGAGGACAAGTCCAGCAAGCACGACATGGGCGGCAGCATCATCCCGATGCTCGTCGAGCGCGGCGAGGCCAACGTCTACGACTTCCGCGACAACGAGGTGCCGGGCAGCACCGACCGGGACCGTGGCTACTGGCGCGACGTGGGGACGCTCGACTCCTTCTACGACGCCCACATGGACCTGATCAACGTGCACCCGGTGTTCAACCTCTACAACTTCGAGTGGCCCATCTACACGGCGCAGCCGCCGTACCCGCCGGCGAAGTTCGTCCACCAGTGGGGCGAGCGGGTCGGCCGCGCGGTCGCCTCGATGGTCTCGCCCGGTGCGGTGATCTCCGGCGGCCTGGTGGAGAACTCGATCGTCTCGCCCAAGGTGAAGGTGCACTCCTGGGCGCACGTGGACGGCGCGGTGCTGATGGAGGGCGTCGACGTCGGCCGGCACGCCGTGGTGCGCCGGGCCATCCTCGACAAGAACGTGGTCGTGCCGGAGGGCGCCGAGATCGGCGTCGACCTGGAGCGGGACCGGCAGCGCTACACGGTCTCGGAGAACGGCATCGTGGTGATCGGCAAGGGACAGAAGGTGGAACCGTGAGCAGTCATCCCCGGGCCGGCAAGCCCGCCCAGCCCGCCGACCTGGTCGACGTGCCGCGGCTGGTGACCGCCTACTACACCGAGCACCCCGATCCGCAGGACCCGGCGCAGCAGGTCTCCTTCGGCACGTCGGGGCACCGGGGGTCGAGCCTGCGCAACGCGTTCAACTCCGACCACATCCTGGCGGTCACCCAGGCGCTCTGCGACTACCGGCGGGAGCGGGGGCTGGACGGCCCGCTCTTCCTCGGCCGCGACACCCACGCGCTCTCCGCCCCGGCGGCGGTGGACGCGCTGGAGGTGCTCGCCGCCAACGAGGTCACCGTGCTGCTGGACAGCCGCGACGGCTACACGCCCACCCCGGCGGTGTCGCACGCGATCCTCACCCACAACCGGGGGCGTACCGGCGGGCTCGCCGACGGCATCGTGATCACCCCGTCGCACAACCCGCCCGACGACGGCGGCTTCAAGTACAACCCCACCCACGGCGGTCCGGCCGACACCGACGCGACGAGGTGGATCCAGGACCGCGCCAACGCCATCCTCGCCGACGGCCTGAAGGAGGTCCGGCGGATCCCGTACGCCCGGGCCCGCGCCGCCGACACCACCGGGTCGTACGACTTCCTCGCCCACTACGTCGACGACCTGCCGACGGCGATCGACCTCGACGCCGTCCGCGACGCCGGGGTGCGCATCGGCGCGGACCCGCTCGGCGGGGCGAGCGTGGACTACTGGGGTGAGATCGCCGAGCGGCACCGGCTGGACCTGACCGTGATCAACCCGACGGTCGACCCGACCTGGCGGTTCATGACGCTGGACGGCGACGGCAAGATCCGGATGGACTGCTCCTCGCCGAACGCGATGGCCTCCCTGATCGCCGCCCGCGCCGACCACCAGGTCTCCACCGGCAACGACGCCGACGCCGACCGGCACGGCATCGTCACCCCCGACGGCGGCCTGATGAACCCCAACCACTACCTCGCCGTGGCGATCGCCCACCTGTTCCGCACCCGGACGCGGTGGGGCCCGACTGCCGCCGTCGGCAAGACCCTGGTCTCCTCCTCGATGATCGACCGGGTCGCCGCCGACCTGGGTCGCCCGCTGCTGGAGGTGCCGGTCGGCTTCAAGTGGTTCGTGCCCGGGCTGCTCGACGGCGCGGTGGGCTTCGGCGGGGAGGAGAGCGCCGGGGCGTCGTTCCTGCGCCGCGACGGGAGCACCTGGACCACCGACAAGGACGGCATCCTGCTCTGCCTGCTCGCCGGCGAGATCATCGCGACCACCGGCCGCACCCCCAGCCAGCACTGGACGGAGCTCGCCGAGCGCTTCGGCGCCCCCGCGTACGCCCGGATCGACGCCCCCGCCACCCGGGAGCAGAAGGCCGTGCTCGGCAAGCTCTCGCCGGAGCAGGTGACCGCCACCGAGCTGGCCGGCGAACCGATCACCGCGACCCTCACCACCGCACCGGGCAACGACGCGCCGATCGGCGGGCTCAAGGTGACCACCGAGTCCGGCTGGTTCGCCGCCCGGCCGTCGGGCACCGAGGACGTCTACAAGATCTACGCCGAGTCCTTCCAGGGCCCGGAACACCTGGCCCGGATCCAGCAGGAGGCGAAGGACCTGGTCTCGGAGGTACTCGAGCGGGCCTGAGCACCTGCCCGCCTCTCCGGCGGAGCCGACACGTGGCGTGCGGCGCCCTGGCGAGCTGACGTCGTAGACGACTCGGCCCGACCCGGCCTGGCAGGCCCAGGGCGTCGGCGGGGGCGAGTCGGCGCAGCCCGCGTGGCGATGCCGGGGCGGGCATGGGGCGCATGCGGGCGGGTCAGCGCGGTGGCGGCAGCTCGCGGCGGTTGAGTCTTTCCCGCAGGCCCTCCGGCAGCAGCTCGCGAAGCTGTTCGGGAAGCAGCGGCAGGTCCAGCAGGCTCAGCTTCAGCTGGTTGCGTTCCTGATAGCGCCGCGGATCCAGGCGTACGACCAGGCCGGCGTCGTGCCGGTAGCGGATCTCCACGACGCCCTCCGTCGCGGCGTCCCGGATCACCAGGCCGTCCACCTCCACGGCGACCGGGCCGGAGTCCTCGCGCAGTTGCAGGCGGACCGTCTCGTGGGGGGAGAGCACCAGCGCACGGGAGATGCCGGCCATCGGGGCGGACGGGGTCACCACCACCGCCTCGGTGGCCGGCGAGACGAGCGGGCCGCCGGCGGCATAGCTGTAGGCGGTCGAGCCCGTCGGGGTGCTGACCACCAGCGCGTCGCAGCGGTAGTACCCGTACCGCTGCCCGTCGACCGCGAGGGAGGCGCTGACGAAGCCGGAGCCGGGCTGCCGGATCAGCGCGATGTCGTTGAACGCGACGAGGTCGTCGCCGCAGACGTCGCAGGCCAGGCAGCTGTGGCTCTCCACCGTGAAGTCGCGCGCCACCAGCCGGTCCAGGGCCGTCGGAAGCTCCGGCGGCTCCACCTCCACGAGGAAGCCGAGCTTGCCGACGTGCACGCCGAGCACCGGCTTCGGGTCGTGGACCGCCGACCGCAGGGCGCCGAGCATCGTCCCGTCCCCGCCGATGGCGATCAGCGCGTCGGACCGGACGGCCACCTCGCCCATGGGCAGCGGCTCGACCGAGTCCGGCACGCGATGCCGGTCCTCGGCGCGTACGGCCAGCGAGATGTGGTGCCGGGCGGCCCAGATCACGATCGTGTCGACCACCGCTGAGACGTCCCGGGTGGGGTGCAGCACCAGCCCGAGCCGGCTCCGGTCCATGCCTACAGCTCACCACATCCGGTTCGCCCGTCCGGGTGTTTCTCTTCCGACGCCCTCCGTCGGGTGATTCGCGCACGATGCCCGACGTGTGCGTTTCTCCGCCCCGCCGACGTCGTTGCTCCCAGGGTGAAGAACAGGAAGCTGGGTCCCGGGCGATGACTAATCGTGGAGGGCTGCTCGTCGCAACGGTCCCCGCCCGGGACGCCGTCCAGGGGGCGGCGGTGAGGACTGCCGGTGGTACTGGTGGTACCGGCCGGCACAGGGCTGCGGACAGGATTCCCGGTCCGTTGCCCCGACTGCTCCGGTGCTACCCGGTCAGCCTGGTGGTCCTCGCGCCCTTTGTGCTGCTCATCGTTCCGATGGCGGTGGTCAACGGAAATCCCGAAGTGGGTTTCATCGTGCGCCTGGTCGCGCTGGCGCTGCTCGGCAGCGCCGTCGTGGAGACGTTCGGTCTGCTCCTCGGTCGCCCCACCGACGAATGGCGACATCCGTTCAGGCCGGCCGGAGCGCGGGATCGGTCGCTCTACGTCGCTGCGCGCCTCGTCGCGGTGACCGGCATCGTCGCCAGCCTGGTAGGGGCGTACGTGGGTCGGGGGACGATCGTCGCCCAGGTGAGCGGCGAGCTGCCCACCTCGCCGGTGGCTGCGATGACCGCGCTGTTCGCGGGGTGGGGCGCCTTCGCCTTCGCCCTGCTGGTCGTCAGTCACCTTCGCGGCCAGGTCTCCGCGAGGAGGCTGCACGGGTGGCTGGCCCTTCTGGTCCTGGCTCAGGTCGTCGTCGTCGCCATGACCGCCATCTCGGCGCCGCTGCTCGGGTTCCTGTCCTTCCTCGGCGCCGCCGGCCTGATATGCGGGATCTTTCGCATCCGGTACCTCCTGGTGGTTGTCGCGGTGGTCTTTCTCGTGTGGCCGACGGTGTTCGAGTACCGCAACGCGATTCGCGCTGATCGTGGGGTGGCGGTGTCCGAGCAGGTGACGGCCACGGACCGGCTGCGTCTCGACCTCCAACTGGCTGCCGTCGCACCGCTCGACGTGCCGGCGGACGTGGTTCGGCCCGGCCTCGTCGACTACGTGCGGTACGGCTTGGTGCCGCGCGCCCTGGACGAGGAGCGTCCTCCCATTTCCACCGGCCAGGAGATCAACCAGTACCTCGGCGGAGGGGCCACCTCGGCCTACACGTTCCTGTCGATGGGGAACGTCTACTTCTTCCACGGCCCGCTCGGCGTCGTGGCCTTCTACGCCGGCTGGGCGGCCGTGGTCATGGCGCTTCTCAGGATGCGAGGCGGGCCAGGCCCCGTACGCCTCAGTCTGTTGTGCTTCGTCCTGGCGGGTCCGCTGCTGTGGTCCAGCACCTACCCGGACTCGTCGATCAGCGTGATCCAGCAGACCGTGTCGGCGGTGCCGGTTCTCCTGCTGCTGAGAGCGACCAGACGGCGCCCCCATCGCCGTTCCTCGGCCGTGAGCCTTGCCGGCACCGCGAGTACGGCCAGACCCGTGCGGTGATGCTGGCCGTTCATTCCCGTCGGCTGGGGGCGCTCGCCGGGCGCCTCGGTCGGGGACGAGCCTCCCGCGCGTTGACGGTCGGCGGGCTCTCCAGCGCCGGCAACTTCCTGGTGGCCATCTCGGTCACACGTCTGGAGACGGTCGACGGGGTCGGTCGCTTCGCGGTCGCCTTCTCGTTCTACGTTCTCGCATCCGGGTTGACCCGGGCGGCGGTGACCGACTCGGTGTTGGCCGCCGGCCTCGGCACGGCCCCCGCCCGGGAAGCGTCCCGGCGGGTGGCGGCGGTGGGAGCGGCGGCGGCCGTCGCCGTGGTCGCCGGCGGACTGGCGTTCGACTCGCCCTACCTGCTGATCGCCGGCACGGCGCTGCCGGGTCTGGTGTTGTACGACTACCTGAAGGCGGTGAGCCTCGGCGTGGGCTCGCCGGGGCTGGCCTTCCGGATGGAGGTCTGCTGGCTTGGGCTCACCGTCGCCACCGTGGCGCTCGGTCTGTGGGGCGTGGTCGGTCCGGTGGTGGTCTTCGCCGGTTGGTCGGCGGGAGGGGCCCTCCTGGGATATGCCACGGCCTGGCGCTGTCGTTACCCGGCGCGGCCGGGGTGGGGAGCGGACCGTGCCGAGTCCCGCCGCGCGGCGGCCTTCGGCACGCAGTTCCTCATCACCACCGGCTCCGCCCAACTCGCTCTCACGGCCGTGGCGGGCATGGCGGGCACGGCCGTGGTGGGCGCGTTGAGTGCGGGGCGTACGGTCCTCGGCCCGATGAATCTCGTCGTGGCGACCGCATCGGCGCTCATTCTTCCGTACCTGTCCAGGGAACGAACTGCCCCCGCTGCGGCACGGAGACGGGCGGCCGTCCGGCTCGGCGTGCTGGTGACCACCGGTGTGGTGCCGTTGGCGCTGGCGGTCGCGCTGCTGCCCGATCGAGTGGGCACGATGCTGTTGGGCGGCAACTGGGATGTCGCCCGGTCACTCCTGCCTCTGCTCGTGTTGGAGAGCCTGCTGGCGGTGCCCGCCGCAGTCGGCTTCGCCGGGCTGCGGATAGAGGGCGCCACCAGCCGGACGGTGGTCGCGGGCACCGTCCTGGGGGTGCTGCGGGTACCGGTGGTTGTCGCCGGCGCCGTGTTCCTGGGCGCGACCGGAGCAGCCTGCGCCCTGGTGGTGATGGCGCTGCTCAGCGCGCTCGCCTGGTGCCACGCCTACCACCTGCTGCTGCGACGTCAGGGCAGGGCGCGAGAACTGACGGCGCAGCCCGCCTGACCCCGGGTGGGCCGGCGGGCCGCGCGTCGTGCGACGTTCAGGCGGTGGGGGTGCCCGACGACTCCAGGAGGTCCACAGCGGCCCGGATCCGTTCCACGATCGCCTTCATGTCCGTGTCGCTCAGACCGGCGTAGGTCGGCAGGTTGATGCCACGTCGTGCGAGGTCGCTGCTGACCGGGCAGTGCGCGTGCGGATCGAAATGGGCGGGCAACTCGCAGATCGGCACGAAGAACGGCCTGGTCTCGACGCCCAACCGGTCCAGGATTCGCGCCAGCTCGTCGCGCGGTGACGTCGCTCCTTCGGCGCCGACCAGGAAGGATGCCATCCAGGGCGCCCGCCGGACGCCCGTCGCGACGGGTTGTGGCCGCAGTAGCGGTACGTCCGCGAGTTCATGCTCGTACGCCGCGATCACCCGGTCCCGCCGGGCGATGATCTCCTCCGCCCGGTCGAGTTGGGCGCAGAGCAACGCTGCGGCCAGGTTCGTCATCCGGTAGTTGTAACCCACGACCGGGAACCAGTACCGGCGCTGGGGGTCCATGCCCTGACTGCGCAGCAGACGCATCTGGTCCGCGAGCGCCGCGTCGGAGGTGGTCACGCATCCTCCCTCGCCGGAAGTGACCACCTTGTTGCCGAAGAACGAGAAGGTGCTGGCGTCTGCCTGCGATCCCGTCGGCCGGCCGTGCAGGGTGGCGCCGAAGGACTCCGCCGCGTCGGCAACCAGGAGCAGGCCGTGCCGGTCGCACAGCTCGCGCAGGGCGGGATAGTCCGCGGGGTGACCGTAGACGTCCACGGCGATCACAGCCCTGGTGCGTGGGCCGATCGCGGCTCGTACCGAATCCGGATCGATGCACCAGGTCTGCGGCAGAACATCGACGACGACGGGACGAGCCCCGCAGTACGCGACCGCGTTGGCGGTGGCGACGTAGGTGAGGGCCGGGACCACCACCTCGTCGCCCGGCCCGATACCGGCTGCGGCCAGGACCAGGTGCAGAGCGACGGTTCCGTTGCTGGTCGCCACCGCGGTGGCGGTGCCGCACCGCTCGGCGAGCTGCTCCTCGACGCGGCGCAGGTAGGGTCCCTGTGAGGAGATCCAGCCGCTGCGCAGCGCGTCGAGCAGGTAGTGCTCCTCCAACTCGGACAGACAGGGCCGGGCCACCGGGAAGCGTTCGTCGACGTTCATCGTGACTCCCCTGAGGTCAAGGTGGTGGCGAATGCCGAGCGCGGGATGGGACCTGGCCGGCCGGCTGCCACCCATTCGAGCACCGCGGCGTAGTCGCGACTCGTGTCCGCCCAGGTTCGCCCCGCGAGCCGCGCGTCCGCTCGGCGGGATGCCTGGACGAAGTGGTCACGGTCGCGCGTGACCCGGCGGACCGCCGCAGCCAGCGACGCGGCGTCCCTGCTCTCGAACACCGCGGCGTCCGCCCCGGTGAACTCGAGCTGGGCCAACAAGGGTGGCGAGTCTGCGCAGGCCACGGGAAGACCCCAGCTGAACGCCTCCAGCATGGCACCGCTCGCCGCCTCCCACAGCGAGGGGACCACGACCGCCGAGGCCCGGGCGTACAGCTCGTGGAGTTGGTCGAGGCTGACGAATCCCGGAAACGACACCCGGCCCCTGAGGTCGGGCTGGGCCGCCCGGGCGAGCAGCCGGCTGGCCTCGGGCTCGACCAGAGGGCCGGGACAGACCAGCCGAAACTCCGGAAGGAGCGCCATCGCCTCCAGCAGGGTCGCGTGGTTCTTGTGCGCCGCCGTCGAAGACGGGTAGATCAGAAGCCCGGGCTCGGGCTTGACCGCCCACCTCCGGGGCGCGGGCTGGAAGGTGGGCGGCGGGATGAGAGCGATCCGATCCGCAGCCTCCGGGAACGTCGCCAGCACCTCTCGGTACGGGTGCGGCCAGGACACGACGACGGCGGAGGCCCGGGCTACGTTCTCCCGTACCACCGCCTCGAACCCGGGGGAGCGGAACGCCGGGTGCAGGTGCCGCAGGTCGTGCACCACGACGACCGACGAGCGAGCCCGGGCCGGGGCGCAGTGGAACGGGAAGAGCACGACGTCGGCGTCCTCGTGGCGCGAGCGTGCGCGCTGGCGTACGGCGTTGACCGTCCGCCGGACGGCGAGCGATTGGCGTAGCCGTTCCGGCGTCAGGCGCCGCAGCGCCTGTCCGTAGCGGTTGTCGGACCGTAGCGGCATGTCGACCTCCGTCCAGGAGATCCGGTCCCGTGACACGCGTTCCCGCCAGTCGTCGAGCGTGTCCCGCAGGATGTCCACCCGGATCTCGTGGACCGAGGCGTCGGCCAGCCCCTCCAGCAGGCCATAGGTGAAGGCCTCGACCCCGGCGGCGTGACCGGGACGGATGGCGGAGGCGTCGACGGCGAGCCTCACCGGTCGACCCGCACGAGCCGACCCATGCGTTCGTCCTCGAGCATCTGGCGGTCCGCGTCCACCATCACCCGGACGAGGTCCGCGAAGAGCGTCTTGGGCGCCCAGCCCAAGGCCCGGCGCGCCTTGGCGTAGTCACCGATGAGGGCGTCGACCTCGGCGGGGCGGAAGTACGCCGGATCCGTGACCACGAACTGACGCCAGTCCAACCCGACGTGGCTGAAGGCGGCCTCCACGAACTCCCGCACGGTGTGGCCCTCACCCGTCGCCACCACGTAGTCGTCGGGTCGGTCCTGCTGGAGGGACAGCCACATCGCCTCGACGTACTCCGGCGCGTATCCCCAGTCCCGGACGGCGTTGAGGTTTCCCAGGTAGAGCTTGTCCTGGATGCCGGCCTCGATGCGGGCAACCGCCCTCGTGATCTTCCGGGTCACGAAGTTCTCGCCCCGGCGAGGACTCTCGTGGTTGAACAGAATCCCGTTGGTGCAGTACATCCCCCAGGACTCGCGGTAGTTCACCGCGGACCAGTACGCGTACACCTTGGCGCACGCGTACGGGCTGCGCGGGTGGAAGGGGGTGTCCTCCCGTTGGGGCGGCGGTGTGGAGCCGAACATCTCCGAGGAGGACGCCTGGTAGAAACGGGCTCCGACATCGGCTGCCCGGGTGGCCTCCAGCATCCGCAACGCGCCGAGTCCTGTGACGTCCGCCGTGTAGCCCGGGATGTCGAAGGACACCCGGACGTGGCTCTGGGCGCCGAGGTTGTAGACCTCGTTGGGGCGGATGTCCCGAATGAGGTGCGTCAGGGACGCGGGGTCCGAGAGGTCGCTGTAGTGGAGGAACAGGCGGGCGTCACCGTGCCGGGGGTGGACGTCGATGCGATCGATCCGCTCGGTGTTGAAGCTCGAAGAGCGTCGCTTGATTCCGTGCACGGTGTAGCCCTTGTTGAGCAGTAGCTCTGACAGATAACTGCCGTCCTGCCCGGTGATCCCAGAAATGAGCGCTACTCGCGACATGTGTCCCTCTCGTGGTGAGGCGTGCCGGGCCTCGGATTCCCGAAGCGTTCCGCAGGCGCGAACGGGCCAAGCTTCAATTCCTTATACCGGACCACTGGTCGATGTTCGTCGGTTTCACGTATTTGTAGCCGGCGCTCATATTTGATACCCACCGCGACCCGTGCTGACCCCGGTCGTTGAACTTGACGGTTCAATCCGTTCAATTCGAGGAGCTTCCGTGGCCTGCGAGGCCGATTCTGACGTCACCCGGCCGGACGCCTTCCGTGTGCTGGTCACCGCGGACTACTTCGAACCGGGCTATCGCGCAGGCGGGCCGGTCCGGTCGTTGTCGTCGATGCTCGACACGGTCGGTCCCGGCATCGACACCACCCTGGTGACCCGCGATCGCGATCTCGGCGCCTCGCGGCCGTACCTGGGGCTCTCCGGACGGTGGGTCCGCCGAGGCCGCTGCTCGGTCTTCTATCTCGGGGCGCGGAATCCGCGCCAGTGGCGGGATTTGTGGCGAGGGGTGCGGGCCAGGCGGTTCGACCTGCTGTACGTCAACAGCGTCTGGTCCTCCTACTCGATCGTCTCCGTCCTGGCGGCACGACTGGGCGTGCTCCGCGTCGATCGGATTCTCGTCGCGCCCAGGGGCGAACTCGGCGCCGGCGCGCTCGCCCTGAGGCGGAACCGGAAGCGTCTCTTCCTTCTCGGCTGGCGTCGGCTGCTCGGCGGGTCAAGGGTGTTCTGGCACGCCACCACACCGCTGGAGGCGGCCGACATCCGACGGGTCTTCCCGGCGGCCGGGCAGCCGTTCATCGCCGGAGCCACGGGACCCGCGGCGGACGATCCGCCAGCCGCGCCCGCGTCCACCGGACCCGCGCGGCTGGTCTTCATCGGCCGGGTGTCCCCGATGAAGAACCTGGACCTCGTACTCGCGGCCCTGTCCCGCGTCCGAGGTCCGGTGGAGTTCGACGTTTACGGCCCGATCGAGGACACGGGCTACTGGCAGCGTTGCCTGGCCCTGATGGAGGCCCTGCCGGGGGATGTCCGGGCAACCTACCGGGGGGCGCTGCGGCCGGAAGCGGTCAGGGACACGTTCTCCCGGTACGACGCTTTCGTCCTGCCCACCAGGGGCGAGAACTTCGGACATGTGATCGCCGAGAGTCTCTCGGTCGCGTGCCCGGTGATCTGTTCGGACCGTACGCCGTGGTCGGAGGTCCTCGAGGCCGGAGGAGGGGCAGTGCTGCCCGAGCTGACGGTCGACGCACTGGCGACGAAGATCGAGGACATCGTCGGAGGCTCCGCCCAGCAGCGGCACGCCGCGCGGGTGGCGGCCGGTGCGGCATACCGGGACTGGCGTGAGCGGACCGCCGCCCGGGTGGGCGTCCTCGACGTGGCTCGGACGGCGTTCCGTGTCCGCCAGGAGGCGAGTGCGGCTCGGTGACCGCACCGCCGTTCCCCTCTCCCGCCGGAGAGATCGGCACGGCGGACCTCGGCGTCCGTTCCGAGCGGACGGACGCCGAGGTGGCCGCTCACGGCGTGGTCTGGAGGGCGGGACGTCCCGCGACCGGCAGGCCCGAGGCGAGTGCGGCGGAGCGCATCCTCGCGATCATCTCCGGCCATTCCGGTGGCTGGTAGCCGGTCCTTGCCCGGAAGGCCGCAGCCGACAGCGACCTGTCGCACAGGACCTCGTCCGACGGCTCGATCCGTCCCTGCCACCGGTACACGTCGCCGATGATGCCCAGCAGTTCGTACTTGGAGATCGGGGTGGAGGCGACGTGGTAAAGACCGGTCAGCTCCGCGCGGGGGAGGACGACGGAGCGCAGCAGCGATGCGAACTCGGTGGTGGTCAGGCCGCTGTAGATGGCCTTCGTGTAGCCGTTCACCACGCCTCGCTGGGAGAGGAACCAGTCCACCAGGGAACGGGCGCTGCCGAGCTCGTGACCGATGATGGAGGTGCGCAGGGTCAGCGCGGTTCCCGTGGTCGTCTCGCCGAGCAGCTTGGACCGACCGTACAGGTCGTACGGGTCGGGGATGTCCGCTTCGGTGTAGCCGCCGTGGCGGCCGGAGAAGACGCAGTCGGTGCTGATCTGTATCAGGCGAGCACCGCTCTCGGCGCACTCCCGGGCCAACTGGTGCGGGAAGAGCGCGTTGACGGTGATCGTGTTGACGGCATCCTCGACCTCGGGCCGTTGCTTGATCACACCGACGCAGTTGATCACCACGTCCGGGCGCAGGACGCTCAGGATCCTCCGGACGGCGCTGCGGTCGCTGACGTCCACCCGGGGAGTGATCTGCCGTGCGAGCGCCTCGGGAAAATTGGCCTGCGCCGGGACGGCACCGCGGGCGCACCCGTAGACGTCCAACTCGGCCGTATCGCCGAGTTCCCGCACGAGGGTGTGGCCGAGCATGCCGGTCACTCCGATGATCAACACACGCTGCCTCATCGTGCGCCCGCCGCCCGGGCACGCCGACCCCGTCGCCGGTTCGCCGCGCCCCGCAGGAGATCGGCGAGAGTCCCCGCGTTGGCCGCTTCCCCGAGATGGGTCAGGTAGTACTCGCGACCCGCGTCCCCCATCGCCCGTAGCCGCGGCCGCGGCACCGCCGCGGCGCGCCGGATGGCGTGGGCCAGTTCCGACGAGTCACCCGGCGGTGAGCTGAAGCCGGCGCCCGCCTCGTGCACGACGCGCGCGGCGTCGCCCGGTGCGCAGGTGAGGATGGGCTGGGCGCAGGCGAGGATCGACTGGACCTTGCTGGGCAGGGTCACGCGGAAGAGTTCCTGATCGGCGAGGGAAACCAACTGGAGATCGGCGGTCGCCATCACGGCCGGCATTCTCTCCGCCTCCACCGGCTCGACGAAGTGAACCGAGCGTAGGTCCAGGCTTGCCGCGAGAGCCTGCAAGGAGGACTTCTCGATCCCGTCCCCCACCAGAACGAGGTGTACGTCCGGCCGGTCTCGTAGCTCGTGCATCGCCCGGACGGCGACGTCCAGGTTCTGGGCCGCGCCGTGGTTCCCGGCGTACATCAGGATGAACTCGTCCGTCAGACCGAGGCGGGCCCGCAGGTCGTGGTCGGGCTCGCTGGGACGCATCACCTTCTCGTCGGTCCAGTTGTAGACGACCGACACCTTCTCCGGCGGCACACCGCGGGCGACGAGTGTGTCCCGCATGCCGGGCGACGTCGCTGTCACGTGGTCCGCCCAGTGGTACGTCTGGTTCGTGAGCCAGGTGAGCGGAGGCTCGGCGACACGACGCTTCGTCCCCTCGGCGAGGAAGCCGGTGGCGAAGACCGAATCGGGCCAGACGTCCATCACCATCAGCACGTAGGGAAGCCCCCAGCGCAGGCGCGCGACCATGGCGGCGGTCGCGGTGGTCGGCGGGGTCGAGTACACGAGGGAGACGTCGGCGGCCCGCAGCACCGACGATCCGAGGACCGCCGAGGACACCGCATAGCTCGCGTAGTTGGCCACGCGGCGCAGGGCCGATTGGTCGTGGCTCGGATAGAGCGGAGTGCGCAACACCCGCATGCCGTGGTGGACCTCGTGGCGGCGTTGCCACGCCGAGTACCCCTCGTAGACCACACCGGCGGGATAGTTGGGGACTCCGGTCAGTACGTCGACCCGTAGGTTCCGCTGCGCGAGGGAGCGGGCGATCCACACCGGTGTGGTGGTCGGCTCCGGAGCGAACCACTGACTGACGAACGCGACACGGGGTAGCTGGCCCGTCTGGGGGCTGATCCGTCCGTCGTCCACGGGACGGTCGGCGGCGCCTGCCGAGGTC
Source organism: Micromonospora sp. CPCC 205561 (assembly GCF_036906775.1). NCBI lineage: Bacteria > Bacillati > Actinomycetota > Actinomycetes > Micromonosporales > Micromonosporaceae > Micromonospora > Micromonospora sp. CPCC 205561. Next base: position 8,974 of record NZ_JBAKHV010000039.1, on the reverse strand, counting down.
ACGCCCGTCCCGCCGCGGTGAGAGACGGCATCGAGGCGAGGTGCTGCCGTACCTCCGGGAGGGTCAGCAGCAGCGACATGACCTCCGGTACCGCCAGCCTCGTGGTGTTGTCCGAGGTGTAGTCGGCACGGTGGTCGCTGACGGTGTCGCCCTCCTCGAAGTAGAGCGAGTAGTTGAGGTCGCGGCTGTCGATCGGAACGCGCAGGAAGTTCCCGAAGTCCTGCGAGCGGGCCAGTTCCTCGTGGCTCGCCAGCGTCTCCGACATCTTCTCGCCGTGGCGCAGACCCAGCACCTCGAACTTGGCGGGCACCTCGAACAGGTTGCAGAGCGCCGTCGCCAGGTCGCCGATCGTGCACGCGTCGGCCTTCCGGATGAAGACGTCCCCCGGCTCACCGTGGTGGAAAGCGTGCTCCACGAGCTCGACGGAGTCTGCCAGCGACATCAGGAAGCGGGTCATGGTGGGCTCCGTGACGGTCAGCGGCACGCCGTTCCTGATCTGTTCGATGAACAGGGGAATGACCGAGCCCCGTGAACACATGACGTTGCCGTAGCGGACCGAGCAGACCCGGGTGCGCGCTCCGGGGTTGTTGCGGACGTGGGCCTGCGCCACCTTCTCCATCAGGGCCTTGGTCATTCCCATCGCGTTGATCGGGTAGACCGCCTTGTCGGTGCTCAGGAAGACGACCGCGGCGACGTCGTTACGCTCGCTGGCGTCCACCACGTTCGAGCTGCCCAGCACGTTGGTGCGCACGGCCTCCAGCGGGAAGAACTCACAGGACGGCACCTGCTTCAGCGCGGCGGCGTGGAACACGTACTCGACACCGCGGGTAGCCTTGGAAACCGAGTCGAGGTCGCGGACGTCGCCGACGTAGAAGCGGACCCGGTCGTCACGCAACCGGACCCGCATGGCCTCCTGCTTGGCCTCGTCCCGGCTGAGCACGCGAACCTGCGCGGCGCCGGCGTCGAGTAGCCTCGCCACCATCGTCTGGCCGAACGATCCAGTCCCACCGGTGATCAGAACGCGTCGGTCCACAAGTGAGGACGCCACATTTCCTCCTGTCGGTTCCGTTGGAATGCGGGAGCTAGGGGACGACGATCGAGTGTGACGATAGCCTCGTGAGTGGACTTCGGGAGCTGATTCACAAAAGCCCTCCAAGTTGCGTAATCGTGCGAGATCCAAGCCGATAGCCGTCACTTTTTCGACAGCGGCTCGTTCCCCCGTCGGGGACGGCGGCACGCGCGTCGCGCAGGAGCCCCTTCCTTCTATCGAAGGGCGTCGAATGACACGGGTAATGACGGTTGTCGGGACTCGGCCGGAGATCATCCGACTGGCTCGGGTGATCGACCGACTCGACAGAACGGTCGACCACACCCTCGTACACACGGGGCAGAATTGGGATCCGGCCCTGTCCGACGTCTTCTTCACCGAGATGCAGGTGCGCCGGCCCGACCGCTTTCTCCAGGTCGACACCACCACCCTCGGGCGTGTCCTGGGCGCCGTTCTGGTGGGGGTCGAGGATGCGATCAAGGAGACGCGACCCGACGCGCTGCTCGTGCTCGGCGACACGAACAGCGCGATCGCCGCGCTGATGGCCAGGCGGATGCGGGTTCCCGTCTATCACATGGAGGCGGGGAACCGCTGTTTCGACCTCAACGTGCCGGAGGAGACCAACCGCCGGTTGGTCGACCATGTGGCGGACTTCAACCTGGTCTACTCCGAGCATGCCCGGCGTAACCTGCTCGCTGAGGGTCTGCATCCACGGCGCATTCTGCACACCGGTTCACCGATGCGGGAGGTGCTCGACCACTACCGGGACGACATCGCCCGATCCACCGTACTGCGCCAACTCGAATTCGAACCCGGGCAGTATTTCGTGGTCAGCGCCCACCGCGAGGAGAACGTCGACCAGCCGAACCGGCTCCACCGCCTGCTCGACTGCCTGCGCGCCGTACGGGACGAGTGGCGACTGCCGTTGTTGGTGTCCACCCATCCGCGTACCCGCAAACGGCTGGAAGGACTGGCGGTGGACGACGCCAACCTGGACGGGATCGCCTTCCACGAGCCGTTCGGCTTCTTCGACTACGTGGCGCTGCAACGGCACGCCCGCTGCACGCTGTCGGACAGTGGCACGGTGAGCGAGGAGTCGGCGATTCTCGGTTTCCCGGCCGTCACTCTTCGCGACGCCATGGAACGTCCGGAGGCGCTGGAGATCGGCGGGATCATCATGACCGGCCTCGATCCGCAGGGGGTGGTGGAGGCGGTGCGGGTGACGATCGACCAAGCCACTTCCGGCGTGGTGCCGTGCCCTGCCGACTATCTGGTCCCCGACACCTCGCGCCGGGTCGTCGACTTCATCCTCTCCACGGTACGCAGACACCACGACTGGGCGGGCATCCGCCGGTGAGCAGGTGGCAGGACCCGTATGGTCCCACCGGCGTTCATCGGGCGGGAACGCCCTTCACCACCACGGCCTCAGGCACGTCGCGGACCACGCAGGCGCCGGCACCGACCGTGGCGTCGCGACCCACGGTGATTCCCTGCAGCACCGCGGCCGTCGTACCCACCATGACCCCCGCCTCCAGCCGGCAGTAGCCGGAGACCGCCGCGAGCGGATTCACGGAAACGTGGTCGCCCAGCACGCAGTCGTGTCCCACGGTGCAGTTCTGGTTGAGGTGCACGTGCCGGCCCAGGGTCACGTTCGTCGTCACCCGGGCACCGCCAAGCGCCACCAGACCTTCTCCGAAGACGCAGTCCGGGCCGATCTCGGCGGCCGGATGCACGATCGTCGCGGCAGCGTGCCCGTATGACCGGATCCTCAGGTCGATCTCGCGTCGCCTGCGCGGATCCCCGACGCCCAGCGCGACGTGCGTGGTGACGGGCTGGTCCGCGAGCGACCGCGACGACCCGAGGAACGGCACGTCCAGCCGCTGGACCAGCTTGAGACTCGACTCGGTGGGATAGTCGTCGACGAAGCCGAGGACGCGCCAGCGGACGCCCTCCGCCGCCCGGTCGTTGATAGCGCGGATGACGCCGAAGATCTCCCGACCCATTCCTCCCGTGCCCACTATCACCACGTCGATCGCCACTGTGCGCTCCTTCGCCACGGGTGTCCCTTCCATCAGGTGTGAGCCGTGCGTCGATCAGAGCCGACGGTCAGGTCGGCGACGCCGGCAGCGGCCGGCGTACCGACTTTCGGGCCCTTCCCCGCGCCGGGCGTCGCGAAGGGCCCGCGGGTCAGCGGGAGAGCGGTATCTGGACGGGACCGTCGGACACCGGCCCGACCGGGTGGTCGCAGAGCAGGGCGAGCTGCGCGACCACCTTCTCCGGATCGTCGTACGGGTCGAGGCCGCTGACCTCCATCGGGTTGAGGGCGGGCACCGTCACGTGCGAGACGAGCGGGTGCAGCGGACGCGTGTCGGACTCGCCCGTGCCGAACAGGTCCTCGTGCAGTTTCTCGCCTGGGCGCAGCCCCGTGTAGACGATCGGCACGCCGCTGTCCGCCTGCTCGGCCATCTGCCGGGCCAGGTCCGCGATGCGGACCGGCTCGCCCATGTCCAGCACCAGCGCCTCGCCGTCGCGGCCGATCTCGGCGGCCTGCAGGACCAGGTGCACCGCCTCCTGCACGGTCATCAGGTAGCGGGTCACCTCCGGATGGGTGACGGTGAGCGGGCGGCCCAGCTCGATCTGCCGCTGGAACGCGGTCACCACCGAGCCACGGCTGCTCAGCACGTTGCCGAAGCGGACGCTGAGGAACGTGCCGGGAAAACGGGAGGCGGCGTGCGCCGTCAACCGCTCGGTGATCCGCTTCGAGTAGCCGAGCACGCTGATCGGGTCGGCCGCCTTGTCGGTGGAGATGTTGACGAACCGGGCCACGTCGCCGCACGCGTCCAGCACGGAGAGGGTGCCCCAGACGTTCGTCATGACCGCCTCGCCGGGATGCCGCTGGAGCAGCGTGAGGTGCTTCAGCGCGGCGGCGTGGAAGATGACCTCCGGCCGGCGCTCGCGGACGATCCGCCGGATGCGCTCGTCGTCGCGCAGGTCGGCGAGGATCAGCTCGGGACCGTCCAGCAGGGCCCGGCCGGCCAGCGACATCTGGAGGCCGTGCAGGGCCGACTCGTCGCGGTCGAGCATCATCAGCTCGCCGGGGTCGGCCTTCAACAGCTGCCGGCACAGCTCCGAGCCGATCGACCCGCCGGCGCCGGTGACCAGGATCCGCCGACCGGTGAGTTCGTTGGAGCTCAACTGCATGTCGGCCACCACCTGCCGGCGGCCGAGCAGGTCGTCGATCTGCACGTCGCGGACGTCGGTGACGGTGATCCGGTGGTCGACGAGGTCGCGCACCGGGGGCAGCACCTTGAACGCCGCCCCGGTCGGCAGGGTGGCCTCCCGGATCTGGCGGATCAGCGTGGCGTCGGCGTTGGCGACGGAGAAGATCACGGTGGTGGCGCCGGTGCGCCGGACGGCCTCCGCCACGTCCGCCCGGCCGCCGAGCACCCGTACCCCGCCGATGCGCAGGTCCCGCTTGTCGGGGTCGTCGTCGAGGGCGCCCACCGGCCGGTACCGTCCCCGCGGGTCGCCGAGCATGGCCCGGAGCAGTCCCTGCCCGGCGTCGCCGAGCCCGAAGAGCAGCACCGGGTCGGAGGACCGGACGTCCGGGCGCATGGCGATGTCGCGCCGGTGCCGGTAGGTGAACCGCGCGGCGAGCATGAGCAGCAGCGCCAGGGCGCCCCCGACCAGCGGCGTGCTCGCCGGCACCGGTCGCACTCCGGCCGGCAGCAGCCCGACGAGCATGATCGCGGCCGTGGTGGCCGTCGTGCCCGCGACCCCCTGCACCTCCTGGAGGCTGCCCAGCGGGTGGCGTCCGGAGTAGATCCGGCGCACCGCCGCGACGACCACGTGCACGAGGGCGGCGAGGGCGCCGCAGCCGGCGGCGCGAGCGAACTGGTCGGCTGTCAGCTCCAGCTCGTACCGGAACCAGACGGCGGCGACGAGCCCGCCGATCCAGGCGGTGCTGTCGGTGGCGAGGAATCCGATGGTGCGGCGGCGGGCCCTGGCCCGGTGCGACCCCTGCCCACCGGGCCGGGTGGTCTCTGTTTCCGGCGGCATCTGTGCTCCCTGTCCGTCTCCGACCGCTCCCGCCGAGGGGCGGTAGGAGCTTTGGGCTCCTTTAGTTGATACACGGCCGAACGCGATGTTTGGACGTTTTCGGATTTGCTGCCCGAATCCTGGCCGAGGGACCGAGGGCCCGTCGGTCAACGGGCGGGTACTCCCTTGACGACGACCCCGTCCGGCACGTCCCGCACGACGCAGGCGCCCGCCCCGACGGTGCTGTCCCGCCCCACCCGCAGGCCCTGCAGGACGGCCGCCGTCGTGCCGACCAGCACCCCCTCCGCCAACCGGCAGTCGCCGGAGACGGCGGCGAGCGGGTTGACCGACACGAAGTCGGCGAGAACGCAGTCGTGCCCGACGGTGGCGTTCTGGTTGAGGTGTACGTGCCGACCCAGCGTGACGTTGGTGGTGACGCGGGCCCCGGCGAAGGCGACCAGGCCCGGGCCGTGCACCGCGTCCGGCCCCACCGTCGCCGCCGGATGCACGAGGCTCGCCGCCGGCGTGCCGTACGCGTCGACGCGCCCGGCGACGGCCCGGCGGACTCGCGGGTCGCCGATCCCGATCACGTGGTGGGTCTCCGCGGGCGCGTCCCGCAGCCAGCCGACCCCGCCGAGGAAGGGCACGTCGAGCCGCCGCACCCGTTTCAGGTTCTGCTCCGACGGCCGGTCGTCGAGGAACCCGAGGAGGCGCCAGCGCGGCCGTCCGGCGGCGGCGTCCATCGCCCGGGCGATCGTGAGGATCTCCCGGCCGTGCCCGCCGCACCCGACGACCACCAGGGGGATCGTCACGCCGTCGCCGCTCCCGCCCGGCTCGCCAGGAACTCGTCGACGGCGGTGAGGACGGCGCCGACCTGCCGCTCGTTGAGGGCGCTGCCGCTGGGCAGGGCCAACCCGTCGGCGAAGAGCCGCTCCGCCGCCCCCGTGACCAGGCACTCCGCGTCGGCGTACGCCGGTTGCAGGTGCATCGGCTTCCACAGCGGACGGGTCTCGATGTCCCTTCCGGCCAGATGGGCGGCCAGGTCGGCGGCCCGCCAGCCGGAGCGCCGCGGATCCACCGCGATGGTCGTCAGCCAGCAGTTGGAGCCGCCGTCCTCCGCGCCGAGCAGCCGCACACCGGGCACCGGGGCGAAGAGCTTGGCGTAGAGGTCGCGCAGGTGCCGGCGTCGGGCGATCATCCCGTCGAGCCGGACGAGCTGGGCCCGGCCCAGTGCGGCGAGCAGGTTGCTCAGCCGGTAGTTGTAGCCCGTCTCGCGGTGTTCGTAGTGCGGCGTCGGCTCCCGGGCCTGGGTCGACAGGAACCGCGCCCGGGCCAGCAGCGCGGTGTCGTCGGAGACGAGCATCCCGCCGCCCGAGGTGGTCATGATCTTGTTGCCGTTGAAGGAGAGGACTCCCGCTCGGCCGAAGGAGCCGGCCGGCCGGCCCCGGTGGGTGGCGCCGAGGGCCTCCGCGGCGTCCTCCACGACCGGTACGCCCGCCGCGGCGCAGACCGGGGTCAGCGCGGTGTAGTCGGCGCAGCTGCCGAAGAGGTCGACCGGTACGACCGCGCCGACGCGCTCCCCCCGCGCGGTGAGGGTCCGGAGCGAATCGGCGACGAGGCCGACGTCGACGTTGCCGGAGTGCGGGTCGCAGTCGACGAAGACCGGCCGGGCGCCGGTGTACCGCACCGCGTTCGCGGTGGCCACGAAGGTCAGCGTCGGCACGATGACCGCGTCCCCGGGCCCGACCCCCACGCCCAGCAGCGCCAGGTGCAGCGCGGCCGTGCCCGAGCTCACCGCCACCGCCGCGCTGGTGCCCGCCCGCGCGGCGACCTCGCGCTCGAAGGCGTCGAGATCCGGCCCGACGGGTGCCACCCAGCCGGACCGCAGGGCCGCGACCAGGTACGACTCCTCCAGTGGCCCGACGTCGGGCGGGGAGAGGTGGATGGTCCGGCTCATCGGCTGCCTCCGGCGGGGATCGTCAGGTCGCTCTCCGGCCGTGGCCCGGCGACGGGCGCGAGCGACGGCGTGCCGAGGAACTCGGGCGCGGTGGCCGAGCCCGCCGCGGAGATCCCCTCGCGGCGCAGCACGGTGCGCACGGTCGCGGCGAGGATCGACAGGTCCAGCCACAGGCTGCGGTGGTCGACGTACCAGACGTCCAGGTCGAGCTTCTCCTCCCAGCCCAGGCTGTTGCGTCCGCGCACCTGGGCCAGCCCGGTGACGCCCGGCCTGACCTCGTGGCGGCGGGCCTGGGTGGGCGAGTAGCGGGGCAGGTACTCGGTGAGCAGGGGACGGGGGCCGACCAGGCTCATGTCGCCGCGCAGCACGTTCCACAGCGTCGGCAGCTCGTCCAGGCTGGTGGCCCGCAGGAACCGCCCGAGCGGTGTGAGCCGGTCGCCGTCCCGCACCCGCCCGCGCCGCGGATCGGGCGGGAGCATGGTGCGGAACTTGACCAGCTCGAACACCTGGCCGTGCCGTCCCGCGCGCCGCTGCCGGAACAGCACCGGCCGGCCGAGCCCCGCCGCCACCAGCGCCGCCACCACGAGGATCAGGGGGGTGACCAGTACGAGCAGCAGCGCCGCCGCCGCCACGTCCAGCGCCCGCTTGAGGGCCTCCCGGGCCCGGTCCGCGAGGTCCGCCGGCGTGTCCACGCAACCAGCCAAGGTCTCGACCTCCAGGGAGAGAGTCAGCACAGGCGACAAACACGTTCTAGCAGGGATCAACCTCTTTCCGAGGCGTAATCGCGACATGCGACGCCGATCCCGACAGGTCAACCGCGCAACGGCCCGTCAGGACGCGGCCCGGTGACGAAGACCTCCCCCTCGACCCGCCCGCTTCGGCAGTAGAGTGCTCGACGGTCGCCGACGCGGGGGAGGGGCGTTGCTGCATCTCAGGGTCATCGCGCCGCCGGACCAGTCCTCGGCCGTGGCCGACCTGCTGGCCGCCGACCCGGGAGTGACCCACCTGGCGGTGCTGCCCGGCGCCGCGCGTCGGCCCCAGGGCGACCTCATCCTCTGCGACGTGGTCCGGGAGAGCGCCGACACCGTGCTGCACGGCCTGCGGCAGCTCGGCGTGGAGGAACGCGGCGCCATCTCGGCCGACGACGTCGAGCTGGCCATCTCCCGGGCGGCCGACCGGGCTGCCGCCAGGGCTCCGGGCAGCGGGGCGGACGCGGTGGTCTGGGACGAGATCGCCGCCAAGACCGGCGAGCAGACGGAACTCTCCGCCACCTACCTGGTGCTGATCACGGTCGCCACCATGCTCGCCGGCGTCGGCGTCCTGCTCGACCAGCCCATTCTCATCGTCGGCGCGATGGTCGTCGGGCCCGAGTTCGGCCCGCTGGCGGCGCTCTGCGTGGCGCTGCTACGCCGCAACCTGCCGGTCATCGGCCGGTCGGTGCAGGCCCTGGTGGTCGGCTTCCTCGCCGCCATGGTGGTCACCGTCCTCAGCACCTGGGCGCTGGACGCCGCCGGGCTGGTGGAGCGCGCGATGCTGGAGACCGAACGCCCGCTGACCGACTTCATCTGGCGGCCGGACGCGCTCTCCTGGGTGGTCGGTTTGCTCGCCGGGGTCGCCGGCATGCTCTCCCTGACCTCGAAGAAGTCCGGCAGCCTGGTCGGGGTGCTGATCTCGGTGACCACGGTGCCGGCGGCGGCGAACGTGGCGGTCGCCCTCGCCTACGGGGTCTGGCACGAGGCGTCCGGCTCGGCGCTCCAGCTGGTGATCAACCTCTGCGCGATCGTGCTCGCCGGTCTGGCCACCCTGTTGGTGCAGCAGTCCTGGTGGGGGCGCCTGGGCCGGCCGCGCAAGGCCCGCGGGGCGGGCCCGTCGGGCGGCCCGGGCCGGCCCGGCGGGGCGCGCTGGGAGCCACGGGCCGGCGACGCCGCCCG
>NZ_JBAKHV010000038.1:0-64676 GCF_036906775.1 Micromonospora sp. CPCC 205561 | reverse complement strand
GGCGTGCTCGACGGGGCCGGGCACCGGCTGCGCCGGGCCGGGCACCTCGCCGCCGCGGCGCAGGGCCCCGATCCGGCCCTGGCCGCCGAGCTGGAGCGAGCGGCGACCGGGTGCGCGGGCGGCGGGGCCGCCGTCTCGGCGGCGTTGCAGCGGGCGGCCGAACTCAGCGACGACCCGGTCCGTGCCGCCGGCCGGCTGGTGGCCGCCGCCCGGTGCGCCTGGTCCCTCGGCGGCGCGCACCGGGCCCGGTCGCTGCTGGCCGGCCTTCCCCCCGTCGCGGACGCCTCGGTGACGGGGCGGGCAGGGCTGCTGCGCGGGGAGATCGAGCTGCGCGCCGGGCGGCACCGATCCGCGCTGGGCGCGCTGTTGTCCGCCGCCGACGCGCTGGCCGGCATCGATCCCGCGCTGGCCCTCGGCGCGCTGGTGCGGGCGGGCGAGGCCGCCTGCTTCGCCGGGGACCAGTACCGCTACGCCGAGGTGGCCCGGCGGGCGGAGCCGCTGCGCCGCCCCGACGCCCCGCCCGCGACCGAGCTGCTGAGCGCGTACGTGGCCGGGACGGCGGCGACCCTGCGGGGCGACCACGAGCGGGCCGGCCCCGCGCTGCGCCGGGCGGTCGTCCTGGCCGGACAGCTGACCGGTCCGGCGCTCACCCCAGCGGCCCTGACCTGCGCGGCGGCGGCCGGGCTGCTGGTCGCGGTGGACGGCGCGGCGCACCGGCTCGCCGAGCGGGCCGTCGCGCTGGCCCGCGACCGGGGCGAGTTCTCGGCGCTGCCGCGCGCGCTGGAGCTGCGGGCGGCGGCCGAGTACTGGCTGGGCCGGCACGACGCGGCGGCCGACAGCTCCCACGAGGGGCTGCGGATCGCCCGGGACACCGGCCAGGAGAACTGGGCCGGCGTGCACCTGGGCATGCTGGCGGTGCTGGCCGCCGTCCGCGCCGACCGGGACACCGCCCTGCGCCGGATCCGGGAGATCGGCGAGGACCGGGGGGCGCACAGCCGCCCCTGGGCCCTCGCCCAGTGGGCGCTGGCCGCGCTCGACCTGGTCGACGGGCGGCCCGGGGCCGCCACCGCGCGACTCGCCGCCCTGGCCCGGCCCGGCACCGGCCGAGGTCAGGTGCTCGTCCAGGTGATGGCGACCCCGTACCTGGTGGAGGCCGCCGCCGCCGTCGGGGATGGCCCGGCCGCCGGCGCGGCCCTCGCCGTCTTCGACCGCTGGGCCAGCAGCACGGCGAGCCCGTCCCGCCGGGCCCTCTCGGCGCGCTGCCACGGACTGCTCGCGCCCCGGGGCAGCGCCGAGGCGGAACGGGAGTTCCGCACCGCCCTGCGCCTGCACCCGACGGACGCCGGCGCGTTCGAGCGGGCCCGTACCGAGCTGCTGCTCGGCCGCGAACTGCGTCGCAGCCGCCGCCCCCGCGACGCCCGCGAGCACCTGCACGCGGCCCGGGAGACGTTCACCCTGATCGGGGCGGCCGTCTGGGCGGAGCAGGCCACCACCGAGCTGCGGGCCGCCGGGGAGTCGGTCGGCCCGCCCGACCCGTCGGCGGCGCGGCTGCTGACCGGGCAGCAGCTGCGGATCGCGCAACTGGTCGCCGAGGGCGCCACCAACCGGGAGATCGCGGCCCGGATGTTCCTCTCCACCCGCACCGTCGACCACCACCTGCGCAACATCTTCCACCGGCTCGGCATCCGCTCGCGCACGGAACTGGCCCGCGCGCTCTCCTGACGCGGGAGGTGTCGGGGCACGACGGGGCGACGTACCGGCCCCCGGCCCGGGCGCACCGGCCGGGACGCGCCGGCGGGGGCCGGGTGCCGCGCCGGGTGCGCCGGCGGGGGGCCGGGTGCGCGCCGGGCGTACGGTGGTCGCGCGGTGGGGGGCGGCGGCCCGGCCCGGACGGCGGCCCGGGCCGGCGGAGGGCGTCAGAACAGCACGACGGTGCGCGCGCCCTCGCCCCGCGCCATCCGGGCGAAGGCCTCGGGGGCGCCGTCCAGCGTGGTCCGGTCGGAGATCAGGTAGGAGAGGTCCAGGGTGCCGTCCAGCACGGCCCGGGCCAGCTCGGGCACGTCCCGGTCCGGGTCGGACGAGCCGTAGACCGAGGAGCGCAGCGTGCGGGCCGAGTGGAAGATGTCCAGCGCGCCCAGCCCGACGATGTCGTCCTTGGCGCCCATGCCGACGACGATCACCTGCCCGCCCCGGCGGGTCGCCCGCCAGGCGGTGCGGATGGTGGCCGCGCGCCCCACGCACTCCAGCGCGTGGTCGACGCCCCGGCCCCCGGTCCGTTCCCGCACCGCGCGGCTGAGCGACCCGTCGGCCAGCAGGAAGTCGGTGGCGCCCGCCGCGGCGGCCAGCGCCGCCTTCGTCGGGGAGACGTCCACGGCGAGCACCGGGTCGGCGCCGGCGGCCCGCGCGGCGGAGACCACCGACAGCCCCACCCCGCCGAGACCCACCACGGCCACCGACTCGCCGGATGCCACCCCCGCCGTGCGGCGGACCGCGCCGACGCCGGTGAGCACGGCACAGCCGAGCAGCGCCGCCGCCTCGAACGGCAGCGCGGCCGGGACCGGGATGACCGCCTCCTGCGGCACCACCACCTCCTCGGCCAGGGCGCCCAGGCCGAGCGTGACGTGCAGCGGCTCGCCGGCCGTCGTGCGGCCCCGGGGCGCCGAGGGCGACCCGGTGCGTTCGCACAGCCACGGCTCGTCCCGCCCGCAGTACCAGCAGGCCCGGCACGGCGGGGCCCAGTTCAGCACCACGTGCGTGCCCGGCGTGACCCGCGTGACGCCCTCGCCGACGGCGGCCACCACGCCGGCCGCCTCGTGCCCCAGCACCAGCGGGTACGGCGGCGCGAGCGTGCCGTCGACCATGGAGAGGTCGGAGTGGCAGACGCCCGCCGCCCGCACGACGACCCGCACCTCGCCCGGCCCGGGGGCCGGCAGCTCGATCTCCTCCACCAGCAACGGGGCGTCGACGGCCCGGACCACCAGCGCCCTCATCGCTGGATGGCCTTGACCTGGAGGAACTCCTCCAGCCCGTGCCGGCCCAGCTCGCGGCCGAGCCCGGACTGCTTGTAGCCGCCGAACGGGGCGAGCGGGTTGAACGGCGCGCCGTTGATGTCGACGGCGCCGGTACGCATCCGCCGGGCCACCCGCAGCGCCCGCTCCCCGTCGGCCGACCAGACCGCCCCGGCCAACCCGTAGCGGGAGTTGTTGGCGATGGCCACCGCCTCGTCCTCGTCGTCGAACCCGATGACCGCGAGCACCGGGCCGAAGACCTCCTCCTGGGCCAGGGCGCTGTCCGGGTCGACGTCGGCGATCACCGTCGGCGCGACGAAGAACCCCCGCTCGGGCAGCGGCGCGTCCGGGCCGCCGGCGACCAGCCGGCCCCCGTCGGCCAGCCCCCGGGCGACGTGGTCGCGGACCCGCTCGCGCTGCGCCGCCGAGACCAGCGGGCCGAGCCGGGTGGCCGGGTCGAACGGGTCGCCCGGCCGGTAGCCCTCGGCGGCCCTGGCGGCGAGGTCGAGGGCCTCGTCGTAGCGGTCGCGGTGCACCAGCAGCCGGGTCCAGGCGGTGCAGGTCTGGCCGGAGTTGAGGAAGGCGTTGCCGACGCCCACCTTGACCGCCGTGGCCAGGTCGGCGTCGTCGAGGACGACGTTGGCCGACTTGCCGCCGAGTTCCAGGGCGACCCGGGCGATGCGGTCGGCGGCGAGGTGGGAGACCCGCCGGCCGGTGGCCGTCGAGCCGGTGAAGGAGACCATGTCGACGTCCGGGTGCGCGGCGACGGCCTCGCCCACCACCGAGCCGGTGCCGGGCACCAGGTTGACCACGCCGGGCGGGAAGCCGGCCTCGTGGATGGCGTCGAAGAGCAGGTACGCCGTCAGCGGGGTCAGCTCGCTGGGCTTGAGCACCACCGTGCAGCCGGCGGCCAGGGCGGGCGCCAGTTTCGCGACGACCTGGTGCAGCGGATAGTTCCACGGGGTGATCGCCCCGACCACGCCGACCGGCTCCCGGACCACCAGCGAGTTGCCGACCGTCTCGTCGGCGGGGGGACGGGCGGCCAGCTCCACGTAGCTGCCCAGGACGGTCAGCGGCAGACCGGCGTGGACCCGGGCGGCCACCTTCAGCGGGGTGCCCAGCTCCGTGGCGACCGTGCGGGCGATCTCGTCGGCCCGGGCGGTGAGCGCGGCGTGCAGCCGGTCCAGGCGCGCGGCCCGCTCGGCCGGCGCGGTCGCGGCCCAGCCGGGGAAGGCGGCCCGGGCCGCCGCGACGGCGCGGTCCACGTCCGCCGCCGTGCCGGCCGGTACGGACGCGACGACCTCCTCGGTCGCCGGGTTGCGCACCGCGAGGGTCTCCCCGGAGGCGGCGACCCACTCTCCGTCGAGGTAGAAGTCGGTCCGTGCGAGATCCATCCTGCCCCTCACGTACGTCAGTCAAAACTAGCAGCGCAAGTTTTGACTCTAGTACGCGCCGCCGGCCGGCGGGAGGGGTGGCAGCGGCCCGATGTGCTCCTCGTAGACGCGCGACAGCCCGTCGATGAGCGCGTCGAGGCCGAGGACGAAGGCGCCCTCGTCCACCCGCTGCTGGTGCTCCGCCAGCCGGTGGGCCTGGGTCAGGTGCGGGTACTGCTCCGCGTAGAGCCCGGGGTCCTCCACGAAGCCCCGGGCGAACGAGCCCAGCGCCGAGCCGGCCACGAGGTAGCGCATCAGGGCGCCGATGTGCGTCGCCCGGGCGGGGGGCCAACCGGCGGCTACCAGCCCGCCGTAGACCGCGTCGGCCATGGCCAGGGCCGCCGGCCGGCGCCCGGGCCCCCGGGCCAGGTACGGCACGATGTTCGGGTGCGCCGCCAGCGCCGCCCGGTAGGAGTGGCCCCACCGGCGCAGCGCCTCCCGCCAGTCGACGTGGCCGAAGAACGACACGTCCACCTGGCCGGTGACGCTGTCGGCCACGGCGTCGAGGATCTCGTCCTTGGTGGCGAAGTGGTTGTAGAGCGACGGCCCGCGCACCCCGAGTTCGGCGGCGAGCCGGCGGGTCGAGAAGCCCTCCAGCCCTTCGGCGTCGATCAGCGCCGCGGCGGTCTCGACGATCCGCTGCCGGCTGAGCAGCGCCTGCCGCGGCCGGGGCATCCGGTCCTCCTTCGCTCGGGTCCTGCGCCGCACTCTCGGGTCCTGCGCCGCAAACTCTGCCACAGCCGGGTCTGGACGGATTTAAACTTGCACCGCTAGTTTAATGCGCATGGATCTGGAGCTCTCCGCCGAGCAGCAGGCGGTCCGCCGGCTGGCCGCCGACTTCGTGGACCGCGAGGTGACCCCGCACGCGGCGGCCTGGGACCGCCGGGAGTGCGTCGACCCGGACATCGTCGGCAAGCTCGGCCAGCTCGGCTTTCTGGGGCTCACCATCGCCGAGGACGACGGCGGCTCCGGCGGCGACCACCTCTCCTACTGCCTGGTGCTGGAGGAACTCGGCCGGGGCGACTCCGCCGTGCGGGGCATCGTCTCGGTCTCCCTCGGGCTCGTCGCCAAGTCCGTCGCCGCGCACGGCTCCCCCGGGCAGCGGGCGGAGTGGCTGCCCCGGCTCTGCGCCGGCACCGCGCTGGGATGCTTCGCGCTGACCGAGCCCGACAGCGGCTCCGACGCCGCCGCGCTGAGCACCCGGGCGGTGCGCGACGGCACCGACTGGCTGATCACCGGCGCGAAGATGTTCATCACCAACGGCACCACCGCCGACGTCGCGCTGGTCTTCGCCCGCACCGGCGGCCCGGGGCACCGGGGCATCAGCGCGTTCCTGGTGCCCACCGACTCGGCGGGCCTGACCCGGCGGGAGATCCACGGCAAGCTCGGCCTGCGCGGGCAGGCCACCGGCGAGCTGCGCTTCGACGCCGTACGGGTGCCGGACTCGGCGCGCCTGGGCGAGGAGGGCGCCGGCTTCCGGCTGGCGCTGGCCACCCTGGCCAAGGGCCGGATGTCGGTCGCCGCCGGCTGCGTCGGCATCGCCCAGGGCTGCCTGGACGCGGCCGTCGGCTACGCCGGGCAGCGCACCCAGTTCGGCAAGCCCATCGCCGGCCACCAGCTCGTGCAGCAGCTGCTCGCCGCCATCGCCGTCGACACCGACGCCGCGCGGCTGCTGGTGTGGCGGGTGGCCGACCTGATCGACCGGGGTCAGCCGTTCGCCACCGAGGCGTCGACGGCCAAGCTCTTCGCCAGCGAGGCCGCCGTGCGCGCGGCGAACAACGCTGTCCAGGTCTTCGGCGGCTACGGCTACATCGACGAGTACCCCGTCGGCAAGTACCTGCGCGACGCCCGCGTCGCCACCCTCTACGAGGGCACCAGCCAGATCCAGCAACTGCTCATCGGACGCGCGCTCACCGGCGTCAACGCCTTCTAGAGCCAGGGGAAACCGTGACCAGATTCGCCGACCGGGTCGCCGTCGTCACCGGCGCCGCGCAGGGCATCGGCGCGGCAACCGCGCACCGGCTGGCCGCCGAGGGCGCGGCGGTCGCCGTGGTCGACCTCGACGCCGAGCGCAGCCGGGCCGTCGCCGACGAGATCGCCGCCGCCGGGGGCCGGGCCGTCGGCATCGGCTGCGACGTGACCGACGCCGAGGCGGTGGCCGCCATGACCGAGCGGGTGGTGCAGGCGTACGGCGGGCTGCACGTGCTCGTCAACAACGCCGGGATCACCCGCGACAACCTGCTGTTCAGGATGCCGCTGCCGGAGTGGGAGGCGGTGCTGACCACCAACCTGACCAGCATGTTCCTCTGCTGTCAGGCGGCGCAGGAGCACATGGTGGGGGCCCGCTACGGCCGGATCGTCAACCTCAGCAGCCGCTCGGCGCTGGGCAACCGGGGCCAGGTGAACTACGCGGCGGCCAAGGCCGGCGTGCAGGGCCTCACCGCCACCCTCGCCGTCGAGCTGGGCCCGTTCGGCGTCACCGTGAACGCGGTCGCCCCCGGCTACGTGGCCACCGCGATGACCGCGGCCACCGCCGAGCGGGTGGGCAGCAGCCCCGAGGAGCACCAGCGGGCGGTCGCCGAGCACACCCCGCTGCGCCGGGTCGCCCAGCCGACCGAGATCGCCTCGGTGATCGCCTTCCTGGCCAGCGACGACGCCTCGTACGTCAGCGGTCAGACCCTGTACGTCAACGGCGGCGCGCGCTGAGTCGCGCGTAGCACCGCACCGCACCCGACCCCGGAGGGGACATGGACTTCGCGCTCTCGGACACCGAACGGGCCGTCCGCGACACGGCCCGCGACTTCATCACGAGGGAGGTGGTGCCGCTGGAGCAGGAGCTGCTGCGGCGCGAACGCGCGCACCGACCCGGGCTGGAGCCCGACGAGCTGCGCGAGTTGCAGCTCAGGGCGCGGGCGTTCGGCTTCTGGGGGCTGGCCACCCCGGAGGAGTACGGCGGCATGGACCTGCCCGCCGTCACCCAGTCGCTGATCTGGACCGAGATCGGCCGCTCGTTCGTGCCGTTCCGCTTCGGCGGCGAGGCCGACAACATCCTGTTCCGGGCCAATGACGAGCAGAAGCGTGAGTTCCTGGTCCCGACGATCGAGGGGGAGCGGCGCAGCTGCTTCGCCATCACCGAGCCGGGCGCCGGCTCCGACGCCGCCAACATCAGGCTCAGCGCCCGCCCCGACGGCGGCGACTGGGTGCTCAACGGCGAGAAGACCTTCATCACCGGCGGCAACGAGGCCGACTTCGCCATCGTCATCGCCGTCACCGACCGGGAGAAGGGGGCCCGCAACGGCGGCGCCACGGCCTTCCTCGTGGACCGGGCGATGGGCTGGCGCTCGGAGTTCATCCAGACGATGGGCGAGGGCGGGCCGGCGTCGCTGGTCTTCGACGACGTACGGGTCCCGCGGCGGAACATCCTCGGCGAGCCCGGCCAGGGCTTCGACCTCGCGATGGAGTGGATCGGCAAGGGGCGCTACACCATCCCCTCGCACGCGGTCGGCATCGCCGAGCGGGCGCTGCGGATGGCGATCGACCACGCCACCACCCGGCATACGTTCGGCCGGCCGATCGGCGACAACCAGGCGATCCAGTGGATGCTCGCCGACTCCGAGACCGAGCTGGAGGCGGCCCGCTGGTTGATCCTGCGGGCGGCGTGGACCGTGGACCAGGGCATGGATCCCCGGCACGCCTCCTCGATGGCGAAGCTCTACGGCGCCGGCATGGTCAACCGGGTCGTCGATCGGGTGCTTCAGATCCACGGCGGCATGGGTTACACCCGGGAGCTGCCGGTCGAGCGGTGGTACCGGCAGGTCCGGCTCTACCGGATCTTCGAGGGCACCGACGAGATGCAGCGGCTGATCATCGCGCGGGACCTGCTGCGCGGCTACACCCGACTGGGAGGGCACCTGGCATGAGGACCTTCGCCTCCGTCGACGAGCTGGCCGCCGCGGTCGGCGAGACCCTCGGCCCGGGTCCGTGGCAGCGGATCGAGCAGGGCCGCGTCGACCTCTTCGCCGACGCCACCGACGACCACCAGTGGATCCACCTCGACGCGGAGCGGGCTGCCGCCGGGCCGTACGGCGGGACGATCGCCCACGGCTACCTGACCCTGTCCCTGCTGCCGGCGCTGGTCGGTCGGCTCTACCGGGTCGGGGGCGTACGGATGGGGGTCAACTACGGCCTCAACCGGGTCCGCTTCCCCGCCCCCGTACCCGTCGGCAGCGCGGTGCGGGCCGTCGCCACCATCGCCGAGGTGTCCCCGGTCGACGGCGGGGTGCAGCTGGTCACCAACGCGGTGGTGGAGTGCGACGCCGGTGCCAAGCCGGTCTGCGTCGCGGAGACGGTGAGCCGGCTCTACCCGGGGGCCGCGGCGGCGGCCCCGTGAGTGCGGTCGCCGGCTCGGCGGGGCACCGAGCCGGCGCCGCCTCGCCCGCTGTGGGGGATTTCGTCACCTTTATCCATCGGCCTTTCGGTTGATATGACGGCGGCCGTTGGTCTAGGGTGGTGGCCACAGCGGCGACGGTTCCGGGTGTCGCCGCACCTGTGCGACGGGAAGTGCAGCATGACCACCACGACCACCGCGCCCACCGGCGCCGGCACCACGGTCTCCGGCGACGAGGCCCGCGCGAGCGAGCTGACCGCCGCCCTCGCGGCCCTGCCGGAGGGGCACCCCGACCGGCCGGCGCTGCGCGAGCGGGTGATCGAGGCGTGGCTGCCGCTGGCCCGTCACCTCGCCTTCCGCTACAGCGGGCGCGGTGAGCCCAACGGGGACCTGGCCCAGACGGCGGCCCTCGGCCTGATCAAGGCCGTCGACCGCTTCGACGCCTCCCGGGGCGTCGACTTCGCCGGCTTCGCCATCCCGACGATCCTCGGTGAGATCAAGCGCCACTTCCGCGACCGCACCTGGAACATCCGGGTGCCGCGCCGCCTGCAGGAGCTGCGGCTGCGGATCTCCGAGGCCAACGGCGCCCTGACCCACACGCTCAACCGGGCCCCCACCGTCGCCGACATCGCCGTGCACCTCGGCATCACCGAGGAAGAGGTCCTGGAGGGGCTCGAAGGCGCCCGCGCCTACAACGCCGTCTCGCTGTCCACCCCGATCGGCGACGGCGAGAGCGCCAACGAGCTGGGCGACACCCTGGGCGCCGAGGACGGCGAGTTCGAGCTGGCCGAGCTGCGGGTCGCCCTCGGGCCGGCGCTGGCCACGCTCGACGAGCGGGAGCAGAAGATCCTGACCCTGCGCTTCTACGGCAACCTCACCCAGAGCGAGATCGCCACCCAGGTCGGCGTGTCGCAGATGCACGTCTCCCGGCTGCTCGCCCGCGCCCTCGGCAAGCTGCGCACGCAGCTCGAGGGCAGCCACTGACCGACCCCGCTCCCGCCCGTCACCGCGCGCCGCATCCCTTGCGGCGCGCGGTCGTACGTCCGGGCGGGCCCGGTTCGCGGCGGCCCGCCTTCCAGCGTGCCGTGTCGGGCGCCGGGGGCACCGCGTCCGTGCGGTGTCGGGCCTCGCGCCTGGGGTCGCGGCGGCGCCGGTGCCACCATCAGATGATGGTGAATGTCGATGTCTTTCGGGGTGCGGCGCAGGCCCGGTCGGCGGTGCTCACGGCGCGGCTGCGCCGGCTGGTGACCTGCGAGTCGCCGCCGGGGGCGGCGTCGGAGCTGGCCGCCTGCGCCGACCTGCTGGAGGCGTGGGGCAACGCGGCGCTGGGCCGCCCGGCGCGCCGCGTGCTCCTCGACGGGCTTCCGCACCTGCTCTGGCCCGCCGCCGACCAGCGGGTGCTGCTGCTCGGGCACTACGACACGGTGTGGCCGGCGGGCACCATCGGGCACTGGCCCTTCTCGATCACCGGCAGCACCGCGACGGGCCCCGGCGTCTGCGACATGAAGGCCGGGATCGTGCAGATGCTCGCCGCCCTGGAGCTGCTGCCGGACACCTCCCGGGTGGGGCTGCTCCTCACCTGCGACGAGGAGACCGGCTCGACCGCCTCCCGACCGCTGATCGAGGAGCAGGCGCGGCGCTCCGGGGCGGTTCTCGTCGGCGAGCCCAGCACCGAGGGCGGCGACCTGAAGGTCGCGCGCAAGGGCGGATCCGTCTACCGGATCACGGTGCGGGGCCGCGCGGCGCACGCCGGCGTCGAGCCGCACCGCGGCGTCAACGCGGGGGTCGAACTCGCCCACCAGGTCCTCGCGGTGCAGGCCCTCGCCGCGGGCGAGACGAGCGTGACCCCGACGGCCCTCTCCGCCGGCACGATGACGAACGTGGTGCCGGAGTCCGCCGTCCTCTGCGTAGACGTGCGGGCGTGGAGCCGGGAGGAGCTGCACCGGGTGGACCGGCTCATCCGGAAGCTGGCACCCCGGCTGCCGGACGCGCGGCTGGTGGTCGGCGGCGGGATCAACCGGTACCCGTTGTCCGCCGACGTCTCCACGCCGCTGCTGCGGATCGCCCAGTCGGTGGCGGCGGAACTCGGCCTGCCGCAGGTACGCGGCGCCTCCGCGCCGGGCGCCTCCGACGCCAACTTCACCGGGGCCCTCGGCGTGCCGACCCTGGACGGCCTGGGCGGGGTGGGCGGCCTCCCGCACGCGCGCGGCGAGTACGTCGACGTCGCCCGGATGCCGGAGCGGACCGCCCTGCTGGCGGCGCTGGTCGCGCGCCTTCTCGCCACGGCCGGGGCGCCCGGAGCCGCCGGGGAGCACCGGCCGGTCGCGGTGCCGGCCCGGCCGGGACCGTCCCGACAGGACTGAGCTGAGCCGGTTCACCGGGCGGCGGTGTCGGGCCGCGAGGGCCGCCCGCACAGGTCCGCACATTTCCGTAAACGGACGGCACGGTCCTGGGCGATGCTGGTCCGGTCGATCGTGTGGGAGGCGTTTCATGGATGCAATGACCGGTGACAGGTCCGGTTCGCCGACGGCGGGGGACATGGTGCGGCTGGCCCGCACCTTCGCCGACCGGATGGCCGCCAGGCGCTCCATCCGGCAGTTCTCGTCCCGGCCGGTGCCGATGGAGGTGATCGAGGAGGCGGTCCGGGCGGCCGCGACGGCGCCCAGCGGCGCCAACCTGCAACCGTGGCGGTTCGTCGTGGTCACGGACGCCGAGCGCAAGCGTCGCCTGCGGGAGGCCGCCGAGGCCGAGGAACGCGAGTTCTACGCCCGCCGGGCGTCGCAGGAGTGGCTGGAGGCGATCGCCCCCATCGGTACGGACTGGCACAAGCCGTTCCTGGAGGTGGCGCCGGTCGTGATCGTGGTCTTCGAGGTGCACCAGGGCCCCCGGAGCCCGAAGCCCTACTACGTCAAGGAATCGGTGGGCATCGCCGTCGGCGTGCTGATCACCGCCCTGCACCACGCGGGCCTGGCCACCCTGACGCACACGCCGAGCCCGATGCGCTTCCTCAACGAGGTCTGCGACCGCCCGCCGGAGGAGCGCCCGTACCTGGTCATGCCGGTCGGTTACCCGGCACCGGAGGCGACGGTGCCCGACCTGGTGCGCAAGCCCCTGCCGGAGGTGCTGATCCGGCGGTGACGCCCGGCTCCCGGCGCCCCCGGGCACCGGGAGGCGCCGGACCGGAGCGCGGCCCGGCCCCGGACGGACCCGTGCGCCCCGACGCGGTACGGCCGGGGCGCACGGGGACGTTCAGGAGGCGTGGAACTGCCCCGGCGCCCGCCCCGGACCGGCCGGCCCCCGGTACGCCTGGGCGATGTCCAGCCAGTGGTCGGCCTCGGCGCCCACGGCCGTCAGCGACAGGTCGTCGCGGTGCCGGCGCCGGGTCACCAGCAGGCAGAAGTCGGCGGCGGGACCGGTGACGACCTGGTCGGCGTCCTCCGGGCCGAGGTGCCAGACCGCCCCGGACGGGGCCGTGATGACGAAGCGCGGGCTGGTTGCGGGCGTCTCCAACCCCCGGGCCAGGTAGCCGAAGTCCCACGTGCGGACGGCGAACTCGACCAGGTGGCGAAGCCGGTCGGTGCGGTCGCGGCGTACGCCGAGCGCGTCGGCGATGTCCTGGCCGTGGCCGAACAGCTCCATCATCCCCGCCGCGGCGAGCACCGTCGCCGGCAGCGGCCGGACGAGCCAGGGCACCACCTGCCCGGCCGGCACGGCGGCGAGCGCCTTCTCGGCGGTGGCCCGCTCGTCCCGCCACCGCTCCAGCAGCGCCGCCGGGGGCAGGGCCAGGTACGGCGCCATCGCCCCGTTCACGTTCGCGTCGAAGTCGTCGCTCAACCGCGACATCAGGGCGCGGAAGCCCTCGGGATCGGCGGCGGCCGTTCCGGCCATCCGGAAGGTCGCGGTCAGGTGGGCGATCTGGTGCGCGACCGTCCATCCCTCGGCCGGGGTGGCCGTCCACCAGCCGGCGTCGTCCAGCCCGGCGACCATGCGGTCGACCTCGTCGCCCTCGGCCTCCAGGGCGACGAACACGTCCTGCTCTGCCACGCGCTCATCCTCTCGCTGCGGTGCCACCCGACCCGGCCCTACGACGGTGCCCCGGACGTGGTTGCCGGGCTGCCTGTCGTCGTGACCGGATCGGGGCGCACGCCGCCCGGCGCGCCGCGCGCCGGGCGGTTGATGGGGGAGCCGGCGGATCGGGTCGGCGCCGGCCGCCTCAATCATCGGCGGGTGGCCCGGTGGGAGTCTTCTCCCACTGTGCGGAGCGCCCCGGCCGGTGGCGGCCCGGCCCGCCGGCCGGCACCGGCGGGCCGCCGGCCGGCTCCCCGGCGACGCCGTCGCCGTCCCCGGCGTCGTCCCCACCCGGGCGGGCGCGCAGGAGGAGCGCGAACAGGCTGCCGAGCAGCAGCACCCCCACCACCACGGCCAGCGCCGGCCGGACGGCGGGCAGGAACGCGTCGGCGAACGCCCCCTCGGCCAGGTCCCGGTACCGCTGCGCGAGCTGCGGCGGCGTGCCGGGCGGGACGTCGAACCCGCCGGCCTGGCCGGCGCCGAGCCGCACGCCCTCCCCGGCGTCGCCGAAGCCGCCCAGGAACGCCGCGCGGGACTCCGGGGGCAGCTGGGCCGCCCGCTCGCCGGCGGCCTCCGGCAGGGTGTCGGCCAGCCGGTGTTGCAGTACGGCCCCGACGACGGCCGCACCGAGGGCGCCGCCGACCTGGCGGGCCGTGTTGAGCACGCCGGCCGCGGCGCCGGCCAGGTCGGCCGGGACGTGGCGCATCGCCTCCGTGGTGGTCGGCGCGATGGTCGCCCCCATGCCGATGCCGACGGCGATCAGCGGTACGACGAAGGTGCCGGCCGTGGAGCGCGGGGTGACCAGCAGCGCCATGCCCAGGACGCCGAGCGCGTACACGGCGAGCCCGCCAGTGAGTAGGCGCCGGCCGCCGATCCGGTCGGTGAGCCGTCCGGCCACCGGCGCGACCGCGCTGAGCACCAGCGTCCAGGGCAGCGCGGCGAGGCCCGACTCCAGCGGGCTCATGCCGAGCAGCGCCTGTGTCTCGATCACGAAGAGCAGCAGGAAGCCGTAGAGCCCGAAGGAGGCGACGAGCGTGACCATGGTGGCCGGGGCGTAGTTGGGCAGGCGGAACAGCCCGGGCGGTACGAGCGGTTCGCCCTGCCGGCGCTCCCGGAGCACGAAGACCGCGGCGCAGAGCGCCGAGGCGGCCAGGATCACCGGGATGCCCACCGGCCCGTACACCGCGCCCCAGTCGTGCCGTTCGCCCTCGATGAGGGCGTACATGAGGCCCACCAGCGCGGCCGTGGCCAGCAGCACCCCGACCAGGTCGACGCGGCGCGGCCGGGGGGACCGCAGGTCCGGCACGAGCCACCAGGCCAGGGCGACGCCCGCGGCGCTCAGCGGCACGTTCAGATAGAAGATCCACTCCCAGCCGAGCCGGGTGATCACGAGCCCGCCGAGGGTGGGGCCGCTGACGGCCGCCACGCCCGCGACGGCGGTGAAGATCCCGAAGGCGGCGCCGCGCCGCGCGGCCGGGAAGATGCCGGAGATGAGGACCAGCGCCTGCGGCAGCAGCGCGGCCGCGCCCACCCCCTGCACCACCCGCGCGGCGACGAGCTGCCCCGGGGTCTGGGCCGCCCCGCAGAGTACCGAGGCCACCGCGAAGACCGCCATGCCGGCCATGAAGACGGTACGCGGGCCGAACAGGTCGCCGAGGCGTCCCGCGACGATCAGCAGGGACGCCAGGGCCAGCAGGTAGCCGTTGAGCACCCAGAGCATGCTGTCGATGCCGGTGTCCAGCGACCGCATCATGTCCGGCACCGCGGTGTTGACGATGCTCGTGTCCAGCAGGATGAGGAAGTTGCCGAGGCACAGCACCAGCAGGGCCGCCCACGGGTTCACGGCTCGCGGCGGCGTCGTCCCCTCGACGCCCCGCCGCGGGTCACGCCTCGCCGGCATGCGACGTCCGATCCTCGTGCAGGCTCGCGCCGATGCGCCGGGCGGCCGCCAGGCTCGCCCAGGCCGTGGCCGAGACCAGCGTGGCGTCGTCGACGCCGACGGCCCGGCAGGCGGCGACGTCGGCGTCGACGACCCGGTACGGCGCCAGCGCGGTCAGCAGCGCCAGCCTGGCGAGGGGCCGCTCGGGCGGCGGCAGTTCGGCGACGGCGGCGTCGAACCACCGCCCGCCGGCCGGTTCGGGCGGGGGCGGATCGGCCAGGCACGCCAGGACCCGCTCGCGGGCGCGTTCCGGCAGGGCGGCCTCCCCGGCGACGCGGACCGCGTGGCCGGCCCGGGCGAAGGCGGCGGCGACGTGCGGCTGCCCGGCGGCCCAGGCCAGGTCCGCCTCCGGCGGCGCGGGCGGCAGCAGCTCCAGCGAGCGGCCGGGCGGCCGACCGGGGCGGGCCAGGGCAGCCATGACCCGGGCGGCCACCCGCCGGGCGCCGGCGCGGATGCCGGCCGGGGCCGGCGGCAGCACCGAATCCTGGAGGAACACGCTCACCATCCGGTTGAGGTAGTGGAAGGCGACCGCCACGCCGATGAGCTCCGGCGCGTGCGCGGCGGGGAACGGCGGTCGGCGTCGGGCGCCGCCGCGGGCCCCGCTGTGCCGGGCCCACTCGGCGAGGGCCCGCAGGCCGGGGTCGTGGAGCGCGTCGCCGTCGCCGTCGCCGTCCCGCCGGCCCAGCAGCCCGGCCACGGTGGCGCCGTGCACCTCCACGCAGTACGGGCACCTGTTGCCCTCGGAGACGGCGGCGGCGACGACCTCCTTGGCCGCGCGGTCGACCAGCCCCTCGGCGAGCATCGACTCGCGCAGCATCGACCAGCAGGCGCGCAGCACGGCGGGGGCGGGGGAGTGCAGCAGTACCGGCGGCGCGAGGACCCCGAAGTCCTCGGCCAGCTGCCCGTAGACCCGCGCGACGGCCCCCTCGGCCGCCGCGGGGGCGACCGGGGTCACGTGTCGGACGTGGGTCAGCATGGTGCGGCTCGTCGCCCGAGCCAGGCGCCTGCCCATCGAAATCCTTCCTGGTCCGCGGCGCGGGGCCGGGGCGCCGCCGGCGCCCCGGCCCACGGAGGTCCTAACCCGGCACCACCTGGGGCACGGCGGTGGTGACGGACCCGTCGGGCAACGAGCCGTGGTAGCTGACCCGCACGCCGCGTTCCTGCGCCGCCCGGACGATGCCGGGCACGGCCCGCTCCGCGAGCGCGGCGATGGTGAGGGCGGGGTTGACGGTCAGCGCGCCGGGCACCGCCGAACCGTCGGTGACGAAGACGCCGGGGTGTCGCCGCAGCTCGTGCCGGTCGTCGAGGGCCGACGTCGCCGGGTCGTCGCCGATGCGGCAGGACGAGAGCGGGTGCACCGTGTACGCCCCGACCACCTCGTTGGTCCACGGCATGACCCGGGCCAGGCCGTCGCGTTCCAGGATGTCGCGGGCGTCGGCGTCGGCGGCGGCCCAGCCCCGCAGCGTGTTCGCGGTGGGCCGGTAGCTCAACGGGCCCCGGCCGAGCATCTGCTGGGAGATGCGGTCGGCGTTGCCGGTCGCCGGCGGCGGCCCGAAGACCCCCTCGTTGTCGTCCTCCGACATCGTGAAGATGGTCAGCCAGGACTGCCAGCGGCGCAGCATCTCCTTCTTGGACAGCCCGAACCAGCTCGGGCCGTCCGCGTCCGGCACCTGGGCGAGGATCGTGCCCAGCCCGAGCGGGAAGAAGAGCTGCTCCAGCGAGTACCGCTCGTACTCCGGCAGGCTGCCGTCGAGCCGGTCCCAGGTCGCCACCGTCGGTCCCCGGCCGATCTGGTTGGCGGCGTAGGCCTGCCCGCCGGGGCGGCTGAGGCCGAGCACCTCGCGGACCCGGTCCTCGTCGAAGACGGCCGTGTTGAGCCGCTCGCCGTTGCCCGAGAAGTACCGGCCCACGGCCGGCGGCATCTCGCCCAGGGTGGGCTCCGAGCGTTGCAGGATCACCGGGGTGGCCCCGGCCCCGGCCGCCACGATGACGATCTTGGCGTCGATCGTCCCGCTGTCGTGCAGGATCCGGTAGTCCTCCGCGTCGACGATGCGGTAGTGCACCCGGTAGCCGCCGTCCTCGGTGCGCGAGAGGTGCTGCACCTCGTGCAGGGGCCGGATCTCGGCGCCGTGCGCCAGGGCGGCCGGCAGGTAGTTGAGCAGCAGGGAGCGCTTCGCGTCGAAGCGGCACCCGGCCATCATCCAGTTGCAGTTCGTGCACCTGTCCACGTCGACCGCGGAGGGCACCGGGTTGGCGGTGCGCCCGGCGTGCGCGCAGGCCGCCGCGAACAGGCCGCCGGCGTACGGCACCTTGTCCCAGCTCTGCATCGTCACCGGCAGCGCCTCGCAGACCCGGTCGTACCAGGGGTCGAGCGTGTCGCGGGTGATGGCGGCCGGCCACATCCGGCGGCCGATGCTGCCCTGCCGGTCGAAGACGAACCTCGGCGCGCGCGGCATGGTGGCGAAGTACACGACGCTGCCGCCGCCGACGCAGTTGCCGCCCAGCACGCTCATCCCGTCGCCGACGGTGAAGTCGAAGATCCGGGTGTACGAGGAGCCGAGCTTGAAGTCGTGGTCGAACTCCTCGCTGGACAGCCACGGCCCGCGTTCGAGGACCACGACCCGTGCCCCGCCCGCGGCGAGGTGGTACGCCGGGATGGCGCCGCCGAAGCCGCTGCCGATCACCACGACGTCGGTGCTGGCGCTACTGGTCATGCCGGGCTCCCTGTGGGGGTGGTCTGCGGGTGCAGTCGCGACAGCGGACGTCCGTACGAGTACTCGGGGAAGCGCCACAGGCCGTCCGCGTCGGGGCGGGTGATGCCGATGGCCAGCAGCCCCGGGTGCCCGGCGGCGAGCGCGTCGACGGTGGTCATGTGGGCGGCGCTGTCGTAGGCCATGTTGCTGAACAGGGCCAGGCCCACCCACATCTCCTTCTCCGGGTGCTCCGGGGCGAGCAGGCGGCTCAGCAGGGCGGTGCGGTGGTCGAACGCGAGCGCGACGAAGGGCGGGACCGTCGGGTCGAGGGTCAACCCGTTCTCCTCGGCGTACCCGGCGGCGTGGCCGTTCAGGGACTCACTGAGCGGGCCCAGCATCATCGCGAACCCGCCCGCCGGGTCCTCCATCAGGGCCACGGCCCCGGACTCGACGGCGCCGCCGTCGGTCGACACCCCGGCGATCGCCCGGTCGTCGGCCGACCGCTTCACGCCGGGGATGATGGTGTCGGCGAACGCTTCCAGTGTCAGCACGCGTGTCTGCTGCGCCTCGGGTGTATCCGGTTGCACGGCGGCTACCTCCTTCGTGCGGGCGGGCGCGTCGGTGCCCGGTCCCGGTGCCGTATTGCGGGCAGCCCTGTCCACCGCCGACAAGCGCGACGGAAGCAAGGAATGACAATGGTGGTCTCGCGGGCGTCGAATGCCCGCCGTGGATGGTGCGCGAAGCCCTGCGTTATCGTGTCGAATAATGCGCCCGCAACGCATCTCCTGGTTTGCTGAGGCAATCGGCGCGGCGCGCGTACGAATTCCGGGAAATTGCTGCCACTGGCGCGTAGGGCAATTTCCACGCGGTGCCGGCCGCCGCGGTTCGGGACGCGCGGCGACGCCCGACGGTCCGAGCGGAGGGCTGAGGGACGCGGGCGGCAGGGGGGGTCGGTCAGTCCGGCCGGGCGGCCCGCGCCGCGGCGCCGCAGGACGCGGCGAGCCCGGCCTGCCGGCGGCTCACCCGCCCGGTCCGGTGCAGCCACCGCACCGTGTCCGCCATCGTCTCGTCGAGCGGCCGCCCCGCCGAGCCGAGCAGCTCCTCGGCGGGCGTGCCGTCCATCGGGCACGCCTCGGCGCACAGGTAGATGGCGCCGTGCGCGGCCGGCAGGTGCACGGGCGTGAGCCGCTGCACGGCGCTGACCAGGTGACCCACCGGCAGCAGCGCCCGGGCCGGCAGGTGCACGCTGGGCAGGGCGCGCCCGGTGACCCGGCGCAGCGCGTCGACGAACTGCCGGGTCGTCACGTACCGGCCGGGGGCCGGGAACCGGCGTGGACCGCGCCCCGGTTCGAGCACCGCCGCGTGCAGCCGCGCGACGTCCCGGACGTCGCCGACGGGGAAGCCGCCGCTGGGCCAGAGGGGCATCAGCCCGCGCAGCACGTCGCGTACCCGCCGGGCCTGGTCGCCCAGGTGCGGATCGTCGGGGCCGAGCGAGGCCAGCGGGTAGGTGATGACGACCGGCGCCCCGTCGTCCTGGTGCCGCCGGGCGACGTGCTCGGCCGCGGCCTTGCTGCGCAGGTACGTCTCCTGGGGCGCGCCGATGGGCGAGTCGACGGTCAGCGGGGACCCGGTGGCCGGCAGCAGCGCGCCGAACGTGGAGACGTGGACGACCGGGTCCAGCCCCGCCGCCAGCGCCGCGTCCAGTACCACCTCGGTGCCGCGCAGGTTGACCGCGCGCATCCGGGCCCGGTCCCGGGAGTCGAAGCTGTAGACCCCGGCGGCGTGCAGCGCGGCGGCGCAGCCGTCGGCGGCCCGGGCCACGTCGGCGGGATCGGTGACGTCGCCGGTGACCAGCTCGACCCGCCCGAGGTCCGCGCCGAGTGCGGTGATCACCCCCCGGGCCCGTGCCGGGTCGCGGACGAGCATCCGGACCCGGTGCCCGGCGGCCAGGACGGCCGCCGTCGAGTGGGAGCCGATGAATCCGGTGCCACCGGTTACCAGGACCAGCATCGCGACTCCCACCGTGGAGGACTGGGTCGTGGCCCATCATGTGCGGGCCTCGTCGGCGCCTCCTTCTCGGAGGTTGCTCAACCGGCGCCGACCACGTTGCCTACGCCCTCCGTTTCCCAATACTGGCATTGCCGCGGTCACCGGAGCCGTCGTCGTGACGGCCCGGCGGGCGGCGCGGAGCAGGAGGCAGATGATGATCGCTCGCAGGGTCGCCTCGTCGGTGGTCCAACGCCAGGTCAGCTACGTCTCGCCGGTGTCACCCGAGGCCGCGCGGGGGCTGGTGCAGGCCGTCTACGCCCAGGTCGCGCAGGAGATGCGACTGGTGGTACCACCGGCGCTGCTGCACTCGCCGTCGCCGGAGGTGCTCGCCGCGTACTGGATGTTCATGCGCGAGCCGCTGCTGCCGACGGAGAACGTGGACCGGGCGACGAAGGAGGCCGTCGCCGCCGCCGTGTCGGTGGCGAACATCTGCCCGTACTGCGTGGACATGCACAGCGTGGGCCTCTACGAGCTCTCCTCGGAGGACGACGCGGAGGCGATCGTGGCCGACCGGATCGCCGAGGTCGGCGACCGGCGGATCCGGGAGGCGGCGGAGTGGGGGCGCACGGCCCACCAGCCGCCGGCCTCGGGAGCCGTCCTGCCGTTTCCCGAGGCGGACCGGCCGGAACTGGTCGGCGTGGTGGTCGGCTTCCACTACGTCGCCCGGATGGTCAACGTCTTCCTCTCCAACTTCCTGCTTCCGCCGGGGCTGGCGCCGCGGGCGCGGCGTCGGCTCAAGCGCGGGCTCGGCTGGGTGTTGCAGGGGACGCTGCGCGAGGCCCGCGAGCCCGGCCGGTCGGTGGAGCTGCTGCCTCCGGCACCGCTGCCGCCGGAGGCCGGGTGGGCGGCGGGCAGCCGGCACCTTGGCGCGGCCATGGCCCGGGCGTACGCGGCGTTCGACGCCGCCGGCGAGCGGGCCGTGCCGGCGTCGGTGCGGGAGCTGGTCGAGGAGCGACTCGACGGCTGGCGCGGGGAGGAGACCGGCCTGAGCCGGCAGTGGTGCGAGCGGCTGGTCGCGAGGCTGCCCGAGGCCGACCGGGCCGTGGGACGGCTGGCGCTGCTGAGCGCGTTCGCCTCCTACCAGGTGGACGAGGAGGTGGTGGCCGAGTTCCGCCGCCACCGGCGCGCCGACGCGGCGCTGGTCGACGCGGTCGCCTGGGCCAGTTTCGCGGCGGCGCGCCGGATCGGCTCCTGGTACGCCCCCGCCGACGCCACCGGGCCGCTCTGACGGATTCCCGACCGAACTGCGCACGCTGGAAGGCGTATCGGCGTGTCCGTCTCGACACGCTGGGTGAGGGGCGCGGCCGACGGCCGCGCCCGCGAGCCCTTCAAGGAGGCAACGTGACCAGCTACCAGACGACCCTGCCCGGAGCGTCCGGGCGTTGGGCGACACTCAACGGCGCGCACCACCGGGTGGCCCTGAACCTCTTCATGCTGATCGTGCTGGCGCACTGGGCGGAGCACCTGGTGCAGGCCTACCAGATCTGGGGACTGGGCTGGCCGCGCCCGGAGGCCCGGGGAGTGCTGGGCATGCCGTTCCCCTGGCTGGTCAGCTCGGAGTGGCTGCACTACGGCTACGCCGTCGTGATGCTGGCCGGGTTCTGGATGCTGCGCACCGGCTTCGTGGGGCGCAGCCGCGGCTGGTGGACCGCCACCCTGGCGATCCAGTTCTGGCACCACATCGAGCACCTGCTGCTGCTGTTGCAGGCGCAGACCGGCCGGCACCTGTTCGACAGCCCCGTGCCCACCAGCCTGCTTCAGGTCGTGATCCCCCGGGTCGAACTGCACCTGTTCTACAACACGGTCGTCTTCGTGCCGATGGTTATCGCGATGTACCTGCACCTGCGGCCGTCGTCGGCGGAGACGCGGCTGATGTCGTGCAGCTGCCGCCAGCCCGAGGCCGCCGCGCAGGCGTCGTGACCACCGTGGACACGATGGACGCCGGGCGCCCGCCCGCGCCGCCCACGCCGGCCGGTGGGACGCGGCGGGCGGCGATCGTCGTGGCGGCCGGCGTCCTGCTGGCGGTCCTGATCCTGCTGGCCTTCGGCAGCCCGGCCACGAACCGCCAGCTGGTGCTGACCCCCGGCGACGGGTCCGTCCTCGGCGCCGCGCCCGCCGAGGTGTCGCTCCGGCTCGGCGGCGCCGAGTCGGCCGAGGACCTGCGGATGGCCGTCACCGGCCCGACCGGCGCGCTCGTCTCCACCCGGAGGCCGGTCGTGCGCGACGGCCGGTTGTCCGTGCCGGTACGCGACGCGGGGCCGGGCACCTACCGGGTCGACTACCAGGCCCTGCTGCCCGACGGCCGGGAGATCTCCGGACTGGCCGGCTTCACCGTGGCGCTCGGCGCCGGGCCGGCCCGTCCCGGCGCGGTCCCGGGCGGGGACGCGGCCGCCCCGGCCCACCACCACGTCCAGCTCGACGGCATCAACGGCGTGCTGCTCCTGCTGGACGTGGGCCTCGTGACGGTGGCCCTGATGCTGCTGTTCCTCCGCCCGCAGCGGCGGTAGGCCCGGCACCGGGGCGGGCCCGGCCGAGCCGCCCGTCCACCCACGGCGCTCCGGTGGCGACGGCGGATGAGGGCACAGCAGAAGAGGCGGCCCCGGCCGGCGCGAGGTGACGATGAAGTCTCCCGCCGGCCGGGGCCGGCGTCGTCGTACCGACTAGGGGAGCTGCCACATGTCGACGGTACTGGGTTCCGTGCGCCGACTGCTGATGGCGCCGACGCTGGCGGACGTGACCTTCGAGCGCCGCGGCTTTCCCGGCCCCGCCACCGAGGTCACCCGGCGGTTGGAGGCGGTCCCGCAGTCGGTGGTCTGCGGGTTCGAGTGGGGCATCGACACCCGCGACCCCTGGGAGCTGGAGCGCCGGCTGGCGCTCGTCGACCCGGAGCTGCTCGGCTTCGCCTACGAGGGCGCCACGATGGCCTGCACGATCCTCGACGTGATGGGGCCCCGGCAGGGTACCCGCACCCGTGACCTGCTGCGGGGACCGGGCGCGCCGCACCTCTTCCTCGCCTACATCGGGATCGGGTTCGCCATGGCCCGCCTGCCACGCCGCTTCTGGCGGCAGGTCGTCCCGGACCTCACCGGCTCGCCCTACCACCCGACGATGTCGTGGCTGGCCGTGGACGGCTACGGGTTCGACCGCGCCTACTTCGACCTGGACCGGTGGGTGACCCGCCAGCAGCGGCTGCCGGCGTACCCGTGGCAGGGCCACCAGGACTACTTCCTCCGGGCCGCCGACCAGGGACTCGGCCGGGCCCTGTGGTTTATCCACGGCGCCCGTACCGCCGACGTGACCGCGGCGGTGCGCGCGTTCGCGACCGAGCGGCACGGGGACCTGTGGAGCGGCGTCGGGCTGGCGGCCACCTTCGCCGGCGGCGCCGACGCGGAGGCGCTCGTCGCGCTGCGCGAGGACGCCGGCGCGTGCGCGCCGGACCTGGCCCAGGGCGCGGTCTTCGCGGCGAAGGCCCGCAGCCACGCGGGTCACGTGCCGGAGCACAGCGAGGCCGCCATGCAGGCGCTCGGCGGACGCTCCGTGGCCGCCGTGGCGCTGCTCGCCGACGAGGTGGCGGTCCGCGCCGAGGCGGCCGGACGGCTGCCCGCGTACGAGGTGTGGCGGCGCAACGTCCGCGCCCACTTCGCGCCGGCCGACATCGGCCGCGACCACTGATCGCGACGACCGGCCCCGGACGCCCGGCGTCCGTGCGCGGCGCGGTTTCCCCCTGTCGCCATGGTTCGCGAATGTTTCGGACAGTTGTCGTCGATGCGCAAGAGCGAAGAACATCGCCCTCTTCGTGTTTGTCATTATCGAAACAGATGTCCGTCCTCGGCGGACGTCGAATCCAACTTTTTTGGGGAGCGTGCGATGCAGAGCCTCCGCGACCTGCGGCGCAAGATTCTGACGCCAAATATCTCCGAGACGAAACTCGACGTGCGCGGCTTCCACGTGAAGGACGACGAATCGAAGGAGATGCTCGAAAATGTCGGCGCCTCATTCCTCGCCGGTTACGGATTCGCCGCCGAGGCGGCGACGACCGAGGCGGCGGAGCGTCGCCTGGAGACCCTGCCGACGCGGTTTCGCGGCTTCGCCTACGAGGGCGCCGGGATGGGCTTCGCGGTCCGCGACGCGCTGCGCCCGGGCCGCCCGAGGCACGTACGGAGCCTGCTCTCCGGCCGGGGCGACGCGCACGTCTACATGATCTACGTCGGCGTCGGCTGGGCGATGGCCCGGGTGCCCCGGATCCGCTGGGGCCAGCTGCACGCCCCGGATCCGCTGCTGCGCTGGCTGGTGCTCGACGGCTACGGCTTCCACCAGGCGTACTTCCACACCGACCGGTACGTGCGCGGGCAGTACCGGCACGAGAACTTCCCCTGGCCAGCCGACGGCCCCCGCGGGTACGCCGCCCGCGTCATCGACCAGGGCGTGGGCCGCGCCATGTGGTTCGTCGGCGGCACCGACGCGGACGTGGTCAGCGACCTCATCGCCGCGTTCCCGGCACACCGGCGCGCCGACCTGTACGCCGGCGCCGGCCTCGCCGCCACCTACGCCGGAGGGGTCACGGAGGCGGAACTGCGCCGCTTCCGCGAGCGCGCCGGCGACCACCGCATCGACCTCGCCCAGGGCAGCGCCTTCGCGGCGGGAGCCCGGGTCCGCGCGGGACTGGTCGTCCCGCACAACGAGATCGCCACCCAGGTGTTCTGCGGCGTGACCCCCGCCGAGGCGGCGAAGGTCACCGACGTCACGCTGCCCGCCGAGGGGGACGGGGACGTCCCCGCCTTCGAGCGGTGGCGGCGGGCCATCGCCGCGGAGTTCGAGGCGTGGTGCTGAGCGTGGCGCCCCCGGGTCCGGACCACCTCCCACCCCGGCGGTCCACCGATACGTGCAACGAAGGAGAGACCTCGTGACCAGGATCGCTGTCGTAGGGATGGCGTGCCGCTACCCGGATGCCACCTCACCACGGGAACTGTGGGAGAACGCCCTCGCCGGGCGTCGCGCCTTCCGCCGGCTGCCCGAGGAGCGGATGCGGCTGGACGACTACTTCGACCCCGACCCCGCCACGCCCGACCGTTTCTACGCGCGCAACGCGGCGGTCATCGAGGGGTACGAGTTCGACCGGATCGCCTACAAGGTCGCCGGCAGCACCTTCCGCTCCACCGACCTGACCCACTGGCTGGCCCTCGACATGGCGGCCATGGCGCTGGCCGACGCCGGCTTCCCGATGGGCGAGGGACTGCCCCGCGAGCGCACCGGCGTGGTCGTCGGCAACACGCTGACCGGGGAGTTCTCCCGCGCCAACCAGCTGCGACTGCGCTGGCCGTACGTCCGACGCATGGTCGCCGCCGCGCTCAAGGAGCAGGAGTGGGACGACGACCAGCTCACCGGCTTCCTCGACGACTTCGAGGCGACGTTCAAGGAGCCCTTCCCGGAGGTCGACGAGGACACCCTGGCCGGCGGCCTGTCCAACACCATCGCGGGGCGCATCTGCAACCACTTCGACTTCAAGGGCGGTGGCTACACGGTCGACGGTGCCTGTTCGTCGTCCCTGCTCTCCGTCGCCACCGCCTGCAAGGCGCTCACGGACGGCGAGGTGGACGTGGCCGTCGCCGGCGGCGTGGACCTCTCCATTGACCCCTTCGAGATCATCGGCTTCGCCAAGACCGGCGCGCTGGCGCGCGGCGAGATGCGGGTCTACGACCGCGGCTCCAACGGGTTCTGGCCCGGCGAGGGCTGCGGCATGGTCGTCCTGATGCGCGAGTCGGAGGCGCGCCAGGCGGGGCACCGCATCTACGCCACCATCGCCGGCTGGGGCATCTCCTCCGACGGCAAGGGCGGCATCACCCGGCCGGAGGTCGGTGGCTACCGGCTCGCGCTGCGCCGGGCGTACGACCGCGCCGGGTTCGGCATCGAGACGGTCGGCCTGTTCGAGGGGCACGGCACCGGTACGGCGGTGGGCGACGCGACGGAGCTCGAGGCGCTGTCGCAGGCCCGGCGCGCCGCCGACCCCGACTCCCCGCAGGCCGCGATCAGCTCGATCAAGGGCATGATCGGGCACACCAAGGCGGCGGCCGGCGTGGCGGGCCTGATCAAGGCCGCGATGGCCGTGCACCACGAGGTGCTGCCCCCCACCATCGGCTGCGTCGACCCGCACGAGATCCTCACCGCCGAGCACTCCGCGCTGCGGGCCCTGCGCAAGGCCGAGCCGTGGCCGCGCGACCTGCCGGTGCGCGCCGGTATCACGGCGATGGGATTCGGCGGCATCAACACGCACATCGTGCTGGAGAACGAGCGGCCCCGCCGATCGTCCCGCCTCGACAGCCGGTTCCGCAACGTCGCGGCGTCCATGCAGGACGCCGAGCTGCTCCTGGTCGACGGCGCCAACGCGCAGGAACTGCGCGAGCGGCTGCGGCACCTGGCCGAGTTCGTGGCGACGGTGTCGTACGCCCAGCTCGGTGACCTCGCCGCGACCCTGCACCGGGAGCTGCGCGACCTGCCCTACCGGGCGGCGGTGGTGGTCTCCTCGCCCGAGGACGCCGAGCGGCAGCTCGCCCGGATCTGCGACACCCTCGACGCCGGCGAGGCGCGGCTCTTCTCCGCCGACGGCCGCTGCTTCCTGGGACACGTCAGCGGCCCGGGCCGCATCGGCTACCTCTTCCCGGGGCAGGGATCCGGCCGGGGCACCTCGGGCGGCGCGCTGCGCCGCCGCTTCGCCGACGTGGAGGAGGTGTACCAGCGCGCGGCGCTGCCGAGCAGCGGCGACATGGTCGCCACGGCGGTGGCCCAGCCCCGGATCGTCACCGGGGCGCTGGCCGGCCTGCGGGCACTGTCGCTGCTGAACCTGGAGGCGACCGTCGCGGTCGGGCACAGCCTCGGCGAGATCGCCGCGCTGCACTGGGCCGGCGTGCTCGACGACGACGCCCTGCTGCGGGTGGCGGGCGTACGCGGCCGGACGATGGCCGAGCACAGCGCCTCCGGCACGATGGCCAACATCAGCGCACCGCCCGAGCGGGTGGCCGGTCTGATCGCCGGCCTGGCCGTGGTGATCGCCGCCTACAACGGGCCGGAGCAGACAGTGGTCGCCGGGTCCGTGGCCGCGGTGGAGGAGGCCTGCGAGCGGGCCGGCGCCGCGGGCCTGCGCTCCACCCGGTTGTCGGTGTCCCACGCGTTCCACTCCCCGCTGGTCGAGCCGGCCGCGGACGCCTTCCGCGACGCGATAGCGGGGGAGTCGTTCGCTCCGGTCGCCCGGCGGGTCGTCTCCACCGTCACCGGCGAGACGCTCGCCCAGGACACCGACGTCGCCGCCCTGCTGCACCGTCAGATCACCGACCCGGTGCTCTTCGGCCAGGCCGTCGCCCTGGCCGCCAAGGAGGTCGACCTGTTCGTCGAGGTCGGCCCGGGCCAGGTGCTCTCCGGCCTGGCGTCGAGCACCAGCGAGGTGCCGGCGGTGGCGCTCAACACCGACGACGAGTCGCTCGCGGGTCTGCTGCGGGTGGCGGCCGCGGCGTACGTCGTCGGCGCCGGCGGCGTCGAGGGCACCCTCTTCCACGACCGGCTGGTGCGGCCCCTGGAGGTGGGACAGCAGTTCCGCTTCTTCGCCAGCCCCTGCGAGTCCGCCCCGGTCGTCAGCCTGTCCAGGGGTGCCGGAGCCGCGACCGACCGCTCGGCGGGCCGGCCGACGGCCGCCCCGCAGCAGTCGGAGCCGGAGCAGCCGACCGGCGAGTCCGGCCTGCAACTGCTGCGCCGGCTGGCCGCCGAACGGGCCGAGCTGCCGCTGGAGATGGTGCACGACGGCAGCCAGCTCCTCGACGACCTGCATCTGAGCTCCATCACGGTCGGCCAGCTGGTCAACCAGGCCGCGCAGCGGCTGGGCATCCCGCCGGCGCAGACCCCGACCAACTTCGCGACGGCCACCGTCGGCGAGCTGGCCGAGGCGCTGGAGCAGCTCGCGCGCACCGGCCGCGCCGGTGAGACGTCCGGTCCGACCTTCGTGCACGGCGTCGCCGACTGGTGCCGGGCCTGGGCGGTGGAGCTCGACGAGGTGCCGTCCCCGGCAGCCAAGGGCCCCGAGGCCGACGGCCCGTGGGAACTCTTCGCCACCCCGGGCCACCCGCTCGCCGAGCCGCTGCGCGCGGCGCTGAGCGGCGCCGGTGTCGGCGGGGGGACGCTGGTGTGCCTGC
Organism: Micromonospora sp. CPCC 205561; assembly: GCF_036906775.1. NCBI lineage: Bacteria > Bacillati > Actinomycetota > Actinomycetes > Micromonosporales > Micromonosporaceae > Micromonospora > Micromonospora sp. CPCC 205561. The sequence continues at coordinate 36,922 of NZ_JBAKHV010000038.1, read as the reverse complement.
CGGAGCGGTGCGCGGAGGCCGACCTGGAGCTGGCCCTGCGCGGTGCGCAGGCGGCGACCGCCGCCGCCCCCGGCACCCGGTACGTGCTGGTGCAGCAGGGTCCGGGAGCGGCCGGGCTGGCCAAGACCCTGCGGCTGGAGGCGCCGCACCTGCGGATCACGATCGTGCACACGCCGTTCGGGCCGGACGCCGTCGCGCGGGTGGTCGGCGACGTCGCCGCCACCGACGGCTTCGCCGAGGTCCACTACGACGCGGCCGGGCGGCGACAGGTGCCCACCCTGCGCGGGCTGCCGGTGCGCGCCACCGAGGTCCGGCAGCCGCTGGGCGCGGAGGACCTGCTGCTGGTCAGCGGCGGCGGCAAGGGCATCACCGCGGAGTGCGCGCTGGCGATGGCCATGGACAGCGGCGCCGCCCTCGCCGTGCTCGGCCGCTCCGATCCCGCCGAGGACGAGGAGCTCTCCGCGAACCTGCGGCGGATGGCGGACGCGGGCGTCCGGGTGCGGTACGCCCGGGCCGACGTGGCCGACGCGGCGCAGGTACGCCGGGCGGTCGACGGGATCGTCGCCGAGCTGGGCCCGGTTACCGCGGTGCTGCACGGGGCGGGCCGCAACGAGCCGGCGGCGCTGACCGGCCTGACCATGGACGCCTTCCGCCGCACCTTCGCACCGAAGGTCGACGGGCTGCGGGCGGTGCTCGACGCGCTCGACCCCGAGCGGCTGCGCCTGCTGGTGACGTTCGGCAGCATCATCGGCCGGGCCGGCCTGCGCGGCGAGGCGCACTACGCGACGGCCAACGACTGGCTGGCCGAGCAGACCGTCGACTTCGGCCGCCGCCACCCGACCTGTCGCAGCCTCTGCCTCGAGTGGTCGGTCTGGTCCGGCGTCGGCATGGGCGAGCGGCTCTCGGTGGTCGAGGCGTTGACCCGCGACGGGATCACCCCGGTCACGCCCGACCAGGGCGTGGCGATGCTCCGGCGCCTGGTCGCCGACCCGCACGCCCCGTCGGTGGTGGTGGTCAGCGGACGCACCGAGGGCATCGACACCGTCCGGCCGGACCTCCCCGAGCTGCCGCTGCTGCGGTTCGTGGAGCGCCCGCTCGTGCGCTACCACGGCGTCGAGCTGGTCACCGAGGCGGAGCTGAAGCCGGCCGCCGACCTCTACCTGGAGCACCACCGGCTGGACGGCAACCTGCTCTTCCCGGCGGTGTTCGGCATGGAGGCGATGGCCCAGGTCGCGGCCGCGGTGACGGGCCGGGCGGAGACTCCGGTCATCGAGCAGGCGGAGTTCCTGCGACCGATCGTGGTGCCGCCGGACGGCAGCACCACCGTCCGCATCGCCACCCTCGTGGTCGACGACGGGATCGTGGACGCGGTCATCTACAGCGCCGAGACGGACTTCCGGGCCGCGCACTTCCAGGCCCGGCTGCGCTTCACCGACGCGCGGCCGGCCTCGGGTCCCCCGGAGCAGGTGCCCGCCGGCCTGCCGGCGGTGCCGCTGGACCCCGCCGCCGACCTGTACGACGGGATCCTCTTCCAGGGCGGACGCTTCCAGCGGCTGCGCCGCTACCACCGGGCGGCGGCCCGACACGTCGACGTCGACGTGGTGACCGAGCCGGCGACGAGGTGGTTCGCCGACTACCTGCCGGCCACACTGCTCCTCGGCGACCCGGGGGTGCGCGACGCGCTCATGCACGGCAACCAGGTCTGCGTCCCCGACGCGACGCTGCTGCCGGCGGGGATCGAGCGGCTGCATCCGGCGGGCCCGCGGCTGACGGAGGCGGAGGAGCTGCGCTACTGCGCCGTGGAGCGCAGCCGCGACGGCGACACCTACGTCTACGACATCGCGCTGCGCGCCGCCGACGGCGAGGTCGTGGAGCGCTGGGAGGGCCTGCGGCTGCGGGCGGTGCGCAAGACCGACGGGAAGGGCCCCTGGGTCGCGTCGCTGCTCGGGCCGTACCTGGAGCGCACCGTCGGTGACCTGGTCGGCGGCGACGTCGCGGTCGCGGTGGAGCCCGGCCCGGCGGGTCCGGTCCGGCGCGGCGAGTCCGCCGGACAGGGCACGTCGGACGAGGTCCGCAGGAGGCGCGCCCGCACCGCGGTCGCCGCCGGCCGGGCGGCGGGCCACCCCGTCGAGGTCGCGTACCGGCCCGACGGGCGCCCCGAACTGGCCGACGGGCGCTCGCTCTCCGCGGCGCACGCGGAGGACCTGGCCCTGTGCGTGGTCGGGAGCGCGACGGTCGCCTGCGACGTGGAGGCCGTACGCGACCGGGACGAGTCGGTCTGGGCGGGCCTGCTCGGCGCGCACGCGGACCTCGCCCGGCTCTGCGCCACCGACGGCGGGGAGTCGCTCGACGCCGCCGCGACGCGGGTGTGGGCGGCGATCGAGTGCCTGCGCAAGGCGGGCCTGTCGCACCGGGCGCCGCTGGTGGTGGTGCCGACCGACCGGGCCGGCTGGCTGGTGTTCGCCTCCGGCGAGCTGCGGATCGCCACGCTCGTCACGAGCGTGCGGGACCTCTCCCAGCCGATGGCGTTCGCGATCCTGACGGAAGGACGGGTCTAGGCGATGGACAAGTACTTCGAGTACCTGCACACGGTGGGCTTCGAGGAGACCAACCTCGTCGGCAACGTGTACTACGTCAACTACCTGCGCTGGCAGGGGCGCTGCCGGGAGATGTTCCTCAAGGAACGGGCGCCGGACGTGCTGGCGGACGTGCGCGGTGACCTGAAGCTGTTCACCCTGCGCGTCGACTGCGAGTTCTTCGCCGAGATCACCGCGTTCGACGAGTTGTCCATCCGGATGCGCCTGGAGGAACTGGCACAGACCCAGGTGGAGTTCAGTTTCGACTACGTGAAGCTCGAACGGGACGGCGGCGAGACGCTGGTGGCCCGGGGCCGGCAGCGCATCGCCTGCATGCGCGGCCCGAACACCCGCACCGCGCCGGCGAGGGTGCCGGAAGCGCTGGCGACGGCCCTGCAGCCGTACGCCTCGGCGCGGCGCTCCTGACGGAAGGGACGGACGTGGACGTACAGCGAACACTCACCGTCGGAACGCCCGACGTGAAGGCACTTCGGCGGGCGTTCGGTGCGTTCGCGACCGGCGTCACCGTGGTGACCGTCGGCGGCGCGACCCCGCACGGAATGACGGCCAACTCCTTCACCTCGGTGTCGCTCGACCCCGCGCTGATCCTGGTGTGCATCGACCGCAAGGCGCTGATGCACGCCTGCCTCTCCGAGACCCGCGAGTTCGGCGTCTCGGTGCTGACCGACGGCCAGGAGCAGGTGGCCCGCTACTTCGCCGACGGGCGGCGCCCGCTCGGCGGGGAGCAGTTCGAGCAGGTGCAGTGGCACCCGGGCCAGGCGACGGGGGCGCCGCTGATCAGCGGCGCCCTCGCCCACTTCGAGTGCGAGGTGTGGCGGTCCTACGACGGCGGCGACCACACGATCTTCCTCGGCCGGCTGCTCTCCCTGGAGCGCCGGTCGGGGGAGGAGGCGTTGCTCTTCCTGGCGGGGCGGTTCCGTCAGGTCGAGCGGGAGCGGAGCGAGGCGGCATGACGACCATCGACGGGCGGGGCCTGCGTACGCCGCCGGGCCCGCCGCGTTCCCACGCGGTGAACATGCTGGTCCTGATGACGCGGGACCGGCTGAGGATGATGACCCTGGCGGCCGAGCGGTACGGCGACGCCGCCCGGCTGCCGGTCGGGCACCGGCAGCTCTACTTCTTCAACCACCCCGACCACGCCAAGCACGTGCTCACCGACAACGCCGCCAACTACCAGAAGGGCATCGGCCTGGTGCACGCCCGCCGGGCGCTCGGCGACGGGCTGCTCACCAGCGAGGGCGAGTTGTGGCGCAAGCAGCGCAAGGTGATCCAGCCGGCGTTCCAGAGCCGGCGGCTCGCCCAGTACGCGGGGGTGATCGGCGAGGAGGCCGCCCTGCTCGTCCGGCGGCTGGTGGCCCGGATCGACGGGCCCCCGGTGGACGTGCTGGAGGAGATGACGACGCTGACCCTGGGGGTGCTCGGGCGGACCCTGCTCGACGCCGAACTCGGCGGCTTCCACGGCGTCGGGGACTCCTTCGCCGCCGTGCAGGACCAGGCCATGTTCGAGCTGGAGACGCTCAGTACCGTGCCGCACTGGATCCCGCTGCCGCGGCAGCGGCGGTTCCGGCGCGCCCGCGGACACCTCCAGCACGTCGTCGACGAGCTCGTCGCCGGCCGGGGCCGGGACGTGGACGGGCGCGACGACGTGCTCTCCCGCCTGATCATCTCGACCCGGCTGGAGAGCGACCCACGGGTGGCCCGGCAGCGGCTGCGCGACGAGCTGGTCACGCTGCTGCTGGCGGGGCACGAGACGACCGCCAGCACGCTGGGCTGGAGCCTGCACCTGCTCGATCGCCACCCGGCGATCAGGCAGCGGGTCCGCGAGGAGGCCGTGACGGTGCTGGGCGACCGGGTGCCGGTCTACGAGGACCTGCACCGGCTGCGGTTCACGGCGATGGTGGTGGAGGAGGCGATCCGGCTCTACCCGCCGGTGTGGCTCCTGCCGCGCAAGGCGCAGCAGGCGGACGAGATCGGCGGGTACCACGTGCCGGCGGGGGCGGACATCCTCATCTCCCCGTACACCCTGCACCGCCATCCCCGGTTCTGGGACGCGCCGGAGCGCTTCGACCCGGACCGCTTCGACGCGCAGCGGACCTCGGAGCGCCCCCGGTACGCGTACATCCCGTTCGGCGCGGGCCCGCGCTTCTGCGTCGGCAACAACCTGGGGATGATGGAGGCGACCCTCGTGCTGGCCATGCTGGCCCGGGACGTGCGCCTGACCGGGGTGCCGGGCCGTCCGGTGGTGCCCGAGCCGATGCTGTCGCTGCGCGTACGCGGCGGCCTGCCGATGACGGTACGCAAGGTCGACTGAGGCGGCGAGCGGTCCGCGGGCGCCACGGTGTCCGCGGACCGTTCGTGTGCGTCCGTACGCCTGCCGCCGGACGCGCCGGGTCGTCCCGGCGACCGCGGCCGCCGGCGGGGGATTCCGGTCCGGGCGGGTCCGGGTCGTGGCGGCGGGCCGGGGCCACGACGCTTGCCGCCGGCGCCCGTGGCGGGCGCCGGCGGCGGATCGGTGGCTGCACTGTCCGGCGGCGGGTTCAGGCGGCGTACATCGTCGCGCGGGCCCGCTGCTCGGCCTGTGCCCGCTCGTTGCGCTCGCAGGCGGCCTTGCGGCTGTCGAGCAGGGCCAGCAGCACCGGCGGGTCGAGCTTGGTGACCGGTTTCAGATAGGCGTCGGCGGTGACGGGCTGCCGGCCGCGAACGGTCAGCGGGCCCACCGAGGCCACCATCATCCCCTCCTGCCGCAGGCTCAGCACGTCGCCGGAGACCGAGTGGCACAGCAGGTGCCAGGTGCCGTCGGGCACGTCCGTGAAGCGGTAGGTCCCGGGCTCGTCGAGCACCGCGCAGCGCACCGGTGGGCCCTCGGGGATCCGGTGCTGGAACAGGCCCATGAAGATGAGCCCGGGTCCCGGCCCGTCCTCCGGCGCGGTGACCCGGCCGGCGACGACTCCCTGCGTCAGGCCGGTGGGGCGTTGGATGGGAATGCGTGGGGCGAAGCCTCCCATTCGGCGATAGGTGGTCGGCGGCAGGCCGACACTCTTGGTGAAGCGGGTGCTGAACGTCCCGACGCTGTTGTATCCCACCCGGAGACTGATGTCCGTGACATTGAGTCTCGTCGTGGTCAACAGCCGCTTCGCCTCCTGCAACCTGATCGCGGACAGGAATCGACCCGGCGAAATGCCGGTGACCCGCTGGAAGATCCGCGTGAAGTGGAACTTGCTGAACATGGCTGCGCGTGCCATGTCGTCCACCGTCAGTTGTTCCGACAGATTGCTGCGCATCGTGTCGATTGCCCGTTCCACTGCCTGCTCTGCGCTGTTGTACATTTGTCTCCCCCGGATTGCGGACAATCCAATTTCGGGTTCGGCAATTCTGCCGGCCATTTTGTGGCGTCGATTGCCATATTTTCCCGCTAACCGCAGTCGATGTTAGCCGAGCCCAGCGGGGCGGTCAACACGAGCTGCGATCAGAGAGTAGCGCGGAGTTACTGCCGCAGCTTATCGATTCTTGCCCAGAATTGGCACTATCCACTGTACAGCGCGGACATGAATCACTATCATTCCTGTTTGTATTGTGGAACTCGCCAGTATCCGTTCGTCGGCTATCAATACTTAGCGTAGTTTTTCGGACATGACCATGTGTTCTGCGGTTCTCCATCGAACTGGTGTGCGGTCGCGACTGGCCGGTGGTGGACCCGTTCCTATGGACGTCCATCTATCGATGGCTCTTTGTCGATCTCTATGGCAAGATTGCCGCAACGTTCGCCAGGGCGGAGGGCGCGTGCGTATCTCGGAACTCAGTCGACAGAGTGGCGTGTCAGTCCCGACGATCAAGTTCTACCTGCGTGAGGGATTGCTCCCAGGGGGTGTGCCAACCGGCCGCAATCAGGCCGACTACGGCGAGCGGCACCTGCGCCGGATTCGACTGATCCGGGTGCTGACCGGGATCGCCGGGCTCGACCTCTCCTCGGTCCGGGACATCCTGGCCGCCATCGACGACGACGAGGTCACCCTCCGGGACGCGTACCAGGTCCTGGACCAGGTCCTGCACCTGGACGGCGCGGAGACCCTGTCCCGTTCCGCCGTGGAACGGGCGCGGACGGACGTGGCGGATCTCACCGGCGCGCTCGGCTGGTCCCCCGACGCCAGCACGTGCGGCCGCGAGGTGCTCGCGCACGTGCTGGCCGGGCTGCGCAGCCTCGGCTGCACCGCCGAGGTCCCCTTCTTCACCCCCTTCGCCCGGGCGGCCGAGCTGCTCGTGGTGGCGGAGCTCGACCTCATCGTCGACGAGAGCGCCGCCGCCAAGGCGCCGGCGATCGTCCGCAGCATCCTGTTCGAGGTCGCGCTGTCCGCCCTGCGCCGGATCGCGCACGAGCACTACGTGGCAGAGCGATTCCCCGACCAGAGCGGATGACGGCCGCGCCGCGACCGGCGCCGCGCATGTCGGAGCGCCGCGCGGGCGTGACGTCCACTGAGCAACCTTTGAGAAGAACTCGGGCGGCGCTCCCGCCACGATAAGTGAGCCGGTAGCGACTTTCCGCTACCGGTTTCGCCAGGCATCGTGAAGGGACCGCACGTCATGCCTCGATCGGCTGGGAAAGTGCACCCGCAGCGGACGCCTTAGCGTCACGCGTCGCGGGCGTCCGTCGCCGGCAATTCACTGGTCGCGCAGAACAGGCGAGAGAACCGCCGGCGGTCAATTCACTTCTTCCGTCAGCCGCTGACGCTGCCCGTCGCCAGACCCGGCCGCACGGCCAGTACGCCGTTGCGCGGCACGGGTGATGGCCGAATCTGAAGGGGAACCCCTTGCCATCGCAACCCGTCGGCGCTATCCGCCGAATCATTCCCGCCGTCTTCGTGTTGGTCCTAGTGGCCGCGTTCTTCGTCGTCGCCCGGCTGCCCAGCGCGTCGGCCGAGGAGCGCCGGACGCTGGCATCGCGGTTCGGCTTCACCGAGCTGCCGATCGCGCTGCCGCCCGGCCTGCCCGAGCGCACCGTGCGGCCGGTGAATCCCGAGTACGAGCACATCCGCGCCTGGGTGTCGTCGGTCGGCGCCGCCGTCGCGGCGAACGACCTCGACGGCGACATGATCGCCAACGACCTCTGCCTGGTCGACACCCGCAGCGACAGCGTGATCGTCACGCCGTCGCCCGACGGGCCCGCCCGGTACGCGCCCTTCGTGCTGGACCCCGCGCCGCTGCCCACCCACAGGTCGATGGCGCCGATGGGCTGCGTGCCCGGGGACTTCAACGGTGACGGCCGCACCGACCTGCTCGCCTACTACTGGGGCCGTACGCCGGTGATGTTCCTGCACCGGGCCTCCGCGAAGGCCCCGCTGAGCAAGGCGACCTTCCAGCCCACCGAGCTGGTCGGCCAGCCGTCCTCCTCGGGGGGCGAGTACCAGGGCAAGTTCTGGAACACCAACGCGGTCGCCGTCGCGGACTTCGACGGCGACGGCCGCCCGGACATCGGCGTCTTCAACTACTTCCCGGACAGCCAGGTCCTCGACCCGGTCGGGCAGCCGAACGTCGAGATGAACCACTCGCTCTCCCGCGCCGAGAACGCCGGCGGTGCGCACGTGCTGCGCTGGACCGGCGCCACCAGCGGCGACAACCCGAGCGTGACGTACGTCGAGCAGGCCGCCATCCCGCCGGAGTTCGCCACCGGCTGGACGCTCGGCGCCGGCTCCGCCGACATCGACGGCGACCTGCTGCCCGAGCTGTACCTGGCCAACGACTTCGGCCGGGACCGCTTCTTCCACAACGTCTCCCGCCCTGGCCAGATCAAGTTCGCCATGGTCGAGGGGCGTCGGGGCGCGCTCACCCCGAAGTCCATGGTGGTCGGGCACGACTCCTTCAAGGGCATGTCCATCGAGTTCGGCGACCTGGCCGGCACCGGCAGGTTCGACATGTTCGTCAGCAACATCACCAGCTCCTGGGGCCTGGAGGAGAGCAACTTCGTCTGGCGCAACAACTCTTCGAGCCTGGCCGACGCCCGCAAGCGGCTGAGCGAGGGCAAGGCCGTCTTCGACAACAAGGCCGCCGAGCTCAACATGGCCTGGGTCGGCTGGGGCTGGGATGCCAAGATCGCCGACTTCGACAACAGCGGCGAGATGTCGGTGGTGCAGACCGCCGGGTTCGTCAAGGGCAAGATCAACCGTTGGTCCTGGCTCCAGGAGCTGGCCATGAGCAACGACCTCATGCTCCGCAACCCGGCGATGTGGCCCAAGGCCGAGCCGGGTGACGACATCGCCGGTTCCGAGCCGTTCGCGTTCTGGGTGCGGGAGAAGAACGGGCGCTACGCGAACATCAGCGCCCAGCTCGGGATGACCGACAGCACGCCGAGCCGGGGCGTGGCGGTGGCGGACACCAACGGCGACGGCGGGCAGGACTTCGCGGTCGCGCGGCAGTGGGGCGCCCCGTCGTACTACCGCAACGACAAGCCCGGCAAGGGCAACTTCCTCGGCCTGCGGCTGTGCCGGCCCGGCGAGGACGGCCTCGGCTCGCCCGCGTACGGCGCGCAGGTCCGGGTGAAGACCGCGGACGGGCGTACCCGCGTCGCGCAGCTCGACGGCGGCAGCGGCCACTCGGGCAAGCGCAGCTTCGACGTCTTCTTCGGCCTCGGCGACGCCGGCGACAAGCCGGTCTCGGCGGAGATCGCCTGGCGCGACCTCAACGGTGGCGTGCACAAGCAGACCCTCGACCTCTCCGCGGGCTGGCACACGGTCATGCTCACGGACAAAGCCCAGGAGATGAACGCCAAATGACCGACGTCCGAGACAGCGCCCGCACCGCCACCGGCGTCCGGGAGCCGGGCGACACCAAGCTCGCCGACGCCCCGGTCGGCCCGCCGCCGGTCGTCACCTTCGACCGGAACGCGTCGGTGGCCGCCACCCCCGGGGCGCCCCCGCGGGTCGACCGGCGGGACCCCCGCTACCTGGCCCTGCGCAACTTCGCCCTCTCCATGAGCATCTTCAACATCCTCGGCTACACGGTGCTGGGCTTCGAGCAGCCCTGGACCTGGCCGTTCTTCGCGCTGGCGGTCGGCTACGCCACCGAGATCGTGGTCGAGCTGGTGACCGCGCGGGCGAACAAGCGCCCGCCGGCCTTCAGCGGCAACGGCGCCTGGGGGATGTACACGTTCCTGCTGCCCACCCACATCACCGCGCTCGCGGCGAACATGCTGCTCTACGCCAACGACAACTTCTGGCCCATCGCCTTCGCGGTGGTCGTCGCGATCGGTCAGAAGGCGATCTTCCTGGCGCCGATCAAGGGCCGCATGCGGCACTTCATGAACCCGTCCAACTTCGGCATCACGGTGACCCTGGTCGCCTTCTCCTGGGTCAACATCGCCCCGCCGTACCACTTCACCGAGGACGTTCCGGACATGATCCGGCTCCTCGTGCCGCTGGTCATCCTGACCGCCGGCACGGTGCTCAACGGGGTGCTGACCAAGAAGATCCCGCTCGTCGTGGGCTGGGTGGGCGGCTTCGTGATCCAGGCGCTGGTGCGGCACTTCATCTGGGACGTCGCGCTCTGGGCGGCGCTGCTGCCGATCACCGGTGTCGCGTTCGTGCTCTTCACCAACTACATGATCACCGACCCCGGCACCACCCCCAGCTCGGGTCGCGCGCAGTTCATGTTCGGCGCGAGCGTCGCGGCCGTGTACGGCGTCCTGATCACCTTCAACGTCGTCTACACCCTCTTCTTCGCCGTGACGATCGTCTGTCTCGCCCGGGGCCTGCTCTGGTGGGGCATCTGGCTGCGTGACCGCTCCCGGCGCGCGGCGGCGGCCCAGACCGCCGTCAGCTGACGCCCTCCGATCCGTCGTCGGCGTGGCCCCGGGCGGGCCGCGCCGACGACGCGTTCGGCTGCGCGCCGCGCGGGGCGGTGCCCGACGGTCAGCACGATCGAAGATGTCACGCCGGGCGACGGCAGGCACACTGAGGGCCACCGGCGGGGCGTGCCCCGCACGGCTCAGCACCGCCGGCGCCACGCCGCCCACGCCGCGCCGCGGTGCCGCCGGCGGCCCACCCCGGCGGCGGCGGGCCGGCCCGCGTCCGCCGGCCCGGACCAGAGACGGAAACGAGGCGATGCGGCGTGCACCCGACCCCCGAGGCTCCGACCCGACACGTACCGGTGGCGCCCGTCGCGCCGCCCCCGGCACGCCGCGGACGCACGGCGCTGATCAGCGCGGCGGCGGGCGTGCTGCTGGCCGTGCTCTGGTCGTTCGAGCTGGTCGACTCGGTCATCGGTGACACGATCGCCGACGCCCTCCTCGGCCACGACGCCAAGGGCGTCGCCATCGGCGGTACGGCGGCCGGGCTGCTGTTCGCCTTCGTGTCCGGCTTCGCCGGGACCTTCACCGCCTGCAACATCGCGATGGCGGCCTCCGTCGGCCCGATGAGCCAGGCCGGAGCGGTCGGGCGACGCGCCGGCGTACGGTCGCTGCTGCGGCCCGTCGCCTGGCTGACCGTGGGCATGTTGGCGGTGTCGGTGACCTACGGCGCGATCGGCGTGCTGGTGGGCGAACGCCTGCCGCAGCTCTCGACCGACACGGTCGGCGGGATGCCCGTCCGCCTGATCCAGTCCTCGGTCGTCTTCGGCCTGATCGGCCTGGCGCTGACGTACCTCGGGCTCGCGGCCCTCGGGCTGCTGCCCGACGTCTTCGCCGCCCGGCCGGTGGCGCGGGTGGTCGTGATGGGCGCCCTGGTCGGCGGGTTCCTCGTCGGCCGCCCCTACCCGCTGTTCAACAAGCTGTTCCACTGGGCGGTGGACACCGGCAACCCGGCGTACGGCGCGCTCGCCTTCGCCCTGCAGTCGCTGGGCAACATCGTCATCGTGGCGGCGCTCTTCGCGCTCCTCATCCTGGTGAGCCGGGGGCGGTTCCTCGCCTGGATGGCGTCGCCGCGCCGCGCCGCGACGGTGACCGGCTCGCTGCTGGTCGCGCTGGGCGTCTTCACCGTCGTGTACTGGGACCTGCGCGTGCCGGCGATCTTCGGCGTGGGGTGGTTCCCGACGATGCCGTACAACTGAGCGGCGCCGCGCGGGCGGGGGCGCCCGGATCCCGGCCGGCGGGATCCGCCTCACACCTCGTGCGACGGTCCCGCGGTGCCCGGCGGGGCGAACCCCGGGCGCGGGCTCACCGTGCGCGTTCGGGCAGCGGTATCGTGCCGGACGCGGCCCCGTCGGCCCTCATCGGCACCGCCGGCCGGGCCCGGCCGGCGGTGACCGCCACCCAGCCGGTGGTGATGAGCGGCAGGGCGGCGATGTAGGTGGTCATCACGGCCAGGCCGTGGCCGGGCAGCCGGGTACCCGCGGCCTCCAGCCCGATCAGCAGGTCGGAGACGAGGAAGAGTGCGCCACCCACGGCGACCCGGCGGGAGATCCCGGCCGCGGCGGCGGCCATCAGGCTGAGCGCGAGGCTGTAGCCGAGGACCGGCAGCCGCAGCGCGCCGAGGGAGCTCCAGAGCACGGCGTTGGCCGCCGCCCAGCAGGCGAGGTATCCGGCGACCGCGACGACCGGTGGCCGCCGGTGCCGCAGGAAGGCGGTCAGGAAGGCCACCTGGGTGCCGAGGAAGCACCCCATGCCGACGAGGAACGCCGTGTCGCCGGAGACCAGCAGCGCGATGTCTCCGCCGGTCGCGAAGACCAGCCCCACGGCGACGGGGTCGACGCGCCGGCGCGTCCGCAGCAGGTGGACCAGCAGCACCGGCGCGAGCAGGGGCTTGGCCAGCCACTGCAACAGGGGCGAGTCGGCCGCCACGCCGGCCAGCTCGACGGCGGCCACCACGCCGAACGGCCAGAGACGCCTCACCGGGCCACCGCCGGCTGCCGGCGCGGGGCGGGCTGCCAGCCCGGTCGGCCGAGCACGTGGCCGAGCCGGTCCCGCCAGCAGGAGGCGGCCCGGGCGTCGGCCCAGATCGCCCGGTACTCGTGGGTCGCCACCCGCAGCGGGTTGTACGTGTCGATGTTCTTGGTCAGGCCGTACCGGACCGCCGCCCGCTCGGGCTCGAAGGTGCCGAACAGCCGGTCCCAGACGATCAGGATCCCGCCGTAGTTGCGGTCCAGGTACTCGGCGTTGGCGCCGTGGTGGACCCGGTGGTGCGACGGCGTGTTGAAGACCCACTCGATGGGGCGGGGGAGCAGGTTGATCCGCTCGGTGTGCAGGAAGAACTGGTACAGCAGGCTGACCGACTGCTGGAGGAAGATCATCCACGGTGGGATGCCCAGCAGCGCCAGGCCGAGCCAGAACGGCACGGACGTCATCGGGGTCCAGCTCTGCCGCAGGGCCGTGGAGAGGTTGAAGAAGACGCTGGAGTGGTGCACCACGTGCCCGGCCCAGAGCAGCCGCACCTCGTGGTGGGAGCGGTGGAACCAGTAGTAGGCGAGGTCGTCGGCGAAGAAGAGCAGCACCCACGTCCAGATGCTGGTGGGGGAGAGCTGGAACGGCGTGACGGTGTACGCGGCGGCGTAGAGGCCGATCGTCGCCAGCTTCCACGGCACGCCGACGACCTGGCTGCCGACGCCCATGGTCAGGCTGGTGGCCGTGTCGCGCAGCTCGTAGCCGCGTTCGTCGTCGTCGGGGGCGAAGCGGTAGGAGAGTGCCTCGACGACGACCAGGAGCAGGAACGCCGGTACGGCGTAGAGCACGGCGGGGATCATGCCCGGGTTTCCCTTCTCGGTGCTGCGGCGGGGGTGGTGAGGGGGGCGGTGAGCAGGGCCCGTGCCTCGCGTGCGGCGTCGGCGGCCCGGCCGGCGACGACGGCGTCGGCGAGCCGGCGGTGGCCCGCGACGTCGAGGAGTTCCGCGGCGCGCCGCTCCGGTGGCACCTCGCCGACGGCGAGCGCGCCGGCCACCAGGCTGTTGAAGGCCAGCAGGTAGGCGGTGTTGCCGGAGCCGGCGACGATGTGCCGCCAGAGCACGATCGTGGCCTCGCCCATCCCGGTCAGGTCCGGCGCCAGGTCGGCGTACTCCTCGACGGCGCGCGGAACCGCGGCCCGCACCGCCGGGTCGCCGCGCTCGGCGCAGAGCCGGGCGGCGTCGACGCCGATGCAGGCCCGCATCTCGAGCATGTCGCGGACCAGGGTGTCCACCGGCAGGGTGTCGTGGAAGCGGGTGAGCGACAGGGCGAGGTCGAGCCCGGCGTGCACCCGCCAGTCCAGCACCCGGGTGGCGCCGCCCTGGCTCACCCGCACCAGGCCGAGCTGCTGCAACCGGCGCAGCGCCTCCCGGACGGCGTGCCGGTTGACCCCGAAGGTGGCGGCCAGCTCCCGTTCGCCGGGCAGCGCCTCGTCCGGGCGGTAGGTGCCGCTGACGATGGCGTCACGGACCTGGCCGAAGACGTGGTCGGAGACCGAGGAGCGCGGGACGGGGGCGAAGGCCATGCGGAGCAGTGTGGCGCAGCGCACATCAACCCGTCAACTGGTTGGACCAGCCGGATGGTCGAGCCCCCGCCCGGTCCGGCCATTGCCGATCTGGCGAGCGCGCGCGGCCCGCGATCAGCGTCGACGTCAGCGGGCGGTCACCACCTGGTTCGCCGGCTGCGGCGCCGGTGCCTCGGCCGGGGCCCGCCCGCCGTCGCCGGGGGCGGTCGCCGCCGCGTCGTCGCTGCCGTCCGGGGCCGCGCCGTCGACGGGGCGGTCCACCGCCACCGGCGCCGGTCGGTCCGGGCGCGGCCGGGCCGCGACCTGCGGGTACTCGGCGGTTTCCGCGCCGCCCGTGGCGGCCGCCATGACCGCCGCCGCGGCCAGGTCGGCGACCCGCTTCGCCTCCCGCTTCACCCGCGCGCGGACCTCCTTGGCGTGCTGCTCGGCGGAGTCCGCGGCCCGGCGCGCCTCGTCGAGGCGGCGCAGCTCGTCGGTCAGCTCCTGCCGGGTGGCGGCGAGCCGCTGCTGGGCCTCGGCGAACTCCCGTTCGATGCTTGCGCTCTCCTGCCGCGCCTGGGCGAGCTGCTGCTGCGCGGCGTCCAACTCGGACTGCATCCGGGCCAGCGCCTCCCGCCGGTCCCGGATGCCCTGCTGGGCCGCGGCGAACTGCTGCTGGTGGGTCGCGGCCTGCTCGTCGGCGTGCTGGCGCACCTTGGCCGCGTACTGCTGGGCCTCCGCGATCAGCGTCGCGATCTCCTGCTCCGCCGTCGTACGCTGGGCGCCGAGCTCCCGCTCGGCGGAGGCGAGCTGCTCGGTGATCTCCTGTTCGGCGGTGGTGCGCCGCTCGTTGATCTCCCGCTCCACGCCGGCCTGCCACTGGCCCAGTTCCTGCTGGGTCTTCGCGCGCGCCGCCTGCACCTCCTGCTGGATCTGGGCGCGGGCGGAGACGAGGAACGCCTCGGACTCGGCGCGGGCCTGTTCGACCTGCTGGGCGGTCTGCTCGTCGATCCGCTTCGCCTCCTGAAGCGCGTGGTCGTGCGCCGCCTCGCCGGCCGCCCGCAGCCGCTCCGCGGCCTCGCGGATCCGGGCGAGCTCGGCCTGGGCGTTGCCGCGGCGCTCCTCGTGCTCCTTCTCGTGCTGCGCGCGTCGCGCCGCCGCCGTCTCCTCCAGCTCGCGCAGCGTCGCGTCGGTCACCTCCCGGGCCTCGGCGAGCACCCGCTCCGCCTCGGCCTCCAGGTCGGCGGCCCGCTGCCCGGCGGCGTCGGTGATGGCCCCGGCCTGCTTCTCGGCCAGGGCCAGGATCTGGTCGACCATCGGGCCGAGGTCGCGGAAGGACGCCCGGTCACGCGGGGCCGGCCGGTCGCGCAGCTCGGTCACCTCCGCCCGCAGGCGGTGCAACTCGACGGTCAGCTCGCGCAGCTGGGACGCGGCCCGCTCCCGCTCGGCGGTCGACGTCGACCGCTCGCTGTCGACCTGCTCGACGTAGCGGTCCACCTGCCGCTTGTCGTAACCGCGCAGCGCGAGGTCGAAGCTCGGCCGCGCGGCCACCTCCTCGCGTGCCGCGAACGGGTCCTCGCCGTGGGACATGCACCCTCCTCCGTACGATCGCGAGCGCCACGGCGGCGGGAAGATCCGCCCCACCGGGCCGTGCCGTGGCGCCACGCTACCGTCGCGGATCCGCGCCTGCGCCGAAAGGGTGACTCCACGCGGCGACCCCGGGGACGCTGTGGTCCACGGGGTCGCCGTCGCCCTGCCGAGGGCTACCGCCAGGTGATGTCCGACGCGGAGTAGAGGCAGTTGGTGCCGTCGGCGCCCT
The DNA here is from genome assembly GCF_036906775.1 of Micromonospora sp. CPCC 205561. Taxonomy (NCBI): domain Bacteria; kingdom Bacillati; phylum Actinomycetota; class Actinomycetes; order Micromonosporales; family Micromonosporaceae; genus Micromonospora; species Micromonospora sp. CPCC 205561. The sequence continues at coordinate 21,143 of NZ_JBAKHV010000038.1, read as the reverse complement.
CACCGATCTCGCTCGGCTCGCTGCCCTTCGGCACGCCCTTGTACTTCACGCAGATCCGGGTCGTGCGGTTCGGGTCGCCGAGGATGGTGATCCGACTGAACCGGGCGGTGTCGCCCCAGTTCGTGTTGATGCCGGCCAGCATCTTCGTCGAGGTCGCGGTGACGTTCTCCATCACCACGTGCCGCTGGTACGAGGTGGAACAGTTGCCGCAGGCCCGGTAGAGCTTGCCGGAGCTCTCCACCCGGAAGTTGCGGATGTACACGGTGCCCGAGCCGTTGTGCTGGAACACCTTGTCGCTGGCGGAGCGCGCCCCGCCACCGTCCACCGTGTACGTGGTGCCGCCCCGGAAGGTCGCGGCGTCCTCGCCGACGTCCTCCCACCAGACGTTGACCAGCGTGCAGTTGCCCTCGCAGTGGACGCCGTCGCCGGCCGGGGCGCCGATGATCACGTTGCGCAGGGTGGCCCCGGGGGCGAGCACGAACATCGGGTCCTGGCTCTCGCCCTGCCCGCCGTCGCCGATGCCGTAGTAGCGCTTGAGCCCGCCGTCCAGGCTCACCGGGACGTCGATGGTGGCGTCGACCTTGACGTTGGCCGTCGGCGTGGGCCAGCTCACCGGCGGGTTCGTCGTCGGCGGGGGCGTGGTGGGCGGCGGCGTGGTGGGCGGGGGCGTGGTCGGCGGCGCGCTGGTCGGCGGCGGCGTGGTCGGGGTGGAGCCGCCGGAGGTGTCCACCGCCACGTCGTCGAAACTGGCGCTGGCGTACGCGGTGACCAGCCCGATCCGGCCGGCGGAGGCCAGGGCGCTGGTGCCGGAGCCGACCTGCGCGCCGTTGACGAAGCCCCGGACGGTGCTGCCGGCGGCCTCGATGCGCAGCGTGTACCAGCTGCCGGCCGCCGCCCCCACGGCGGCCGAGCCGAGCGAGGTGACCTGGCTGCCGTTGACCGCCTGCAACTCGGCCCGGCCGGAGCCGAGCAGGGCCAGCCGGTACATCTTCGTGCTGCTGGCCGAACGGGCGGCCAGGCCCACCAGGCCGCTGGACGAGCCGAACGACAGCGGCTTGACCCGCGCCTGGACCTGGTAGTCGGTCCAGCTCGTCTGCCCGGCGAACTGCCGGGCCAGCTCGCTGCCCTGACTGGACTGCCGCAGCGCGCCGGAGCCGTCGGTGACCACCGACCAGGTGCCGCCGGACTTCGACCATCCGCCGGCGTCGCCGTCGTTGAAGTCGTCCGAGAAGACGGTGGCGGCGGAGGCCGAGGAGCCCAGGCCGGCGGCGAGTACGGCGGCGGTGGCCCCGGCGGTGAAGGCCGCCGCCAGGGCCCGTCGTGGGGTGGGTCTCAGTTGCACGGTTTCTTCTCCTTGCGGTTCGGTATGGGGGTGCGCGGTCCGGGGGCCCGAGGAATGGGCGGGACGGGCGGTGACCGCGGCCCGGACCCGTCGTGCGGCGCGTCGGAGGCCCGGGCTCCGGCGCGGCTCAACGGGAGGTCAGGAGGCTTGGAAAGCGCTTCCCTGTTCGGCTTCACACTAGGTTTCGACGAAGAGCGTGGTCAATGCCCGCGATGTGCAGGTCTGTTGCAGCCCGGCCCCGGCGTGGTCCCCGGGCCCGCCGGGACGCCGGTCCGCCCGTCGCCGCGGGGCGGCCACGGGCGGTGGTGGCGGGTGCGCGCACGCCCCCGGGGGCGGCGGTCGACCCGACCACCGCCCCCGGGGGTCCGCTCAGGGGTTGATCCGACCGGCGCCGGCCCCGGCGGTCACGGCCGCCTTGACCCCGCTCGCGTCGTCGAGCCGGTACGGGTAGGGGATGGGTGCGACGTCCCCGGCGCTCTCCGGGGCGCCGGAGTTGGTGAAGATGTTGTTCCGCTGGACCAGGTCTCCCGGGTCGGACTCGGCGTAGCCGACTGCGGTGGGGCGGGTCACGTTCTCGAAGTGGTTGCCCTCGACCAGCACCCCGGCGCCCATGGTGGACGCCACGCCGTAGTCCGCGCCGAAGTAGTAGTTGTTGAACACGTGCACCGGGTCACCGAACCGGACCCGCGGGTGCCGCTCCCTGCTCCCGTCGAACCAGTTGTGGTGGTAGGTGACCCGCAGGTGGCCGATGTCGGCGGTGTGCCCGTCGTCGTGGCCGAGCAGCATGCTCTTGGTGTGGTTCGTGACCCGGTTCCAGGAGACGGTCACGAAGTCGGAGGCCCGCTTGACGTCCACCGCGCCGTCGTAGCCGCCGTCGAAGGTGTTGTGGTCGATCCAGACGTTGCGCGAGCCCTGCACGTTGATCGCGTCGTCGTCCCAGCCCCGGAAGGTGAGGTTGCGGACGATGACGTTGCTAGCGCCGCTGATGTTCAGCCCGTTGTCCAGCGTCGCGTTGCCCACGCCGAGCACGGTCTTGTTGCTGCGTACGTCGTTCATCGTGTCGGGCATGGTGAGCGCGCCCTGCACGCGGATGACCAGCGGTGCGGAGGACTCCAGCGCGTCGGCGAGCGCCTGGCCGTCGGAGACGGTGACGGTCTGGCCGCCGGCACCGCCGGTGGTGCCGCCGTTCTGGGTGGCCCAGCCGACGAGGTCCCCGGTGGGCGGGAGGGTCGGCGTCGGGTCCGGCGTGGCGGTCGGCGGCGCGGTGGTGCTCGGCGGCGGGGTCGGGCCGCCGGGCAGCCCGACCCGCCCGACGCCGGCCTGCGCGGTGACGACGGCCTTCGTGTCGCAGGCCGTGCCCACGGTGTACGCGTACGGCGGGTTGCTCACGCTGCCGCCGGTCTGCCCGGCGCCGGAGTTGACCAGGCAGTTGTTCCGGGCCACCAGCCGCCCGTCGCCCGAGGAGCCCTCCCCGAGGTGGTACGGGTCGTCGACGTTCTCGAAGTGGTTGCCCTCGACGATGACCCCGGCGTTCTCGGTCGACGCGACGCCGTAGTCGCCGGTGTCCAGGTAGTAGTTGTTGTAGACGTGTACCTGGTCGCCGAAGCGGACCCGTGGGTTGCGCTGGTTGGTGCTGTCGAAGAAGTTGTGGTGGTAGGTGACCTTCAGCCGGCCGGTGTCCTGGGCGGCGTTGCCGTCGTCGTGGCCGAGCAGCATGTTCTTGTCGGTGCCGTCGGCGTGGTTGTAGGAGATCGTCACGTACGACGAGCCGCGCTTGACGTCGACGCCGCCGTCCGCCCCGGTGGTCCAGGTGTTGTGGTCGATCCAGATGTGGTGGCTGAACATCTGCACGTTGATCGCGTCGTCCGCCCAGTTCCGGAAGTTCAGGTTCCGGATGATCACGTTGTGCACGGCGTTGGCCGGCGGAGCGGTGACCGCGTTGTCGATCGGCAGGCCGATGTTGAGGCCGCCGCCGGTGAACCCGGAGTTGGCGCCGAGACCGACGATCGTCTTGTCGGAGGCGACCTCGTGCATCGGGCCGGGCAGCGCGATCATGCCGTTCACCTGGATGATCTTCGGGCCGGCGGACGCCGCCTCGGCCACGAACTGGCTGGCCGTGGTGACGGTCACCGTCGGTCCGCCGGCACCGCCCGTGGTGCCGTTCTGGCCCCACGCGTCCACCGAGGCCCAACCGTCGGCCACGTTCGAGCCGGGGTTGCCGGGGTCGCCGGTCGGCGTGGGCGTCGGGCTGGTCGGCGTCGGCGTGGGGCCGGCGCCGCCCGAGTCGACCCGTACGTCGTCGAAGTCGGCGCTGGCGTAGAACGTCGCCACCCCGATCCGGCCGCTGGCGTACGCGGTGTCGGTCGCCTCGGTGCGCAGCGTGCCGTCGACGTAGCCCTTGAGCGAGCCGCCCACCACCTCCAGCCGCAGCGTGTAGGTCCTGCCGGCGGCGACCGGCACGGACGCGGTGTCCAGGGTGGTGGAGGAGCCGCCGCTCAGCCGCTTGAGCTCGACGGTGTTGTTGCTGCGCAGCGCCAGGTAGTAGTAGCTGGTGTTGCTCTGCGCCCGGGCGAGCAGGGCGACGAACCGGTTCGACCCGTTGAACGCGGTGGGCCGGACGGTGGCCTGGACCGAGTAGTCCGTCCAGCTCGACGTGCCCGCCAGTGCGCGGGCGTCGCTGCTGGTGCCGCTCTGGCGCAGTGCCCGCGCGCTGTCGCCGGTCACCGACCAGCTTCCGCCGGAGGCCGTCCAGCCGGACGAGTTGCCGTCGGAGAAGTCGTCGGAGAAGAGCGTGTCGGCGTGGGCCGTGGCGGCCATGCCGACGGCGAGGGTGACCGCGAAGAGCGCGGCCCCGATCGCGGTGAGGAACCCTCGGCGGTGCCTCCGCCGACGAGTGTCGGAGTGGTGCACGGGACCTCCCTGGTGGTGTCCAAATGATCGACGAGCATCGATCTCTGAGGGTGTGGTGCGCCGCGGTCCGCCGGGCCGGTGCCCGGCGCCGAACCGGGTCCGGCGGTCCGCGGGGGCGTGGTCAGTAGGGGAGTCGACCGGTGCCGGCGCCGGCCGTGACGACGGACTTCACGGTGGCCGGCTCGGTCAGGGTGTACGGGTAGAACGTGCGCGGTTCCTGGACGGTGCCGCCCGCGTCGCCGGGTTCGCTGGTGCCGGCGAGCACGTTGTCCCGGGCGATCATCCGACCCCGGTCCCCGGCGTAGCTGATCGACCAGGGCACCTCGACGTCCTCGAAGTAGTTGCCCTCCACCACGCAGCCGGAGTCGAGCTGGCAGGCGACCCCGACGTCGGTGTTGTAGACGAAGTAGTTGTTGAACACGTGCACCGGGTCGCCGTAGCGCACCCGCGGGTTGCGCTGCGGGGTGCGGTCGAACCAGTTGTGGTGGTAGGTGACCTTGAGATTGCCGACGTCCTGCGCGGCGTTGCGGTCGTCGTGCCCGAGCAGCATGTTCTTCGTGTGGTGGTGGGTGTGGTTCCAGGACACGGTGACGTAGCTGGAGCCGCGCTTGACGTCGATCAGCCCGTCGTAGCCGTACGCCAGGTCGTTGTGGTCGATCCAGACGTGGTGCGAGAACATCTGCACGTTGATCGCGTCGTCGACGGTGTTGCGGAAGTTCAGGTTCCGGATGATCACGTTGTGCACGGCGTTCGCCGGCGGGCTGGTGGCGTCGCTGACCGGCAGGCCGATGTTCAGCCCGCCGCCGGTGATGCCGGAGTTCGCGCCCACGCCGACGATGGTCTTGTCCGAGGTGACGTCGTGCATCGGGCCGGGCAGGGCGATCATCCCGTCGACCCGCACGGTCAGCGGGCCGGCCGTGCCGATCGCGGTGAGCAGCTCGGCGGCCGTGTCCACCGTGACGGTCGGGCCGCCGGCCCCGCCGGTGGTGCCGTTCTGGCCCAGCGCGTTCACCGAGGCGAATCCGATCGGCGGGGCGCCCGGGTCGATCGGCGGCCCGGTGGGTGGCAGGGTGGGCCCGCCGGTCGGGGTGCCGGTGGGCGGGGCGCCGGTCGCCGTGGAGACCTCGACGTCGTCGAAGGTGGCGCTGGCGTACGAGGTGGCCAGGCCGACCCGGCCGGCGGCGAACGTCGCGTCGGTGGCCTGCACCCGCAGCGTGCCGTCGACGTAGCCGCGCAGCGAGCTGCCGACCGCCTCCAGCCGCAGCGTCGCCCAGCTGCCCACGGCGAGCCCGGCGCTGGCGGAGCCGAGCGACACCGGGTCGCCGCCGGAGCGGCGGATCAGCTGCACGCCGCCGCCGGCGGTCACCACCAGCGCGTAGTAGCTGCTGCTGCTCTGTGCCCGGGCGATCACGCCGACGTGCCGGTTCGCGCCGCCGAAGCCGGTCGGCCGCACGCGGGCCTGCACCCCGTAATCGGTCCAGGTGCCCGCGCCGGCCAGGGCGCGCGCGTCGCTGCTGGTGCCGGACTGGCGATAGGCGTACGACCCGTCGGTCACCACCGACCAGCTGCCGCCGGAGCGGGACCACCCGTCGGCGGCGCCGTCGGAGAACGTGTCGGTGAACAGGGTGTCGGCCTGCGCCGACGAGGTGGTCACGAGCACCGTGCCGACGGCCAGGGCGGCGGCGGTGAGCGCCGCGCCGAGCAGCCTCGGCGCGCGCCGCCGGGAACGGGGTGTCCGGTTCATGGTGGACCTCCTGGTGGTGGGGTGGGCACCGGTGGGCCGCCGAGCTGAGCGCCGGGCGCGGCGGCCCACCGGCTCTCCGGCCGCCGCGTGGGACGACGCGGCGGCCGGTGTCCTACAGGGGCAGCCGGTCCGCGCCGGCCGTCAGCCCGACGACCGCGGGCACCGCGGGCGCCGGCAGCACCGGGCCGCGTCGCAGGGTCGGCGTCCAGCCGGCGTCCGGGGCCAGGTCGGGCTCGTGCGTCGCGTTGTACGCGGCCACCAGGTCGACCGGCCGGGGCCGCCCGTCGGCGGGATCCACCCAGTTGCCCCGGGTGGTGACGGCGGTGCCGCCCCAGTCGTAGAGCAGGTCGCCGGCGGCGACGCCGGCGCCGAGGCTGAAGAAGTTGTTCTCGGCGACCACGGCGGACTGCACCCCGACGCCGATCGCGTAGGCGAAGCCCTCGCCGGCCAGCCGGTAGTGGTTGTTCCACAGGTCGACCTGACCGAAGCGCACCCGGGGCAGCCGCTGGAGCACCCCGTCGAAGAGGTTGTGGTGCAGGCTGACCCGCAGCCGCCCGACGTCCGGGCCGACGGTGTTGGACGAGCCGATGAGCATCACCTTGTCCCGCCCGACGAACCGGTTGTGGGAGACGGTCACCAGGCTCGCGGTGTGCGTGACGTCCAGCGACCCGTCGTGCACCTGGTACGGGCGGCCCAGGTACACGGGCTGCGCGCTGTCCGGATTGTCGCCGTCGGTGAAGGTGTTGTGGTCGATCCAGACGTGCTCGCTGCGGCGCACCGAGATCTGGTCGTACTGGGAGTTCCAGTTGCCGGCGTCGCCGTCGGTGGGGGACCAGGCGGGGAAGCAGTCCCGGGCGTCGTCGAAGGTGAGGTTCCGCACGATCGTGTTGTGCGCGCCGTCGAGCATCAGCGTCAGGCCGGTCAGCCGGGCGCCGCGCAGGCCGACTAGCGTGGTGTTCGGGCCGACGTTGATCTGGGTCTGCCGGGTCTGGTTCGCCACCGAGCGCACCCGCGCCGCCTCCAGCGGCCCGCTCGGTGCGACCCGGCCCCAGACCGCCGGGTCGTACGCCGCGAGGTAGGCCGGCAGCGAGTACTCCGGGTCGGCGAGTTCGGCGCAGTCGCGCGGGGTCCCGTCGGGCCCCTCGAAGCCGTCGATCTCGCCGTGGACGTAGATGATCTTCGGGGTGGCGTTGCCCCGGTTCGTGGCGTTGTCGCCGCCGAGTGCCGCGACCAGCTCGGCCCGGCTGGAGACCACGCGCACCTGCTCCGTCGCCGCGGCCGCGCCGCCGGTGGTGCCGGCCCCCTCGGCCGCCCAGCCGTCACCGGTCGGCAGCGCCTGCCGGCCGAAGTGCCGGGCGGCCCAGGAGAGCCCGCCGTCGGTTGCCTCTGACTTGTCCGTACTTCCGGCGGGACCGCCGTGCGGGGCCGGGGCCGCCGTCACGCTCGCGGGTGTCGCCGCGAGCGTGACGGCGATCATCGCCGCGCCCGCTGCCTGCTTCCACATATGTCGGACCACCTGTTCGTCGCCTGCTCGATATCAGGCAACGGTAGGTTTCGCGATTTATGTGAGTCAATGACAATCGTGTGCAGAAGTGTTGCAAATGATCTGATCGGCCGGTATCGTCCCGACCGCACTCGGTCAGGTTGACGCGCTTATGTCCGATATGGACCCGCGCTAGGCGGGCGGCTCAGTTGCAGTGCGTTGCGGTTCCTCCCGCCCCCGTCAGGTCGGCGCGGTGCGGCGCCACCGCCCACGGCACCCCCAGCTCCGACAACAGCGCCCCCTCGTCGGCCGCCAGGCGCAGCAGCCGGTTGACCCCGCGCACGGTGAGTACCCGGTCGGCACCGGCACCGACGGCGGTGACGAGGTCCCCGCCGAGCGGCGTCGGCTCCGGCGCGGCCGTGACCGCGCCCAGCACCGCCGTGAACGGCGCCGTCCGGGCCAGCGGCGCGATCAGCGCGACCGCGGGGTCCTCCCGGTGGTCGAGGAGGTTCTCCAGCAGCCCGCGCCGACCCGGCACCTCGCGCGGCCCGGCGTCACCGGGCAGCAGCAGCCGGTCGGTGGGGTACTCCAGCACCGCGCGGCCGGCGGTGCCGGTCACCACGACCTCGCCGGCGACGAAGTCCTCGCCGGCGAGGGTCACCGCCGCCACGATCGGCGGCCCCGAGCGCGACGACACCCGCAGCGTCGCCGTGTCGTCGACCTCGATCGGCCGGACCCGGTAGCGCTCCACCTCGATGCGCACCGGTTCCACCGGCCCGCTCCCGGCCGCCTCGGCGACCGCCAGGCACTGCATGACCGCGTGCGCCAGGGGGTTGGCGAGGGCGCCGTCGAGCACCGGCCGGCCGTGCAGCGTCCGCCGCCCGGCCCACGGGGCCCGGGCGTAGTAGGCGTCGGAGCGCTGCCAGGCCGCCACCGTGGCGATGCGGGTGACGGCGCCGAGCCGGCCGGCCCGGACCGCGTCGGTCAGCTCCGTCAACGCCGCCGAGCCCAGTGCCTGGAAGCCCACCTGGCAGACCCGGCCCGTCGCGGCCAGGGCGGCGGCCAGCTCCCTGTGCTCGGCGGTGGAGAGCACCGGCGGCTTCTCCAGCAGCAGGTCGGCCCCCGCCGCGAGCACGTCCAGGGCGATCGGTAGGTGGGTGTGCGGCGGGGTGCAGACCACCACCACGTCCGGCCGGGCCGCGCGCAGCATCTCCCGGTGGTCGGCGTGCACCGCCGTGCCGTCCGGCACCGGCGCCGCCGGATCCTCCTCCAACGGGCGTACGTCGACCAGGGCGACCAGCCGCAGCCGCCCGGCGGCGTGCAGCGGGGCGATGACCCGCCGGTGCCAGCGGCCGTGCCCGTTCGCCCCGACGACGGCGACCCGCGGCACGCCGGCCGTCACCGGGCACCCGCCAGCGTCGCGACGACCCCGTGCCGCTCCAGGGCGGTCAACCAGCCGATCACGTCCGCGCGCACCTCCTCGTCCTCGGCCACCTCGGCGGGGAAGACCTCGCGCAGCGCGAACACCGCGTCGACCGCCCCGGCCGGGGTACGCGGGGCGGCGGCGAGCGCCGCGCGGATCTCCTCGGCGAGCGGATCGGCCAGCGGCAGGAGGCTGCCGTCGTCGGCGTGGCCCTGCGCGAAGCGCAGCCAGGCGGCCACCACCAGCGTGGCCCAGCGCGCCGACCGCCCCGCGGCCCGCAGGTCGGCGACGGTGTGCAGGACCCGCTGCGGCAGCTTCTGCGAGCCGTCCATGGCCACCTGGAGGGTGCGGTGGTGGATCGCCGGGTTGGCGAACCGGGTCAGCACCTCCTCGCCGTACGCCACGACCGAGACGCCCTCGGGCGGCGTGAAGCTGGCCGCCACGTCCTCGGCGACCAGCCGGCGCAGCACCGTGGTCAGGTGTGGCACGGTCAGGGCGTCGGCGATGGTCTCCTGGCCGGCGAGCGCGCCCAGGTACGCGGCGGCCGAGTGCACCCCGTTCAGGGCGCGCAGCTTCAGCCGCTCCCAGGGCCCGGCGTCGGCGGTGAGCACCGCCCCGGCCCGCTCCCAGGCCGGCCGTCCGCCCGGGAAGTCGTCCTCGACCACCCACTGCCGGTACGGCTCGGCGACCACGGCCGCCAGGTCGGCCACCCCGAGGGCCCGCTCGGCGTCGGCTAGGGTCTGGGCGGTGCTGGCCGGCACGATCCGGTCCACCATCGTGCCGGGGAAGCTGACGGACTCCCGCACCCAGTCGGCCAGCGGCTCCGGCACCCCCGCGTACGCCAACGACTGCTCGACCAGGCCGCGCAGCCGGCGGCCGTTGGCGGGCAGGTTGTCGCAGCTGACCAGGGCCAGCGGCGGCCCCTGCGCGGCGGCGCGGGCGAGCAGCCCGCGCAGCAGCAGGCCCGGCACGGTGAGCGGCGCCCGGTCGGTGCGCAGGTCGGTGGCGACCTCCGGGTCCGGTCGCAGCCGCCCGGTCACCGGGTCGAGCTGGTACGCCTTCTCCGTCACGGTGAGGGTCACCACCCGGATCGCCGGATCGGCCAGCAGGGCCACCACGGCGGCGGGGTCGCCGGCGGCGTGCCGGGTCCCCGCCAGGGCCCCGACCACCCGGGTGTGGCAGCCCTGCGCGCTGGTGGTGGTGACGCTGAACAGGTTGTCCTGCGCGGTCAGCGTCGTCACCACGTCGGGGTTGCGCGGGGCGACGCCGACGATGCCCCAGTCGCCTCCGGCCCGCGCGATCGCCTCCTCGGTGTAGACCGCCTGGTGGGCGCGGTGGAAGGCGCCCAGCCCGAGGTGGACGATCCCGGCCGGCACGCTGCCCGGGCGCAGCAGCGGTCGGCTGTCCGTCGGCAGCCGGCGCAGCGTCGCGAGACCGAGCCGGGCGGCACCCACGCTCACCGCCACACCGGGCCGTCCGGGAAGCGGTACTCGGCGATCGACTCCGGCCTCATCGTGGAGCTGTAACCGGGTGCCTCCGGCAGCAGGTAGCGCCCCTCGCGGGTGCGCACCGGGTCGACGAAGTGCTCGTGCAGGTGGTCGACGTACTCCACCATCCGGCCGTCGAGGCTGGTGCCGACCCGCAGGTAGTCGAAGACCGCCAGGTGCTGGACGTACTCGCACAGGCCCACGCCGCCGGAGTGCGGGCAGATCGGCACCCCGAACTTCGCCGCCATCACGATCTCGGCGAGGACCTCGTTGACGCCGCCGACCCGGCAGGCGTCGATCTGCATCACGCCGATCGCCTCGGCCTGGAGCAGCTGCTTGAAGATGACCCGGTTGGCGGCCACCTCCCCGGTGGCGACCCGGCACCGGCCGCCGGTCAGCCCGGTCACCGCCCGCGCGATCCGGGCGTGCCCGAGGATGTCGTCGGCGTGCGTCGGCTCCTCGATCCAGTACGGGTCCACCTCGGCCAGGGCGGTCATGTTGGTGATCGCCTCGTCGACGTCCCAGACCTGGTTGGCGTCCATCATCAGCAGCGCGTCCGGCCCGATCTCCGCCCGGATGATGCGTGCCCGCCGCAGGTCGTCGGCCGGCGGCCCGCCGACCTTCATCTTCATCGCCCGCCACCCGTCGGCGTACGCCTGCCGGGTCAGCGCCCGGACCTTGTCGTCGGGGTAGCCCAGCCAGCCCACCGAGGTGGTGTACGAGGGGAACCCGTCGCGCTCCAGCTCGGCGCGGCGCTCGTCCAGCCCGACCAGCCCCTTGTCGAGGATGGCCGCCGCCTCGTCCGGGGTGATGGCGTCGGTGATGTGGTGGAAGTCGATGCTGGCCACCAGCTCCTCGGTGGGCAGCTCGGCGAGCAGCTGCCACATCGGCTTGCCGGCCAGCTTGGCCCGCAGGTCCCAGACCGCGTTGACCAGCGCGCCGGTGGCCATGTGGATGACCCCCTTCTCCGGGCCCAGCCAGCGCAGCTGCACGTCGGCGCTGAGCGAGCGCCAGAACGCCACGGGGTCGGCGAAGATCTCCTCGACGCTGCGGCCGGTCACGTGGTGGGCGAGGGCCCGGATCGCCGCGCAGGTCAGCTCGTTGCCCCGCCCGTTGGTGAAGGTGAACCCGGCCCCGGTGACGCCGGCGTCGGTACGCAGCTCCACGTAGCTGGCCGAGTAGTCGCCCCGGTTGATCGCGTCCGAGCCGTCGCCGGCGGCGGCGGTCGGGAACCGCACGTCGTGCACGTCGACGTCGGTGACGGTGACACTCACAGGACATTCTCTCCGATCTTGAAGACCTTCTTCGGCAGCCGGTACGCCAGGTCGACGATGGTCTCGGCCGCCTCGTCCTCGTCGAGGCGGTGCTCGGTGACCAGCCGGGCCAGGTAGGCGGCGTCGACCCGGCGGGCCACGTCGTGGCGTACCGGGATGGAGCAGAACGCGCGGGTGTCGTCGACGAACCCGGCGGTGTTGTAGAAGCCCGCGGACTCGGTGACCGACTCGCGGAAGCGGCGCAGCACCTCCGGCGAGTCCAGGAACCACCAGGGCGCCCCGAGGTACAGCGCGGCGTACCCGCCGGCCAGGGGGGCGAGTTCGCGGGAGAAGGTGTACTCGTCGAGGGTGTAGAGCACCACCCGCAGCCGAGGGTCGTTGCCGTACGCGTCCAGCAGCGGGGTCAGCGCGTGCAGGTACTCGGTGGCCTGCGGCAGGTCGCCGCCGACGTCGCGGCCGTGCCGCGCGTACAGCCAGCGGTTGTGGTTGCGCACCGAGCCGGGGTGCAGCTGCATGACGAGGCCGTCGTCCAGTGACATCCGGGCGAACTCCAGCAGCATGTGCGCCCGGAAGGTCTCCGCGTCGGCCGCGTCGGCGAGCCCCCGCAGCCCCCGGTCGTAGAGGCGGGCCGCCTCGTCCGCGCCCAGCGCGAGGGTGCGGGCGGTGGGGTGGCCGTGGTCGGAGCAGGTGGCGCCGGCCGCGATGAAGGCCGCCCGCCGCTGGCGCAGCGCCGCCAGGTAGCCGGCGTACGTGCCGGTGTCCTCGCCGGTGATCTCGCCCAGCCGCGCGACGTTGCCGGCCCAGCCGTCGAACTCCATGTCGACCACGTTGTCGGGGCGGAACGTGGTGATCACCCGGCCGCCCGGCCCGCCCCAGCCGTCGGCGGCCAGCTTGGCGTGCTGCCCGAGGTCGTCCAGGGGCGACTCGGTGGTGGCGAGCACCTCGATGCCGAAGCGCTCGAAGAGCGCCCGGGGCCGGAACTCCGGCTCGGCGAGGCGGGCCGCGAGCTCGTCGTAGACGGCGTCGGCGGTGGCCGGCGAGAGCGGGACGCGCACCCCGAACACCTCCCGGAAGGTCTGCTCCAGCCAGAGCCGGGAGGGGGTGCCCCGGAACAGGTGCCAGTGCGCGGCGAAGCGCCGCCAGATGGTGCGCCCGTCGGCCTCGGTCGGGCTGCCGTCGACGGTCGGCACGCCCAGCTCGGCCGGGGGGACGCCCTGGCTCAACAGCATCCGGGTGAGGTAGTGGTCGGGCACGATGAGCAGCTGTGCCGGGTCGGGGAACGGGCGGTCCTCGGCCAGGATCGCCGGGTCGACGTGTCCGTGCGGGGAGATGATCGGCTGGGGCGCGGCCAGCGCGTACAACCGGCGGGCCACCGCGCGCTGCGCGGGGTCGGCGGGGAAGAGCAGGTCGGTCGTGGGCACGGAAGGGGCTCCTCGGGAGGGATTCGCGGCTCAGGGGAGGTCGAGCAGGTCGGCGACCCGGACCGGGGCGCCGGTGGTGAAGGACCGGTTCGCGGCCAGCCCGGTGAGCAGGGCGAGCGCGCCGTCGCGGGCGGTCGCCGCCCGCCCCATCGGGTCCGGCTCGCCTCCGATCAGCACCCGCGCCATCCGGGCGTCGGCGCCCCCGTGCCCGGAGCGGGTGTGCCCCGAGACGGGCACCACCTGCGGCGGCGCCCAGAACGGCCGCAGCGTCAGGGTGGCGGAGCCGGCCTCGACGGCCGCCTCGTCGCCGTGCAGCGCCGCGCCCTTGAGGGCGCCGGCCGACGCCGGGCTGACGTGGTCGCTCTCCACGACCTCCAGCTCCAGCCGGCCCCGGCTGCCGTTGACCATCACCCGGTAGCCCTCGTAGGGGGCGTACGCGGTGAGGTGGTACGTCATCGTCGCGCCCGTGGAGTAGCGGGCCAGCACCGACATGTCGTCCTCGATGCTCACCCCCGGGGCGAAGACGTTGCGGTCGCGCTGGTAGCCGTCCTCGGTCTCGGCGTCGAGATAGAGCTCGCGCAGCTTCGGGTGCGCGTCGAGGCGCAGGGCGAACGGGTCGTCGGCGGCGGCGGGGGAGCCGTACGCCCGCTCGTAGTCGCGGGCGTAGCCGTGCCGGCGGCCGGCCTCGCCGTAGAAGAAGAGCCGACCGGCGGCGTACACCTCGACGGGGGCGGCGTCCAGCCACCAGTTGACCAGGTCGAAGTGGTGGCCGGCCTTGTGCACCATCAGGCCGCCGGAGTGCGCCTTGTCGCGGTGCCAGCGGCGGAAGTAGTCCGCGCCGTGCCGCACGTCGAGCAGCCACTCGAAGTGCACCGAGCCCACCTCGCCGATCGCGCCGTCGGCGAGCAGCTCGCGCAGCTTCTCGTGCAGCGGGTTGTAGCGGTAGTTGAAGGCCACCCGCACCTGCCGGCCGGTGTCGGCGACGGCGGCGAGGATCTGCCGGCAGCCGTCCGCGTCCACGGTCATCGGCTTCTCGGTGATCACGTCGCAGCCGGCCCGCAACGCGGTGTCGATGTGCGCGGCGTGGGTGTCGTCCACGCTCGTCACCACCAGCACGTCCACGCGTTCCTTGCGGAGCGTCGCGGCCAGCTCGTCGGCCCGGTACGTCGGCACGGGCGGGTGGCCCGACTCGCCGAGCCACCGGTTGTGGGCGTCCATGCGGGCCTGGTTGACGTCGGCGAACGCGACGAGTTCGGCGGTGTCGGCGTGGTCACGCACCAGCGCCCGCACGAACATCTCGGCCCGGGACCCGGTGCCCACCAGGGCGTGGCGGATCCGCTCGCCGGTTCTGGACGACATGGCGACCGCCTCCCGATTGCTGCAAAGGTTTGCAGCGAAATAACCACGACCTGAGCGGCGGCGTCAACGATCGATGCCAAACCGGCGGCATAGATCCGATTTGATGGGGGTTTGGTTGCATGGTGGGAGCGCAGCCGAAACTTAGCTGTAACCCTCGCCCGTTGACACCGGCACAACCGTTTGCATTAATTGGCGACACCTGACGTGACCCCAGCCACACTGGACGAAGGGCCCCGCCGTGCCAGCCACCATCCGAGACGTCGCCCGGGCCTCCGGCGTGCACATCTCCACGGTCTCCCGCACGTTCTCGGCCCCGCACCTGGTCAACCCGGAGACCCGGGGCCGGGTGCTGGCCTGTGCCGAGGAACTCGGCTACCGGCCCAACCGCGCCGCCCGCGCTCTGATCACCGGCCGCACGCACAACGTGGGGCTGATCATCGCGGACATCGCGAACCCGTTCTTCCCGCCGCTGATCAAGGCGGCGGAGAGCCAGGCCCGCCAGCGTGACTACCACGTCTTCGTGGCCGACACGAACGAGGACCCGATCGCCGAGGAGGAGCTGGTCCACGCCCTGGCGAAGCAGGTGGACGGGGTACTGCTGTGCAGCCCCCGGATGAGCAACAGCATGATCGAGCAGCTCAGCCGCGAGGTGCCGCTGGTGGTGATAAACCGTCAGGTCGCCGGGCTGCCGTGCGTCACCATGGACGTCGGCCAGGGCGCCCGGTCGGCGATCGAGCACCTGCTCGGCCTCGGCCACCGGCGGATCGCGCTGCTCAGCGGGCCGCGCGGCTCGTGGACCAGCCGGGAGATCCGCCGGGCGGCCGGCGTCGCGGCGCGGGCCGGCGGCGCGGAGTTCACCGTGCTCGGGCCCAACCAGCCCACCGAGACGGGCGGCATGGCCCTCGCCGAGCAGGTCCGCCGCGGCGAGGCCACCGCGGTCCTGGCCTACAACGACCTGATGGCGATCGGCCTGATCGAGGGGCTCGACGCCGTCGGACTGCGCGTCCCGCAGGACGTGAGCGTCGTCGGCATCGACGACATCGCCCTCAGCCGGCTCACCCGGCCCAAGTTGACGACGGTGGCCACGCCCAACGCGGCCGCCGGCCGGACGGCCGTCGACATGCTCCTGCAACACGACACCGTCGCCGCCCGCGGCTCACGCGGCGGTCGGGGTGTCACGAGCGACGACCGTCGTACCACCGCACAGGTAATGCTCCAGACCGAACTGGTCATCCGCGACTCGACCGCCGCCGCGCCGGCTGACGGTCGGAACCGCCTCGACGCCGAGTTGGTCACCCCGGGCCCGCATCGCCTTGCGGGCCCGGGTCGCCCGACCGCGGCCACCGGTGGCGTCGTCGCCTCCTAACGCCAAGGAGTGAGCGCACATGCACCCCGCAACGCCCCCCACCACTGGCACGTACGCCGTGCCCGTTCACCGTACCCCCGTCCGCCGACGGCGGCTGTTCCGCGGCCTGATCGCCGCGGTCGTCGCCCTGCCCCTGGTCCTCGGTGCCGCCGGCTGCGGCGACGACGAGGCCAGCACCGACCCCAACGCGCCGATCAAGCTCTCGATCTTCTGGTGGGGCGGTGACGCCCGCAACAAGCTGACCGAGGAGGCCCTCGCCCTTTACACGAAGAAGCACCCGAACGTCACGTTCGACAAGACCTGGCAGGCCAACCAGGGCTACTTCGACAAGCTGGCCACCCTCACCGCCGGCGGCAACCCGCCGGACCTCTTCCAGATCGACGACAACTACCTGGCCGAGTACGCCGCCCGCAGCACCACCCTCGACCTGACGTCCCACAAGGACGCCGGCGATCTCGACGTGTCGAAGTTCCCGAAGAGCCTCTGGCAGTACGGCGTGGTCGACGGCAAGCTCGCCGGCGTCGCGGCGGGGGAGAACACCCAGGGCCTGGTCTACAACAAGACGCTGCTGACGAAGAACGGCCTGCCGGAGCCAACCACCGGCATGACCTGGGAGGAGCACATCGCCTGGGCCGAGCAGGTCGCGAAGAAGACCAAGGTGCCCGGCACCCAGGACCCGAGCGCCGACTACAAGGCGTTCTGGGTGTGGCTGCGTCAGCAGGGCAAGGACCTCTACAAGGGCAAGGAACTCGGCTTCACCGCCGAGGACGTGACGAAGTGGTTCGACCTGTGGAAGGGTGCCCGGGACCGGGGCGCGACCCCGACCCCCGACGTCATCCACGAGGGCAACGCCACCGACATCACCAAGCAGCTCGTGGTCACCGGCAAGGCCGGCACCAGCTGGGTCTGGGTCAACCAGATGCCGGAGCTGAAGAAGAACACCAAGGACGAGCTGGGCGTCGTCGCCTACCCCGGCGACCCGAGCGCCCAGTGGGCCCGCGCCTCCATGTACTGGTCCGTCTCCAGGGGCAGCAAGCACAAGGACGTCGCGGTCGACGTGATCAACTTCCTGGTCAACGACCCCGAGGCGGTCAAGGTCCTCGGCACCGACCGGGGCCTGCCCTCCAACCTGGACCTGCGGCGCGTGGTCAGCGACGACGTCACCGACCCGGCGATGAAGCAGTCGATCCAGGTCGAGTCCGACCTGGCCGAGAAGTTCGGCGAGGCGCCGCAGGTTCCGCTCAAGGGCCACAGCAAGGTGCGCGCCGAGCTGATCAAGGCCGCCGAGAACGCCCAGTACGGCCGGATCAGCTCCGCCCAGGCGGCGGAGCAGTTCATCACCGCCTGCAAGTCCGCCATCGCCTGACCTGAGACGCTACGGAGAGGAACCGGCTCGTGGCCCTGACCACGGCGCCCGGCCCGACCCGACGTCGTACCGGATCCGTCCCGACCCCCGCCGGCAGGCGCGGGGTCGGGCGGGACCGGCACGGGGACGGTCTGGCCGGCTACGTCTTCCTGTCGCCCTGGCTGCTCGGCCTGCTGGCCGTCACGGCGATACCCATGCTCCTGTCGCTCTACCTGAGCTTCACCAACTACGACATCCTCACCCCCTTCTCCGAGGTGGAGTGGGTCGGGTTCGCCAACTACGAGCGGATGTTCACCGCCGACCCGTCGTACTGGCACTCGGTGCGGGTGACGCTCACCTTCGCCCTGGTCGCCGTGCCGCTGAAGCTGGCGGCCGCGCTCGGGGTGGCCCTGCTGCTCAACCGGGCCTGGCGCGGCGTCGGGCTGTTCCGCGGCCTGTTCTACCTGCCGTCGCTGCTCGGCGGCAGCGTCGCGCTGGCCATCGTCTGGGTGAACATGTTCAACCGCGAGGGCGCGTTCAACTCGCTGCTGAGCGTCTTCGGCATCCAGGGCAAGCCGTGGGTCAACGACCCCGACTGGGCGCTGGAGACCCTGATGGTGCTCGCCATCTGGCAGTTCGGCGCGCCCATGGTGATCTTCCTGGCCGGCCTCAAGCAGGTGCCCACCGAGCTCTACGAGGCCGCCTCGGTCGACGGCGCCGGCAAGTGGCGGCAGTTCGTCGCCGTCACCCTGCCGATGCTCTCACCGGTGATCTTCTTCAACCTGGTGCTCGAGACCATCAACGGCTTCCAGGGCTTCACCGCCGCGTTCGTGCTCAGCAACGGCACCGGCGGCCCGGTCGACTCCACCCTGATGTACACGCTGAACCTCTACATCACCGGCTTCACCGACCTGGAGATGGGCTACGCCTCCGCGATGGCCTGGGTCTTCCTGGTCGCCATCGCGATCATCACAGCGATCTTCTTCAGCACCGGGCGGTTCTGGGTGCACTACTCCGACGGGGAGGACCGGTGACGGCGACGGCAACCCCGGTGGCGCCGGCGGCGACCGGGCCGCGCGGCCCGCGCCGCGCCAGCGGCGGCGGACAGGCCCTGCGCCTGCTCATCCTGATCGCGATCGTCGCGGTCGTGCTCTACCCGCTCTTCTGGATGATCGGTACGTCCCTGAAGAGCCAGGAGGAGATCGTCAACAACATCGGCCTGCTGCCGGAAGAGTTCACCCCGGGCAACTACGCCGACGGGTGGACGAACTTCGACTTCAGCTTCGGCCGGTTCTTCCTCAACAGCGCGATGGTCAGCCTGCTGACCGTGATCGGCAACGGCATCTCCTGCCTGCTCGCCGCGTACGCCTTCGCCCGGCTGCGGTTCCGGCTGCGGGGCGTCTGGTTCGCCGTGATGATCGGGACCCTGCTGCTCCCCGGCCACGTGCTGATCGTGCCGCAGTACATCCTGTTCCGCAGCCTCGGCCTGGTGGGCGGCGAGTGGCCGTACCTGCCGCTGCTGATCCCGCAGTTCCTCGCCACCGAGGCGTTCTTCGTCTTCCTGATGGTGCAGTTCATGCGCGGCATCCCGAAGGAACTCGACGAGGCCGCCAAGATCGACGGGGCGAACGCGTTCGGGATCTTCCGGCACGTGATCCTGCCGCTGAGCCGCCCGGCGCTCGTCACCACGGCGATCTTCTCGTTCATCTGGACCTGGAACGACTTCTTCCGCCAGCTCGTCTTCCTCTCCGACCTGGGGGACTACACGGTGCCGGTGGCGTTGACCCTGTTCATCGACTCGACGAGCCAGAGCGCCGTCGGCCCCATGTTCGCCATGTCGGTGCTGTCGCTGCTTCCGGTGTTCCTGTTCTTCGTGGCCTTCCAGCGGATGCTGGTGGAGGGCATCAACACCAGCGGGCTCAAGGGATGAGGCCGCACCGGGACGACGGTCCGGAGCGCGACGACGGGCCCGCCCGCCGCGACTGGCGGGACGTGCTCACCGACGCCACGGACCTGGCGGTCCTCGGCATCGCCCTGACGCTGGCGGCGCTGCCGGTGGTCACCGCGGCCGCCGCCGTGGCCACCGCCAGCGCGGCGGTGCACCAGCGGTACACCGTCGGGTCGTGGCCCCCGGCCCGGGAGAACCTGACCCGGTACGGCCGGGCTCTGCTGCCCGGCGCGGGGGTGAGCGTGCTGGCCGTCGCGGCCCTCGGCCTGCTGGCGGTGGACGTCGCCGCGCTGGCCGGCGGCCGGGTTCCCGGTGGGGCGCCGCTGCTGCTGGCCACGGTCGTGGTCGCGGCCGCCCTGGCCGGGTACGCGGCGCTGGCGGTGGTACAGGTCGGCCGCGGCGGCGGACGCGGCTGGCGGGAGGCCGCCCGCGCCGCCGCCGAGGTCTGCCGGGCCCGGCCGGGCACCTGGGCCGCGGCCGGCGGGGTCAGCGCGGTCGCCGCGCTGCTCGCCGTGCTGGTCACCCCCGTCGTGGTGCCCATCCTCGCCGGTTACCTCGTCGCCGCCCTGCACGCGGTCGCCCGCCGCGCCGGGCTCGCCCCGGTGGGCCAGTCGTGACCGGCAGGGGCGGCCCGGCCGCGCACGAGCGGGACGGTCCTGCCGGGACCGAGGACGACCGGCAGCTCAGCGTCGACGACGTGCCGGTGGCGCGGTACGTCGTCGACCCGGCGATCGACCCGCGACACGGTCCCCGCCCGTACCTGCACCCGGTGCGCACCCTCGGCGGGACGGTGGTCACCGACGCGTTCCCCGCCGATCACGTCTGGCACCTCGGCGCGTCCCTGGCCGTGCAGGACGTCGACGGCACCAACCTCTGGGGCGGGCGGACGTACGTGCGCGACGCCGGCTACACCTGGCGCGACGACCACGGCCGGATCGCGCACACCGGGTGGGAGACCCGCGAACCGCAGCGGCTGGCGCACCGGCTCCAGTGGCGTGACCGGGACGGCGGGGTGCTGCTCACCGAGCGACGCGAGTTGGTTGCCCGGCGGGTCGGCGGGCGGGCGTGGGCCCTGGACGTGGCGTACACGCTGACGGCCCCCGCCGACCGGGACGTCGCCCTGGGTAGCCCGGCCACCAACGGGCGCCCGGGTGGCGCCGGCTACGGCGGATTCTTCTGGCGGGCGGTCAGCGCGACGCCCGCGTGGGTGCGCACCGCCACCGCGGAGGGGGAGGAGGCCGTCAACGGCAGCGCCGATCCCTGGCTGGCCTTCGGCGGCACGGGGCCGGACGGCGCGCCGTACACCCTGGTGCTGGCGGGGCTCGCGCAGGGCGACCGGTGGTTCGTCCGGACCGCGATGTACCCGGGGGTCTGCGCGGCGTTCGCCTTCGACCGGCCCAGGGTGATCGCGGCGGGAACGAGCCGGGCCGGACGCCACCTGGTGGTGGTCGCGGACGGGACGCTGGACGGGGCGGCAGCCGCCGCCCTGGCCGCCGGCGAGTCGGTGTGACGGCACCGCCGCCCCCCGACTTGACGATCTTGCCGGGCGGGCGTAGCTTTCTCCGTGTCAGCGCGGAACGGACGAGACGGGGCAACGCTCCGACAGGCCGGGCGCGGGAGACGAGTTCCAGGTACGGTGGTGGTACACATCGGTCCTGGACCGGGCGGTGCCCCGGATCCGCCGCGAGGCGGATTTGGCGAGGCGGAACCGACCGGGTAAGGTTCACGGCCGGCAGGAAACCGGGCGAGCTCGCGGGAGACCGCGGAGCGGCCGGTCTGCCGAATCTCCGAAGAACGTCGGCGAGAGCCGACTTTGTCGGGGTGCCCGCGAATCGGGTGAAGTGGTGTGGATCGCTGCAGAGCGGTTTGACACGGCGGAAACCGGTGGGTAACGTTGTAGAAGTGCCTGGCGCGAGAGCGGCGGGTGTGGTGATTGAAATGCCCCGGGTCGGGGGCTCCACGGTGTGGGGTTTCCGGGCGGTGTGTGGTTGTTCTTTGAGAACTCAACAGGGTGCTTGATAAGCCAGTGCCAAATTGATTT
>NZ_JBAKHV010000037.1:0-65142 GCF_036906775.1 Micromonospora sp. CPCC 205561 | reverse complement strand
CCGACTTCGGGCTGGTGCTGGGCGCCGCCGCGGCCGCCTCGGCGGGGCCGGTCGGCGGCGGCCGGCTGGCCGAGGTGGGGCCGGTCGCCTGGCAGGTGGCGGCGGTGGCGACCGCGGTGGTGGCGGCCGGCGCGCTGCTCGGCGCCGCCGGGACCCGGGCGCTGTCCCGGGCTCCCCGCTGACGGCCGGTACGACGAAGGGGCGCCCCGGCCGAGCCGGGACGCCCCTGTCGCGGGCCGGTCAGGGCTGGGTGGGCAGGCTGCCGATGGCACCGACGCCCAGCAGGACGATCTGGAGCAGGCCCAGCACGGCCCCGATGGCGCCGCAGATCATCCCGGCCAAGGCCTGGCCGTTGTTGTCGGCCAGCCCCTGGGCGGCCTTCTGCCGGCCCAGCCAGCCGGTCACCAGCGCGCCGATGCCCAGCGGAATGCCCAGGTAGCAGCAGACCAGCGGGATCGACGCGATGCCGAGGATCATCGACACCAGCCCGAGGGTGTTCTGCTGCTGCCCGGGCCCCTTACCGGTGAACCCCGCGTTCGGGTACATGGGGGGCGGGTACGCCTGCTGCCCGTACGGGTCCTGGTACGGCGGCTGGCCGTAGGGCTGACCGGACACGGGCGGCTGACCGTAGGGCTGACCCGACGACGGCGGCTGGCCGTAGGGCTGGCCCGAGACGGGCGGCTGGCCGTAGGGCTGGCCCGAGACGGGCGGCTGGCCGTACGGGTCGTGGGGCTGCTGACCGTACGGCGCCGGGGGCGGGGCGTACGGGTCGTGGGGCGGCGGTGCGGTCGGATCCTGGTGCGGCTGCTGGCCGTACGGATCCTGGCCCGGGTAGTCCGGCTGCATGCGACTCCTCGTCCGATCTGTCAGTAGCTACTGGTGGAGCTGCTGCCGCCGACGACTCCGGCGAGGCCACCGAGCAGGCAGCACACCAGGACGATCACGTACCAGCTGATGCCGACGATCAGCGCCCACTTGGACCACTTCTTCGACTCCGCGGCCGCGGCCTGCGCACCGGCGTAGTCGCCCTGCTGGAGCAGCGGGTTCACCTTGGAGGCGTTGATGATCGCAGGAATGGCCAGGGGCCAGAAGAGGAAGATGGCGACGATCGACATCGTCATGTTGTTGTTGATCGGCGGCTGCTGCGGCTGGTATCCGGGCTGCATTTCGGCGTACTCCTCATTCCACTCGGCACCCCCGCGGGGCGCCGGATCACTGACGGGTGCGGGCCGGACGCGCGCCGAGCCCGAGCGACCGGCAGCGTACCTGGTCCGCGCCGCACACGTCGTCGGTGAATGTCGCACCGCCCAGCGGGTGGGCCTCCCGACCCGCCCGATAGGGTGGCCCGGTGACCGAGCCCGCGCCCGTCGCCCGCATCGTCGTCCTCGTCTCCGGCTCCGGGAGCAACCTGCAGGCACTGCTCGACGCGGGCGTCGACCCCGCGTACGGGGCCCGGGTGGTGGCCGTCGGCGCCGACCGGGACGGCATCGCGGGACTCGACCGGGCCGCGGCGGCCGGGGTGCCGACCTTCGTCGAGCGGATCGTCGACCACCCCACCCGCGAGGACTGGGACGCCGCGCTGACCGCCCGCGTCGGCGAGCACCGGCCCGACCTGGTCGTCTCCGCCGGTTTCCTCAAGCTGGTCGGCCCGCGCTTCCTGGCTGCCTTCGGCGACCGCTACCTGAACACGCACAACACGCTGCTGCCGGCGTTCCCCGGCATCCACGGCCCGCGCGACGCCCTCGCGTACGGCGTGAAGATCACCGGGGCCACGCTCTTCTTCGTCGACGCCGGGATGGACACCGGCCCGATCGTCGCGCAGGTCGCCGTGCCGGTGCGCGACGACGACGACGTGGACACGCTCACCGAGCGCATCAAGGAAGCCGAGCGGCGCCAGCTCGTCGAGCAGGTGGGTCGCCTGGTCCGCGAAGGTTGGACGATCACCGGAAGGAAGGTCACGGTTCCGTGAGTTCCACTCAGGACGAACGCCGCCCGATCAGGAGGGCGCTGGTCAGCGTCTACGACAAGGCGGGCCTGGTCGAGCTGGCCCGGGCGCTGCACGCGGCCGGGGTGGAGCTCGTCTCGACCGGCAGCACGGCCTCGACCATCGCCGACGCGGGCGTGCCGGTGACCCCGGTGGAGACGGTGACCGGCTTCCCGGAGATCCTCGACGGCCGGGTCAAGACCCTGCACCCGAAGGTGCACGGCGGCCTCCTGGCCGACCTGCGCAAGGACTCCCATGTCGCCCAGCTCGACGAGCACGGCATCGCGGGCATCGACCTGCTGGTCTCCAACCTCTACCCGTTCCAGGCCACGGTCGCCTCCGGCGCCGGCGTCGAGGAGTGCGTGGAGCAGATCGACATCGGCGGTCCGGCCATGGTCCGGGCGGCCGCCAAGAACCACGCCTCGGTCGCCGTGGTGACCGACCCGGACGCGTACCCGGCGTTGCTCGCGGCCCTCGAAGAGGGCGGCTTCACGCTGGCGCAGCGGCGGGTGCTGGCCGCCCGCGCGTTCGCCGTCATCGCCGAGTACGACGTGGCGGTGGCCGAGTGGTGCGCAGCCACGCTCGCGCCGGAGGCGGACGGCTGGCCGGGCTTCGCCGGGCTGTCACTGCGCCGCTCGGCGGTGCTGCGCTACGGCGAGAACCCGCACCAGGCGGCGGCGCTCTACGTCGACCCGGCCAGCCCGGCCGGGCTCGCCCAGGCCGAGCAGCTGCACGGCAAGGAGATGTCCTACAACAACTACGTCGACGCGGACGCCGCCTGGCGGGCGGTCAACGACTTCGCCGACCAGCCGGCCGTGGCGGTCATCAAGCACGCGAACCCGTGCGGCATCGCGGTCGGCACCGACGTGGCCGAGGCGCACCGCAAGGCGCACGCCTGCGACCCCGTCTCCGCGTACGGCGGGGTGATCGCGGTCAACCGGGCGGTCTCTGTCGAGCTGGCCCGGCAGGTGTCGGAGATCTTCACCGAGGTGCTGGTGGCCCCCGACTTCGACGAGGGCGCGGTGGAGATCCTCCAGGGCAGGAAGAACATCCGACTGCTGCGCGCGCCGGCCTTCGCCCCGCTGCCCGCGGAGTGGCGGCAGGTCACCGGCGGCGTACTCGTGCAGATGGCCGACCGGATCGACGCCGAGGGCGACGACCCGGCCAACTGGCGGCTGGCCACCGGCGAGGCGGCCGACGAGGCCACCCTGCGCGACCTGGCCTTCGCCTGGCGGGCGGTGCGCGCGGTGAAGAGCAACGCGATCCTGATCGCCAAGGACGGCGCGACCGTCGGCGTCGGGATGGGCCAGGTCAACCGGGTCGACTCGGCGCAGCTCGCGGTCAGCCGCGCCGGGGCGGACCGGGCCCGGGGAGCGGTCTGCGCCTCGGACGCGTTCTTCCCCTTCGCCGACGGCGCGAAGGTCCTCATCGACGCCGGGGTCCGCGCGATCGTGCAGCCTGGCGGCTCGGTCCGGGACGAGGAGGTGATCGCCGCCGCCAAGGAGGCCGGCGTCACCATGTACCTAACCTCCACCCGTCACTTCTTCCACTAGCCCCCGTCCCACCCCCACCCCCTCTCGCGGCGTCGATCTTGCACTTTCTGCCCCGACACTCCGGACGAAACGGACGGTCGGGGGGCGCGAAGTGCAAGATCGGCGAACGTGGCGGGGCGGCGAACGCGGCGGGGCGGGGTGGGGGTCAGGTGGGGATCAGGTGGGGGTGGGGCGGAGTTCGGCGAAGTGGCAGGCCGACGGGTGCGGGTCCGCGGCGCGGGGGACCGCGTGGGGCTCCTGGATGGCGCAGACCTCCTGGGCCTTCCAGCAGCGGGTGCGGAAGTTGCAGCCGCTCGGCGGGTCGGCCGGGCTCGGCACGTCGCCGGTGAGCCGGATCATGCCGCGCTGGTCACGGGCGTCGGGGTCCGGTACGGGCACGGCCGAGAGGAGCGCCTGGGTGTACGGGTGCGTGGCCCGCTCGTAGATCTCGTCCTCGGTGCCGATCTCCACGATCTTGCCGAGGTACATCACCGCGACCCGGTCCGAGATGTGCCGGACCACCGACAGGTCGTGCGCGATGAAGACGTACGACAGGCCGAGCTCGTCCTGGAGCTTCTCCAGCAGGTTGATGACCTGGGCCTGGATCGACACGTCCAGGGCGGAGACGGGCTCGTCGCAGACGATGATCTCGGGCCGCAGGGCGAGCGCCCGGGCGATGCCGATGCGCTGCCGCTGGCCGCCGGAGAACTGGTGCGGGTAGCGGTTGATGTGCTCCGGGTTCAGGCCGACCAGGTCGAGCAGCTCCCGCACCCGCCGCTGCCGGCTGCCCTTCGGCGCCGCGTCCGGGTGGATCTCGAACGGCTCGCCGATGATGTCGCCGACCGTCATCCGCGGGTTCAGCGAGGTGTACGGGTCCTGCATCACCATCTGCATGTTGCGCCGCAGCCGGCGCAGCTCGGCGCCGGAGGCCTTGAACAGGTCCCGGCCCTCCAGGGTGGCCCGCCCCGCGGTCGGCGACTCCAGCCGCATGAGCAGCCGGGCCAGCGTCGACTTGCCGCAGCCGGACTCGCCGACGACCCCGAGGGTCTCGCCCCGGCGCAGCTCGAAGCTCACCCCGTCCACGGCCTTCACGGCGCCCACCTGCCGCTGGAACAGCACGCCCTGACGGATCGGGAAGTGCTTGACGAGGTGGTCGACCGCGAGAATGGTCTCCCCGCGGACCTTGGTCGGGCTAGCGGGCGCTGTCATCACGCACCTCCTGGGCGAAGTGGCACGCGCTGGTCCGGCCGTCGCCGAGAACCAGGTCGTGCGGCACCACGTCGACGCAGACCTGCTGCGCGTACGGGCACCGGGGATGGAAGGGGCAGCCGGACGGGATCCGCATCAGGTTCGGCGGCAGCCCTCTGATGGTCGCGAGCTCCTGGCCCCGGACGTCCAGCCGCGGGATGGACTCCAGCAGCCCTTTCGTGTACGGGTGCGCCGGTGCCCGGTAGAGCGAGTGGACATCGGCGTGCTCGACGATCCGGCCGGCGTACATGACCGCGATCCGGTCCGCGACGCCGGCGACCACCCCGAGGTCGTGGGTGATCAGGATCATCGCCATCTGGAGATCACGGCGCAGGTCGGCCAGCAGGTCCATGATCTGGGCCTGCACGGTGACGTCCAGGGCCGTCGTCGGCTCGTCGGCGATCAGCACCTTCGGATTCATGGCGAGCGCCATGGCGATCATGACGCGCTGCCGCATGCCGCCGGAGAACTGGTGCGGGTAGTCACCGAGCCGGTTGGCGGCCGCCGGGATGCGCACCAGGTCCATCAGTTCGACGACCCGCCTGCGGGCGTCCGCCTTCGACATGCCCTCGCGCTGACGCAGCGTCTCGCCGATCTGCCAGCCCACCGGGAAGACCGGGTTCAGTGCGGACAGCGCGTCCTGGAAGATCATCGCGATCTCCTTGCCGCGTACCTGCCGGCGTTGCTCTTCCGGCAGCTTCAGCAGGTCCCGGCCCTGAAAGAGGATCTGCCCCGAGCGGATCACCGCCGGCGGGGTGTCGAGGATGCCCATGATCGCCTGGGCGGTGACGGACTTGCCGGAGCCGGACTCGCCGAGCACGGCGAGCGTCTCCCCGGGATCGAGGTGGTACGAGACCCCGTTGATGACCCTGGCCACGCCCTCGCCGGTGCGGAACTCGATGTGCAGGTCCCGCAGGTCGAGCAGGTGCCCACCCTCGGGGGTCGGGGAGGCCGGCGTCGGTCGGACGGCGGACTGACTCACTGTTCCTGCCTCTCGCCCGCGACCGCGGGTCACCGGAGCTTCGGGTCGAAGGCGTCGCGGATCGCGTCGCCGAGCATGATGAACGCCAGCACGGTCAGTGCCAGGAAGGCCGACGGGACCAGCAGCGGCGTGGCCGACTCCCGCATGTGCACCCGGCCGGCGTCGATGTCGATGCCCCAGGAGATGGTCGGTGCCCGGAGCCCGATGCCGAGGAAGCTCAGCGTCGCCTCGGCGGCGATGAACGAGCCGAGGGCGATGGTCAGCACCACGATCGCCGGGGCCAGCGCGTTGGGCAGGATGTGCCGCAGCATGATCCGGCCGTCGCCGGCGCCGAGCATCCGCGCCGCCGCGACGTAGTCCTGCTCCTTCGCGGTGATCACCGAGGAGCGGACGACCCGGGCGGCGGTGGTCCAGCCGAGGATCGCCAGCACGAAGACCACCGCGCCGATCCGGACCGCGGAGCTGTCGCTGTTGACCCGCTTGAGCAGCACGATCGCGGCGAGCAGGAGCGGGATGCCGAGCACGATGTCGATCACCCGGGAGAGCACCGCGTCGACCCACCGGCCGAAGTAGCCGGCCGTCATCCCGACGAGCAGCGCGATCGTGCCGGTGAGTAGCGCGGAGAGCGCGCCGACCAGCAGTGACGCGCGGGCGCCGTACACCGCCCGGGCGTACGTGTCGCAGCCCTGGAAGTCGTACCCGAAGATCGCGCCGCCGGAGGGGCCGGCGTGCTGCCGGGCCAGCAGGCAGTCGCGCGGGTCGTTCGCGGTGAAGAGCCCGGGGACGGCGGCCATCGCGGCGAAGAGCAGCACCAGGGCCAGGCTGATCCAGAAGATCGGTTTGCGGCGCAGGTCGCGCCAGGCGTCGCCGGCCAGGCTGCGGGGCTTCTGCGCCACGCCGACCTGGCCCGGCGCGCCGGGCTCGCCCGACGGCCCCCGCCGCGCGGCCTGGTTCTCGCTCGCGGCGACGGTCTCGAAGTCACTCATGCCCGCACCTCGCCCCGCCCGGCGCCGGCACGAGTCGCCGTGTCGCCGGTTCGGCCGCCGCGCGCCGCCCGCGTGCCCCGCGGCGCCCCGGGGCCGGCGGAGCCGGGAAACACGGCGCTGCCGGTTCGTTCGCTGCGCTCACTCATAGCGGATCCTCGGGTCGAGTACGGCGTACAGGACGTCCACCACCAGGTTGGAGACGAGGTAGACCACGACGAGCACGCTGACGATGCCCACCACCAGGGGACCGTCCTCGGTGCGGATGCCGCGGAAGAGGTTGAAGCCGACACCGGGGATGTTGAACACGCCCTCGGTGATGATCGCGCCGCTCATCAGGTTGCCCAGCTCGACGCCGAGGAAGGTGACCACCGGGATGAGCGAGTTGCGCAGTACGTGGACGCTGACGATCCGCCGTTTCACCAGGCCCTTCGACCGGGCCGTGCGGACGTAGTCAGCGCGCAGGTTCTCGGCCACCGACGTCCGGGTCAGCCGCAGGGCGGTGGCGAGCGAGAGCGATCCGAGCACGATGCCGGGGAGCAGCAGCGCGTACAGGTCGGGGTCGGCCCCGGCGGTCGGCGGGAAGAGCTGCCACCGGACGCCGAGCAGGTACTGCGCCAGCGGCGCGAGCACGATCGTCGGGATGCCGAGTACCAGCAGGGTCAGCAGCAGCGTCGAGTTGTCGAAGACGCTGGCCCGGCGGATGCCGGCGAGCACGCCCGCGGTGACCCCGAAGACGATCGTCACCGCCATGGCGATGAGCGCCAGCTTGACCGTGACCGGCCAGGCGGCGGCCAGGATGTCGCCGATCGAGCGTCCGGTGAGGGACTGCCCGAGGTCGCCCTGGAGCAGGTTGCCGAGATAGTCGAAGTACCGGTAGAAGAAGCCGCCGACCCCGGTCCGGTCCAGGTGGAACTTCTCCGTCAGGTATGCCCGCTGCGCGGCCGTGACCGGGCGCTCGCCGGCCAGCGCCTGGATGGGGTCGCCCTGGCCGGCGAACATCAGCGCGTAGACGATCAGCGTGGTCCCGAAGAACGCGAGGACCATCTGGAGCAGGCGCCGCAGGATGAAGCGGAACATACTTGGCAGTCTCTCTGAAAAAGGGCGAAAAGGATGGTGGGTCGGGCCACCGTACGCCGATGGCCCGACCCGTGGTGCCGTGCTGTCGCCCGGTCCCGACTACCTGACGGCCTCGATCTTCAGCAGATCGATCCGGTCGAAGAGGTCCATCTCCACGTTCTGGACCTTGGTTGAGTGGCCGAAGTTGTTCTGGCCGTACCGCAGCGGGATCACCGGCAGGTCCTTCGCCAGCAGGTCCTCCGCCGCCTGGTACTTCTTGACGGCCTCCTCCTCGTTGGCGGCGCTGGTGCCCTCGGCGACCAGCTTGTCGAACTCGGGGTTGCTGTAGCCGTAGTAGTTCGACGAGCCGTTGCCGCTGTAGAGCGGGCCCAGGTAGTTCTCCATGGACGGGTAGTCCATGACCCAGCCCATCCGGAACATGCCGACGGGCTGCTTGGCCTTCACCTTGGTCAGCAGGTCCGCGAACTTCGGCTCGGCGGTGCCCACGCAGTCCACGCCCAGGTTGGTCTTGAGCTGGTTGCAGGTCGCGTCGATCCAGTCCTTGTGGCCGCCGTCGCCGTTGTAGGACAGCTCGATCCTCGCCGGGCCGCCCGCCTTCTGGTAGAGCGCCCTGGCCTTGGCGGCGTCGAACTCGCCGGCCTCGCCGATGGTGTTGTCGCGGTAGCCCGCGACGACGGGCGAGACGAACGAGCGGGCCGGCTGCTGCGAGTCCTTGAAGATCGACTTGGTGATCTCGTCCCGGTCGATCGCCATCGAGATCGCCTTGCGCACGTCCGGGTCGCTGAACTCCTCCTGGAACGTCGGGAAGGCCAGCACCTGGAGCGCCGAGGCGGGGCTCTGCTTGAACCGGTCACCGAGGTCGGTGCCGGCCGTCGAGAGGTTCTCGGTCGGGATGGTCTTGATGACGTCCAGGTTGTCCGAGAGCACGTCCGCGTACGCGGCGGTCGGCTGCTGGTAGATCCGGAACTCGACGCCGGCCACCTTCGGCTTCTCGCCCGGGAAGGCGTCGTACTTCTCGACCTCGACCTTGGCGTCGTGCTGCCAGGTGCCCTTCATCCTGAACGGGCCCTGACCGATCGGCGCCTGCTCGTACCCCTCGGCCAGCACGCCCGGTGCGGAGAACGCGGCCTTCGGCATCGGGTAGAAGGCGGTGTAGCCGAGCATGGTCCGGAACTCGCTGTACGGCTGGGCCAGCGTCACCGTGAAGGTGAGGTCGTCGACCTTCTTCAGCCCGGTGAGCGTCCTGGCCTTCGGGGCCTCGCCCTGCAGGTCCTCGTAGCCGGCGATCTTCTCGAAGAAGTAGCTGGAGTTCTGGCCGTTCGGGGCGTAGGCGCCGTAGTTCCAGGCGTCGATGTAGTTGTCGGCGGTGACCTTCTCGCCGTTGTGGAAGGTGTAGCCGTCCTTCAGCTTCACCGTCCAGGTCGTGTTGTCCTCGGACGTCACCGACTCGGCCGCCACCTCGTGGGGCTTGTTGGCCTCGTCGTAGTCGACCAGCGGGCTGAACAGGGCGGCGAGCACCTGCGAGCCGCTCGTCTCGTTGGTGTTGGTCGGCACCAGGTGCTGCGGCTCGGCGATCTCGATCCGCACGGCCGCGTCGGGGTTGCTCTCGCCGGATCCACCATCGCCGCCCGAGCCGCAGGCCACCAGGCCCAGGGTCACCGCGAGCGGGAGGGCGGTCCAGGCAGCGAGCCTACGAACACGCATGTAGCCTCCTCGTCTCCTCACGCTGCGCAGCCGATCTCGACGCTGAGATCACGCTGCGCAACGATGGGTAACGGTAGGTCGCCGGTCGCCCATCGGCAACGGTCGGGTTGCGAACCGGTAACGGAGCGTGCGCCGGGGCCTTGCCCTCGGGTCCGAACTCTGCTATCGCCTCTGCGTCGTCCAGGGGGCTCTGAACTGGGGGAACTCCCCGCCCGTAGATCCTCTTCCGGGGGTGCACCGCCGCGCCGCGTCCTCTGCGCCGGCCGTCCGCACCTCGCCCCCGCCGTCCGGGGCGTCCGCTTCCCGCCGGGGTCCGATCAAGCTTCAGTGACTCAGAGTGACGAAGGGCACGTGACTCTCGGTCAGCCGCCACGGGCTCCCGCAGGTCCCCTGATCGCCGGCCACCGACCGTGAGACGATCTGGGCGTGACGGCGACGCTTCTGGACGGCAAGGCGACCGCGGCGGAGATCAAGGACGAGCTGCGGACACGGGTCAAGGCACTGGCGGAACGCGGCACCACCCCCGGCCTGGGCACGGTCCTGGTCGGCGCCGACCCCGGCTCGCAGGCGTACGTCAACGGCAAGCACCGCGACTGCGCCGAGGTGGGCATCGCCTCGATCCGCCGGGAACTGCCGGCCGACGCGACCCAGGAGCAGGTCGACGCCGTGCTGGCCGAGCTGAACGCCGCCCCGGCCTGCCACGGCTACATCGTCCAGCTGCCGCTGCCGGGTCACCTGGACACCCAGCGGGTGCTGGAGCTCATCGACCCCGACAAGGACGCCGACGGCCTGCACCCGGTCAACCTGGGCCGCCTCGTGCTCGGCTACGACGGGCCGCTGCCCTGCACCCCGCGCGGCATCGTCGAGCTGCTGCGCCGGCACGACGTGCCGCTGCGCGGCGCCAAGGTCGCCGTGGTCGGTCGCGGCAACACCGTCGGCCGCCCGCTCGGCCTGCTGCTCACCCGGCGCAGCGAGAACGCCACGGTCACCCTCTGCCACACCGGCACCCTCGACCTGGCCGCGCACACCCGGGCCGCCGACATCGTGATCGTGGCCGCCGGCGTGCCGGGCCTGCTCACCGCGGACATGGTCACGCCGGGCGCGGTGGTTATCGACGTCGGCATCACCCGGGTCATCGGCCCCGACGGCAAGGGCCGCTACACCGGCGACGTCTCGCCGGAGGCGGCGGAGGTGGCCGGGAAGCTGGTGCCCATGCCGGGCGGCGTCGGCCCGATGACCCGCGCGATGCTGCTGACGAACGTGGTGGAGCGGGCCGAGCGCGACTGACCGCCCACCGGCCCGCCCGGACCGGGACGGCGGTGACGTTCGCCCCATCCCGGCGACGGCCGCCGCCCCTGACCTGATCGATGCCAGGATGACTGATACGGTCCGGAAAACCGACTGGTAGCAGGGAGTGGGACGACCATGGGTAAGAAGGTCACTGTCGTCGGGGCCGGCTTCTACGGCTCCACCACCGCGCAGCGCCTCGCCGAGTACGACGTCTTCGACACCGTCGTCATCACCGACATCGTGGAGGGCAAGCCCGCGGGTCTCGCCCTGGACCTCAACCAGTCGCGCGCCATCGAGGGCTTCGAGTCGAAGGTGGTCGGGGTCACCACCGGCCCGAACGGCGAGGGCTACGACGCGATCGAGGGTTCCGACGTCGTGGTGATCACCGCCGGCCTGCCGCGCAAGCCGGGCATGAGCCGGATGGACCTGCTGGAGACGAACGCCAAGATCGTCCGCCAGGTCTCCGAGAACGTGGCCAAGTACGCCCCGAACGCCGTCGTCATCGTGGTGTCCAACCCGCTGGACGAGATGACCGCGCTGGCCCAGCTCGCCACCCAGTTCCCGAAGAACCGGGTGCTCGGCCAGGCCGGCATGCTGGACACCGCCCGGTTCACCAACTTCGTGGCGGAGGCGCTGGGCGTACCGGTGAAGTCGGTGAAGACGCTGACCCTCGGCTCGCACGGCGACACGATGGTGCCGGTGCCGTCGCGGAGCACGGTCGACGGCAAGCCGCTGCGTGAGGCGATGTCGGCCGAGCAGATCGAGGAACTGGTCGTCAAGACCCGCAACGGCGGCGCCGAGGTGGTCGCGCTGCTCAAGACCGGTTCGGCGTACTACGCGCCGTCCGCCGCCGCCGCCCGGATGGCCAAGGCCGTCGCGGAGGACTCCGGCGAGGTCATGCCGGTCTGCGCCTGGGTCGACGGCGAGTACGGCATCTCCGGTGTCTACCTGGGCGTCGAGGCCGCGATCGGCGCCGAGGGCGTCAAGCGGGTCGTCGAGACCGACCTGGACGCCGACGAGCTGGCCAGCCTGAAGGAGGCCGCCGAGGCCGTCCGCGCCAAGCAGGGCGACGTCGCCAGCATGTGATCACCCCGTCGAGGGGGCACGCCGGTCCGCCGGGCGTGCCCCCTCGACGTCGTTTCCGGCCCCGGCACGGCCTACAGCGCCACGAACGCCTCGCCCAGGTGCGGGGTGGCGAGCACCGCCGGGCCGCCCGCGGCCAGGTCGCGCAGCAGCGCCACCCGCGAGGCGCGCGCCGCGGCGGC
This sequence comes from Micromonospora sp. CPCC 205561, assembly GCF_036906775.1. Lineage (NCBI taxonomy): Bacteria > Bacillati > Actinomycetota > Actinomycetes > Micromonosporales > Micromonosporaceae > Micromonospora > Micromonospora sp. CPCC 205561. The sequence goes on along the minus strand of NZ_JBAKHV010000037.1, from coordinate 53,074 downwards.
GTCCTCCTCGTGGGCGTACGCCAGCTCGGGGTCGACCAGTTGCACGGCGTGCACCAGCAGGTCGCCGGTGAGCAGCAGCCGTTCGTCGCCGACCTCCAGCAGCACCGACTGGTGCCCGGGCGTGTGGCCCGGCGTCGGCAGCAGCCGTACGGTCGGGTCGAGCCTCTCCTCGCCGTCGACCACCCGGAGCCGGCCGGCGGCGCGCAGCGGCGCGACCAGGCCGGCCGACAGCCCCGGGTTGAGCTGCCCCACGGCGGCCAGTTCGGCCCGCTGGAGCAGGTAGTCGGCGTTCGGGAAGTAGGGCGTGCCCGGCGAGCCGGCGACCGCCCAGCCGACGTGGTCGGTGTGCAGGTGGGTGAGCACGACCGTGCGCACGTCGGCCGGGTCGATGCCGGCGGCGGCGAGCTCGGCCGGCAGCCGGCCGGGCACCGGCGCCCAGCTCGCGGCGGGGGAGCCGGCCGGGCCGATCCCGGCGTCGACGAGGGTCACCGGGCCCTCCCCGGCACGGATCGCGAAACTGCGGAACGGCAGCCACCACCGCCCGTCGGCGGTCACCGAGCCCGGGTCCCGCAGGTCGGCCGCGCGCCACTGCTCCGGCGTGGCGTCCGGGAACGCCTCGGCGCGGGGTTGGAAGAACGGCCCCTCGCCGTCGGTGAGCGCGGTGACCGTGATAGACCCGAGGATGCGGCTCAGCGGCATCCGGCGATCATGCCAGCGGCCTCCTGCGCCGCGCACCTCCGTTTGTCCCGGCCGACCGAGGCCGGCTGGGGACTGCCCGACAGTTTCCAGTACGCTCGTACTGCTTGAGCACGTGTCCCCCGAGAGGAGCGCCGGCCGATGGCGAAGATCAAGGTAAACAACCCGGTCGTTGAGCTCGACGGCGACGAGATGACCCGGATCATCTGGAAGCAGATCCGGGAGCAGCTGATCCTGCCCTACCTCGACGTCGACCTGCACTACTACGACCTGTCGATCCAGCACCGCGACGAGACCGACGACCAGGTCACCGTCGATGCCGCCAACGCCATCAAGGAGCACGGCGTCGGCGTCAAGTGCGCGACCATCACCCCGGACGAGGCCCGGGTCGAGGAGTTCGGCCTGAAGAAGATGTGGCGGTCGCCGAACGGCACGATCCGCAACATCCTCGGCGGCGTCGTCTTCCGCGAGCCGATCATCATGTCCAACGTGCCGCGGCTGGTCCCCGGCTGGACCAAGCCGATCATCATCGGCCGGCACGCCCACGGTGACCAGTACAAGGCCACCGACTTCGTCGTCCCCGGCCCGGGCAAGGTGACCGTCACCTACACCCCGGCCGACGGCGGCGCGCCGATGGAGATGGAGGTCGCCAACTTCTCCGGCGGCGGCATCGCCATGGGCATGTACAACTTCGACGAGTCGATCCGGGACTTCGCCCGCGCCTCGTTCCGGTACGGCCTGGACCGCAACTACCCGGTCTACCTGTCCACCAAGAACACCATCCTCAAGGCGTACGACGGCCGGTTCAAGGACATCTTCGCCGAGGTGTTCGAGAACGAGTTCAAGGCCGAGTTCGACGCCGCCGGCATCACCTACGAGCACCGGCTGATCGACGACATGGTCGCCGCCGCGCTCAAGTGGGAGGGCGGCTATGTCTGGGCCTGCAAGAACTACGACGGTGACGTGCAGTCCGACACCGTCGCGCAGGGCTTCGGCTCGCTGGGCCTGATGACCTCGGTGCTGCTCTCCCCGGACGGCCGCACGGTCGAGGCCGAGGCGGCGCACGGCACCGTCACCCGGCACTACCGGCAGTGGCAGAAGGGCGAGAAGACCTCGACCAACCCGATCGCCTCGATCTACGCCTGGACCCGGGGCCTGGCCCACCGGGGCAAGCTGGACGGCACCCCGGCGGTCACCGAGTTCGCCAACACCCTGGAGCAGGTCATCGTCGACACCGTCGAGGGCGGCCAGATGACCAAGGACCTCTCGCTGCTCATCTCGCGGGACGCCCCGTGGCTGACCACCGACGAGTTCATGAACGCCCTGGACGAGAACCTGGCGCGCAGGCTCTCCGCCTGATCCCCGCCCCTGGCGGCACCGACCGGGTGCCGCCGCCGGATCACCCAGGAGCCCGCCGGCACCCGCCGGCGGGCTCCGCCGTGCCCACCCGACCGCACCACCGGCGGCGTGTCGGCGGGTGACTCGCCGCCGGCGTCACCCGTCCCGGCGCGCCTCGTTGACCTGGGTGGACGAGATGCCAGTCGCGTTCAGGAAGGTTGACCGCGGTCGCCTCGCGGCAGGCGCGCCGATCAGCCAGCCTTCCCGGCTGTCGCGCACAGCCAGCCGTCCCTTCCCTGCGGGGGGCCCTGTCCCGGGCCCCCCGCGCCCTGTTCCGACCCCGTGCCGTTCCGGCACCACGGCCGCGGCCGTCAGGACGCGTTCCTTCGCCTCACGCGGCGCGTAGGAGCTCGGCGGCGCGCTCGGGGGCGATGTCGTTGATGAAGACACCCATCCCGGACTCCGAGCCCGCCAGGTACTTCAGCTTGTCCTTCGCGCGCCGGATGCTGAACAGCTGCAGGTGCAGGTGGCCCAGCTCGCGGTCGACGCGTACCGGCGCCTGGTGCCAGGCGGCGATGTAGGGCATCGGCAGGTCGAACAGCCCGTCGAAGCGGCGCAGCAGGTCCAGGTAGAGCGGCCCGAAGGCGTCCCGTTCGGCGTCGTCGAGCGCCGGGATGTCCGGCACCGGCCGGTGCGGGGCCACGTGCACCTCGAACGGCCAGCGGGCGGCCGCCGGGACGTACGCCGTCCAGTGCTCGTTGGCGGCCACCACCCGGTCGCCGGCCGCCCGCTCGGCGGCCAGCACGTCCGCGTAGAGGTTGCGCCCCCCGCTCCGTTCCGCGTGCCGGCGGGCGGCGGCCAGCAGCGACCGCGTCCGCGGCGTCACGAAGGGGTACGCGTAGATCTGGCCGTGCGGGTGATGCAGGGTCACGCCGATCTCCACGCCCCGGTTCTCGAAGCAGAACACCTGCTCCACCCCGGGCAGCTCGCCCAGCGCCGCAGTGCGGTCGGCCAGGGCGTCGAGGACGGTACGCACCCGGCGCGGCGGCAGGGCGGCGAACGACGCGTTGTGGTCGTCGGTGAAGCAGACCACCTCGCAGCGCCCCAGCCCCGGCCGGACCGGGGTGAACGGGGTGATCTCGGCGGGCTCGTCGGCCACCCGGCCGCTCAGCGACGGGAACCGGTTCTCGAAGACCGCGACGTCGTAGCCGGGCGCGGGGATCTCGCTCTGCCGCCCGCCGGTGCTGGGGCAGAGCGGGCACTGGTCGGCCGGCGGGAGGAAGGTGCGGGTCTGCCGGTGCACGGCGACCGCCACCCACTCGTCGGTGAGCGGGTCCAGGCGCAGCTGCGACGCGGGCGGCGGCGGGGGCAGCTCGCGCCGGTCCGGCTGGTCCCGGACGGCGTCGTCCCGCTCGTCGAAGTAGATCAGCTCGCGGCCGTCGGCCAGCGCGATCGCGGTGCGCTTCACCTCGCCATCCCCTCACCTGTCGTCAGTGTCGCCCGTCCCGCGCCCGTCGCGGGCACCACCACCAGCTCGCCCACCCGGTCGTCCAGCGACCGCCGCGCGTCCGGCGACAGCCGGTCGTCGGTGACCAGCACGTGGGCGGCGGATAGCTCAACGATCGAGGAGATCCCCACGGTTCCCCACTTGGTGTGGTCGGCGAGCACCACCAGCCGGTCGGCGGCGGCCACCAGGGCGCGGTCGGTCTCCGCCTCCATCAGGTTCGGGGTGGTGAACCCCGCCCGCTCGGTGATCCCGTGCACGCCGAGGAAGAGCAGGTCCAGGTGCAGCGACCGGATCGCGGCGACGGCCAGCGGCCCGACCAGCGCGTCCGAGGGCGTACGCACCCCGCCGGTGAGCACCACGGTCTGGTCCGGCCGGCCACCGGCGTGCAGGATCTCGGCCACCGGCAGCGAGTTGGTGACCACGGTCAGGCCCGGCACGTCGACCAGGCGGCGGGCCAGTTCGGCGGTGGTGGTGCCGGCGGAGAGGGCGATCGCCGCCCCCGGACCGACCAGCTCCGCGGCGCGCCCGGCGATGGCCGCCTTCTCCGCCAGCTGCCGCACCGACTTGGCCCGGAACCCCGGTTCGTCGGTCGACCCGGGGCCGGCGGCCGTCGCGCCGCCGTGCACCTTCGCCAGCAGGCCGCGTTCGTGCAGCGCCTCAAGGTCGCGGCGGATGGTCATGTCGGAGACGCCGAACTCCGCGGCCAGCTCGGTGACCCGCACGCCGCCCGCGGTGCGGACCCGATCCAGGATGGCCGCCTGCCGCTGCTGAGCGAGCATCCACCGCACCTCCGTGGCTTCCCGCGCACCCTCACGCGGTCGAACGTGTTCGAACAAAGCTGAACACTAGCGCGGAGGGGTGATCGGCGGAAGGAGCTGGGCGCAGATCAGATGGACTGGAGCCGGGGCTCGACCCATCCGGTCTCGGTCAGGTGGTGCAGGACGGCCTGGACGGCCTCGTCGACCGTCAGGTCGCTGGTGTCGACGACCAGGTCGGCGTCGGTCGGCTCCTCGTAGGGGTCGTCGATGCCGGTCATCCCGGTGAGCAGGCCGGCCCGGGCCCGGGCGTAGAGGCCCTTGCGGTCGCGCTGCTCGCAGACCTCCAGCGGCGTGGCCACGTGCACCAGCAGGAAGCCCGCCCCCGCGGCCAGCGCCATCTCCCGGGCGGTCGCGCGGGCCTGGGCGTACGGGGCGATCGGGCAGCAGATGCCGACGCCGTGGTGCCGCGCGATCTCGGCCGCCACCCAGCCGATCCGCCGGACGTTGAGGTCCCGGTCGGCCTTGCTGAAGCCCAGGCCGGCGGAGAGCTCGCGACGCACCACGTCCCCGTCGAGCAACGTGATCGTCCGGTCGCCCTGCTCGCGCAGCACGTCGGCCAGGCCCCGGGCGATCGTCGACTTGCCGGAGCCGGAGAGCCCGGTCAGGAAGACCACCAGCCCCCGGTGCCGTCGGGGCGGGCGGGCCCGGGCCAGCTCCTTCGCCACCGCCGGCGGGGTGTGCCACTCGGGCAGCGGGAAGCCCCGGTCCAGCAGGTCGTCGATCTCCGGCTGGGTCAGCGCCAGGCGCCGGTTGCGCGGCGGGATGTCCTCCCGCCAGCGCCACTGCCCGTCGCGGTTGTCGTAGGCCAGCTCGCGCGGCACCAGCACCCGCAGGCCGGCGCCGGAGAGCATCTCGCCGGTGGAGAGCAGGTGGGTGACGCCGTACGCCGCCGACACCCGGGCCCGCAGCAGCGCGTCGCTGATCTCGTCGCGGCGACGGGACAGCGGCACCGCGACCAGCGTGGCCGGCGGCATCCGGTCGCGGGCGGCGAAGACGCTGCGTACCAGCGTCTCCGGGGGCAGCGCGCCGGAGCCGTCCTCGCCGACCGGGATCATCACCAGCAGGTGCGCGCCGAGCGTGCGCACCGCGTGGGCGATCTGGGCGAGCTGCGGCCGGTGCAGCGGGCGGTCCGCGACCACCCCGAGCACCCGACCGGGAGGCAGCAGCGGGCGTACCTCCTCCGGGGTGCGACGCAACCGCTGGAACGGGCCGTGGCCGCCGTCGCCGAGCCGCCGGACCGCGCCCCCGACGCCGGCCACCCCGTCGCGCACCTGCCAGGCGTCGGCGACGTCGAGCGCGGCGACCGGCGCGCCCTCCCCGTCGGCCAGCACCAGGGTGCGGCGCGCCTCGTCGCGCGGGTCGAGACTCTGGGCCAGCGCCGTGGGCACCTGGAGGGTCACCGGCACCGGCCACGGGGCGCCGTCGGCGAGCCGGCCCCGGCGGCTCACCGAGACCAGGTCGGCGCGGGTCATGAAGCCGCCCAGGGGCGCGTACGCCCCGGTCAGCAACAGCTCCAGGTCGGCCAGCTCACCGGGGCGCGGCGTGTACGCCGGCGCATCCCGGAGCAGCTCGTCGGGCAGCACCCAGCCGTTGCTCATCCATCCCCCAAACCCCACTGGCCGGCACACAGTTTCTCAGCCGGTCGGCGATCGGTCGAGAGCGCCACTCCACCCCCCGCCGACGGGGGTGGCGCAGCGGTCAGCGCGGCGGGGCGAGGGGCGCCGCACCGAAGGAGACGGCGAACCGCTTGCACCAGATCGAGACGCTGGTCAGGCCGGTCAGGTCGACGTCGGCCGGGATGTCGTACGCCTGGTTGCCCCGGTTGCCCTTGAGCCGGCCCAGCTCGACCCACCGGCCGTCGTCGAAGACCCGCCAGCCGGCGGTGCCGCCGCGGACCGGCTGGTCGGTGAGCCAGACCCGCAGGTCCGGTCCGTTGGAGGTGGCGAGCCCGACCAGCTCCAGCCGGTGCCGCCCGTCGGGGGCACGGACGATCCGCGCGCTGCCCGAGGTGTCGTGCTCGTGGGTCACGAAGTCGCCCCCGCCGATCAGGACCGGACCGGCGGGGGCGGCCGGCGCGCCGCCGGGGACGGTCGTCGCGCTGGCCGCACCCGTCGGAGCCGGTGCCGCCTCGACGGTCGAGAGCGCCTCGTCGACCTCGGCGTCGGTGACCAGCTTCCAGGGTTGGAACCAGTACAGGCCGAACGCCGAGCCGACGGCGAGGACGGCGAGGACGGTCCAGGTGAGCGGCGCACGGAACAGTCGGGTGGGCATGGGGAGAGTGTGGCGTCCCGACCGCTCCCTGTCATCGGGCTCGGTGGCCGGGCCAATCCGCGTCCGTCCGGCGGGCCGCCCGGACGCCGGCCCGGGCCCGGGCGATCCGGCGCCGGATCGCCCGGTACACCCGGGGCCAGAGCGACCGCTCGTCCTCCACCACCGGGGCGGCCCCGTCGGCGGCGCAGCGCAGCAGCAGCGACAGCCCGGTGTCCTCGGTCCATCCGGCGCTCGTGACCCGGGCCTTCAACGACCAGGTGCCCTCGGCGCGGCCCGAGTTGAGGGTGGCGGCGTCGACCGTGGCGACGGCCCGGTGCACGAGGTGCCGCTCGCCCGCGGGGCCGGCCGCCCAGCGGCTGTCGGAACTGACCGGCAGGTAGACCTCCTCCTGCGTCTCCCGCCGCCGGGCGACGACCTCCAGCCTGCTGCGGCGCAGCGCGGCCGTCATGTCCCGCAGCGCCACGTCGACGTCGTCGACCGGCAGCACCAGCAGGTCCCGGTCGCCGTCCGCGGCGAAGGCCACCGGCCGGCCGGCGGCCTCCAGCCGGGCGGAGACCCCGACCGTCAGCGTCGTACCGACCTGCCGGACGCCGTCCACGGCGGCGGCGGCCCGTATCCCCGTCTCCCAATCGGCCAACCGGCGCAGGTCCGCGACGCGGCCCCGCTCCGCGAGGTGTGCCACGACCCGTTGCAGCGGCGGCAGGCCGGCCGCGACGCCGGGTGCGAAGCGCTCCCGGATCACTCCCTGGACCTCCCGCGCGACCTGCGCCACCCAGTCGTCGGGGGCGTCGAGCATCCGCTTTCCGCGCAGCCTGTTGACCATCTCGTTGCGCAGCCACCGGCGGTGCAGCCGGTCGCGCAGCGGGCCCGGCTCGGTGTGTGCGTCGACGATGTCGAGGGCCTCCCGCAGGCTGGCGAAGTACTCCGCCGGATCGAGCCGGGTGGCCGTCACGTTGCCGGCGTCGCCCCGGCGCGCGTGGTGGTAGCAGGTGTAGTCGGCGAGCACGCAGGTCCGCCGGGACAGGAGGTAGGCCCGCACCACCATGCGGTGGTCCTCCAGGCGCCGCGGCGGTCCCTCCGGGAACCGCAGCCCGTGCTCGACGAGGAACCCGCGCCGGAACAACTTGTGGCAGGTCAGGCTGTCGATCAGCGGCGAGTTGGCCAGCGTGGCGTCGAACCGGTTCTTCCGGAACAACTCGCGCGGTACGCCGCGCCCGTGCCCCGCCATCCGGCCGACCACCACGTCGGCGTCGTGCGTCCGCGCGCAGTCGTGGAGGCGTTCGAGGGCCTCGTCGCCGAGCCAGTCGTCGTCGTCGACGAAGAGCACGTACTCGCCCCGGGCGTCCTCGATCCCGAGGTTGCGTGGCCGGGACGGCCAGCCCGAGTTCTCGATGTGCAGTACCCGCAGGTGCGGATACGCGGCGGCCAGCTCGTCCAGCCGGGCGGGCGTCCCGTCGGTCGAGCCGTCGTCGACGAAGATCGCCTCGAACTGCGAGGCGGGCATGGACTGGCGCAGCAGCGAGGCCACGAGCGCCTCGATGTGCGGCCCGCTGTTGTACGCGGGTACCACCACGCTCACCCTGGGTGACGTTCCACCGGTCATGTTTCTCTCCCCCGTGTCGTCCGCCGCCCGTGGGGCACCGATCCGGCGCGGGCGGCGATCAATCGCTCTATTGTGGACGTCTTGACGGCCGTCCGGGTTGCGGGCGGATTTCCGTCGGATGCCCGGTCGCCGGGCGGCGCACCCTAGGGGGCGTGGCCAGCCAGGATCAGGGGAGGGCCGGGGGCGTGCCGCTGTCCGCGAGGGGCGGCGGCTCCCTAGGCTGTACGACGTGACACTGATAGCGACCGAGTCGCTGACCAAGACGTACGGGGGTGGGGTCACCGCGCTGGCCGACCTGACCGTCGCGGTCGAGCCGGGGATCATCGGGCTGGTCGGCGCGAACGGCGCCGGCAAGTCGACCCTGATCAAGATCCTGCTCGGCCTCCTCGCCCCGACCAGCGGTCGGGTCCGGGTGCTCGGGCTCGACCCGGCCACCGAATCCGCCCGGGTCCGCGCCCGGGTCGGCTACATGCCCGAGCACGACGCCCTGCCGCCGGACCTCTCCGCCGCCGAGCTGGTCACCCACCTCGGCCGGGTCAGCGGGCTGCCGCGCACGGTCGCCCGGGAGCGGGCCTCCGAGGCGCTGCGGCACGTCGGGCTCTACGAGGAGCGCTACCGCCCCGTCGGCGGCTACTCCACCGGCATGAAGCAGCGGGTCAAGCTCGCGCAGGCCCTGGTGCACGACCCCGACCTGCTGCTGCTCGACGAGCCGACCAACGGCCTCGACCCGGCCGGCCGGGACGCCATGCTGGCGCTGGTGCACCGCATCGGCACCGAGTTCGGCATCTCCGTGCTGGTCTGCTCGCACCTGCTCGGCGAGGTGGAGCGGATCTGCGACACGCTGGTCGCCATCGACGGCGGGCGGCTGCTGCGCGCCGACCGCATCTCCGCCATGACCTCGGCCACCGACGTGCTCGCCGTCGAGGTCAGCGAGGGTACGGAGGAGCTGGCGGCCCGGCTGGCCGTGCTCCACCTGCCGGTACGCCGCGACGGCCGGCTGCTGCTCGTCGAGCTCGTCGACGACGCCACCTACGACCTGATCCTCGGCGCGGTCGCCGAGCTGGACCTGCCGCTGCACCGGCTCGACCAGCGCCGGCACCGGGTGGCCGAACTCTTCGCCACGAGGGAGCCCAGCCATGCCTGAGCCGACCGGCGTCATCCACGACATCGGCTACCAGCGCTACACCGGCCCCCGGCTGGGCCGCCGGTCCGTCTTCGCGGCGCTCTACCTGCACGGGCTGCGGACGGCGTTCGGGCTGGGCCGCAGCGCCAAGGCCAAGATCTTTCCCTGGCTCGTGGTCGCCATCGTCACCGTGGTGGCCGCCGGGCTCACCGCGGTGCGCAGCCAGGTCGGCGAGGTGGTGATGACGTACGCCCAGTTCGCCGACAACCTGAGCTGGCTGGTCATCTTCTTCGTCGCGGTGGTCGCCCCCGAGCTGGTCTCCCGCGACCTGCGCAGCGGGGTGCTGCCGCTCTACTTCTCCCGGCCGCTGCCGCGCGGCGACTATCCGCTGGCCAAGCTGCTGTCGCTGGTGACCGCGCTCTGGCTGCTGCTCGGCGGGCCGCAGCTGCTGATGTTCCTCGGCGCCGCGTTCACCACCGGCGACGGGGTGCGCGGGGTGTGGAACGAGCTGCTCGACCTGCTGCCCGGGCTGCTCTACGCCGGGCTCTGGGCGGTGGTCTTCGCCTCGGTCGGGCTGCTGGTCGCCTCGTTCACCGGCAAGCGGGCGTTCGCCGCCGGCGGGGTCGTGGCCGTCTTCCTGATGACCACGCCGATCGTCGGCACCCTGTCGATCATGCCCTCCCAGGCGGTCAACGAGCTGGCGGGCCTCGCCTCGCCCTCCACGCTGGTGCAGGGCGTCGGCATCTGGTCCCTCGGTGAGCTGCTGGTCAGCGAGGACCGGGGCGGCGGGGAGCACATCGGCGACTTCGGCCCCGTCTACGCGATCGCCGCCGTGCTGCTCGTGGCCGGCTGCGTCGCCCTGCTGCTGCTGCGATACCGGAAGGTGGCCGCCCGATGACCACGATGAGCGCCGACCAGGCGGCGGGGACACCCACCGCCGCCAGCACCCTCGACCTCGACGGCGTCTCCCGCTGGTACGGCAACGTGGTGGCGGTCAACGACGTCAGCATGAGCCTCGGCCCGGGCGTCACCGGGCTGCTCGGCCCGAACGGTGCGGGCAAGACCACCCTGCTGCACATGATGGCCGGCTTCCTCGCCCCGTCGCGGGGAGTGGTCACCCTCGACGGCCGGCCCACCTGGCGCAACCCCGACGTCTACCGTTGGCTCGGCCTGGTCAGCGAGCGGGAGGCGGTGCACACCTTCCTCACCGCGTACGAGTTCGTGCTGGCCAGCGCGAAGCTGCACCGGCTGCCGCAGCCGGCGGAGGCGGCCCGCCGGGCGATCGCCCTGGTGGAGATGGAGGGCGCGCAGGACCGCCGGATCGGCACGTACTCCAAGGGCATGCGGCAGCGCGCCCGGGTGGCCGCGGCACTGGTGCACGAGCCGCAGGTGCTGCTGCTCGACGAGCCGTTCAACGGGATGGACCCGCGCCAGCGGCTGCACATGATGGAGCTGCTGCACCGACTCGGCGACGCCGGGCGCACCATCCTGTTCAGCTCGCACATCCTGGAGGAGGTCGAGCAGGTCTCCGGCACCGTCCAGGTGATGGTCGCCGGCCGGCTGGCCGCCTCCGGCGACTTCCGTACGATCCGCCGGCTGATGACCAACCGGCCGCACGTCTTCGCGGTGAACTCCACCGACGACCGGGCGCTCGCCGTGGCGCTGATGGCCGAGGCGTCGGTGAGCGGGGTCGAGCTGGGCCGTGCCGGCCTGACCGTGCGGGCCGGCGACTACGGCGCGTTCACCCGCGTCCTGCCGAAGATCGCCCTGGAGAAGGGCATCCGGGTGCGGCAGCTGGTGCCCGAGGACGAGTCCCTGGAGAGCGTCTTCTCCTACCTGGTGGAGGCCTGAGCCCATGTCTACCGTTTCCTGGATCACCGTGCGGGGCCTGTTCGGCCGGCGTCGGTTCCTGCTCCTGCTGCCGCTGCCCGTGGTGCTGGTGCTGCTCGCCGTGCTCTCCCGCGCGCTCGGGGTCGACCCCGGCGAGTGGGGGCAGCCGGTGCTGGTCGGTCTCGGCCTGGCCGTGGTGCTGCCGGTGGTCGCCCTGATCGTCGGCACCGGCGTGCTCGGGGCCGAGATCGACGACGGCACGGTCGTGCACATCCTGACCAAGCCGCTGCCGCGCTGGCAGATCGTGCTGCCCAAGCTGGGCGTGGCCGCCGGCGTCACGGCGGTCACCGTCGCCGTGCCGCTCTACGTCGCGGGGGTGCTGGCCGAGTCCGTCCGCCTCGGCCTGGGCTTCGCCGCCGCGGCGGCGGTCGGCGCGCTGGCGTACTCGGCGTTGTTCGTGGCGCTCAGCCTGGTCACCCGGCGGCCGGTGCTGCTCGGCCTGGTCTACGTGCTCATCTGGGAGGGGCTGCTCGGCAACGTCGTCGCCGGCACCCAGGTGCTCTCCATCCAGCAGTACGTGATCGCCCTCGCCGACCGGCTGGCCCCCACCGGGCTGCTGGAGAGCAGCGTGTCGGTGCCGATGGCGGCGGTGATGAGCGTGCTGATCACCGTGGGCTTCACCGCGCTGGCCATCGACCGGCTCCGCTCCTTCAGCGTGGCCGGCGAGACGAGCTGACCGGGCGCCGCCCCCCGGCCGGCCGGTCGGGCGGCGCCCCGGGTGGCGGGTGCGGGCCGGCCGGTGGATGGTAGGGCTGCCCGGATCGACCGGACCGGGCGCCCGGGGCAGGCTGAGGGCGTGAGCGCGGAGACGGGGCTGATGATGTCGCGGGAGTCCTATCCGGGCGCCGGCCGGCACTGGATGGTCAGCCTGGCGGTGGCCGGCCTGGCGGCGGCGGCGACCACCACGGCCGCGCAGTCCACCGGTCACTTCCACTGGTGGGCGGGGTTCGTGCTGATTCCCGGCGCGCTGGTCGCCGCCACCGGCGGGCCGCTGCTGGCCCGGGGCGGCGGGCGTGCCTTCGCCGGCTACGTGGTCGCCTGCCTCGGGGCGATCGTGTTCGCCGTCGGGGCGCTGCTGATGTTCGGCGTCGTCGGTCGGGGCTGGCCCCTGATGGTCGTCCTGCCCTGCCTGGCGGTCGCCGGCACCTACCACTGGCGGCTGGTCCACCCGCTGGCCCGGGGGCTGCACCGGGCGGTCTCCCTGCTGGCGCTGGCCGGCGCCCTGCTGCTCGGCGGGACGCTCCAGCTGATCCGCGTCGGCCTGGTCGACGTCGGGGCCGCCACGATGTGGGGGGCGTTCCTGATGCTGGCGGGCGTGATCGTGCTGGGCAACGCGGTGGAGCTGACCCGGCACCGGATGCCGTACCGGCTCCAGGCGATCACGCTGCTGGCCGGCCCGGCGGTGGTCGCCTTCCTGCTCGGCCTGCGCCTCCTGCGCGGCTGGTGACCCGCCGCCCGACGGGGACGGCGGGTCGGGCCGCTCAGAAGGCGCAGGCGATCACGAGTTCGGGGGTGCGGTCGGGGAGCAGGTCGAGCTTGCCGATGCGGCCGGCCGCCCGCAGGTCGTCGGCGACCGCGCCGAGCTGCTCCAGCAGGGCCGCCGGACCCAGCGCCTCGGCCAGCGGCACCTCCGCCCGCATCGACAGCTTCCGCTCGGACTTGGCCCGGCGGACCTGGCCGAGCGCCTCGCCGGCCAGCCGCAGCAGCTCCGGCCGGCCGGCCTCCGTGACCGCCCGGTCCACCTCGTACGTCGTGGGCCAGGTGGCGCGGTGCACCGAGCCGTACCGCCACCACGACCACACCTCCTCGGTCGCGTACGGCAGCACCGGGGCGAACAGCCGCAGCTGCACCGAGAGCGCGGTGGCCAGCGCCGCCCGGGCGGAGTCCGCCCCCGGCCCGGAGCCGTAGGCGCGCTCCTTCACCAACTCGATGTAGTCGTCGCAGAACCGCCAGAAGAAGCCCTCGGCGACCTGCAACGCCGCCGTGTGGTCGTACGCCTCCAACGCGGACGTCGCGGCGGCGACCACGCCGGAGAGCTCGGCGAGCATGGCCCGGTCCAGCGGCTCGGTGGCCGACGCCCGCAGCGCGGCGGCGGCGCCCAGCCCGAGGGCGAACTTCGACGCGTTCAGCAGCTTGGTCGCCAGCCGCCGGCCGACCTTGATCTGGGCCGGATCGAAGGCGAGGTCCATGCCGGGCCTGCCGTTCGCCGCCCAGTACCGGACCGCGTCGGAGCCGTGCTGCTCCAGCAGCGCCATCGGGGTGACCACGTTCCCCTTGGACTTGGACATCTTCTTGCGGTCCGGGTCGAGGATCCAGCCGGAGAGCACCGTGTCCCGCCAGGGCAGCACCCCGTGCTCCAGGTGCGAACGGACGACCGTGGAGAAGAGCCAGGTACGGATGATCTCCTGGCCCTGCGGGCGGAGGTCCATCGGGAAGACCGCGGCGAACAGCTCCGGGTCCGTCTCCCACCCGCCGGCGATCTGCGGGGTCAGCGACGAGGTGGCCCAGGTGTCGAGCACGTCGGGGTCGCCGACGAAGCCGCCCGGCCGGCCCCGCTGCGACTCCTCGAACCCGGGCGGGGCCTCGCCGGACGGATCGACCGGCAGCGCGGACTCCTCCGGCGTGAGAGGGTGGGACCAGTCCGGCTCGCCAGCGTCGTCGAGCCGGTACCACACCGGCACCGGCACGCCGAAGAAGCGTTGCCGACTGACCAGCCAGTCACCGGTCAGGCCACCCACCCAGTGCTCGTAGCGGTGCCGCATGTGCCCCGGCACCCAGCGCAGCTCCCCGCCCCGGGCCAGCAGCTCGTCGCGCAGCCCCGCGTCGCGCCCGCCGTTGCGCAGGTACCACTGCCGGGTCGAGACGATCTCCAGCGGCCGGTCGCCGCGTTCGTAGAACTTCACCGGGTGGGTGATCGGTCGCGGCTCGCCGACCAGGTCGCCGGCCTCGGCCAGCAGCCCCACCAGCGTGCGCCGGGCGGCGTTGAGGCTCTGCCCGGCCAGCGCGGCGTAGGGCGCGGCGGGCACGCCGGCCGGCGCCTCCGGCAGCAGCCGCCCGTCGCGGCCGACCACCACCCGGGTGTCCAGGCGAAGCTCCCGCCACCAGGTGACGTCGGTCAGGTCGCCGAAGGTGCAGACCATCGCGACGCCCGTGCCCTTCGCCGGGTCCGCCAGCGGGTGCGCCAGCACCGGCACCTCGACCCCGAAGACCGGCGTACGCGCGGTGCCGCCGACCAGGCCCGCGTGGCGCTCGTCGTCGGGGTGGCAGACCAGCGCCACGCACGCCGGCAGCAGCTCCGGGCGGGTGGTGTCGACGAGCACCTCGCGCCCGCCCGGCCCGGCGAAGCGCAGCCGGTGGTACGCCCCGGGCCGCTCCCGGTCCTCCAGTTCCGCCTGCGCGACGGCGGTGCCGAAGCCGACGTCCCAGAGCGTGGGGGCCTCCGCCTGGTACGCCTCGCCCCGGGCCAGGTTGCGCAGGAACGCCCGCTGCGAGGTCGCCCGGGCCGCCCGGCCGATCGTGGTGTAGGTCAGCGACCAGTCCACGGAGAGCCCGAGCCGCCGCCAGAGCGCCTCGAAGACCTGCTCGTCCTCGGCCGTCAACCGCTCGCACAGCTCGATGAAGTTGCGCCGGGAGATGGGCGTCGGGTCCCGGCGGGCGGCGTCGCCCACCGGGGCGTCGGGGGCCCGCCAGTCCGGGTCGTACGGCAGCGTGGGGTCGCAGCGCACGCCGTGGACGTTCTGCACCCGGCGCTCGGTGGGCAGCCCGTTGTCGTCCCAGCCCATCGGGTAGAAGACCGTCCGCCCGCGCATCCGCTGGAACCGGGCCACCACGTCGGTGTGCGTGTACGAGAAGACGTGCCCCATGTGCAGCTCGCCCGAGACGGTCGGCGGCGGGGTGTCGACGGCGTACACGTTCGACCCGCGGCGGTCCCGGCCCGGCGCGTCCGACGCCGCGGCGGTCGCCTTCGCCCGGTCGAACGCGTACGTGCCCTCCTCCTGCCAGCGGCGCGCCCAGGTCGCCTCCAGCCCGTCCAGGGTCGGACGTTCGGGCACGCCGGCGCGGGCCGTCCTAGCGGTGTCGGTCATCCGTCGATCGTAGGCAGCCGCCGAGGGCCGGACCACGGGTTAACCGCCGGGGGCCGGCGCGTCGGACGCCCGGCGGGGTCATCCGGGCGACCGGGCCGCCCGCCGCGCGGCCGACGGCGCCCGCCCCGGTGACGGTTGTCGTCATCGCCGCTCGTGCCCGAGAAGCCACCTCTTCACGTCCAGCCCCCAGCGGTAGCCGCCGAGCGTCCCGTCGGTGCGCAGCACCCGGTGGCAGGGGACGAAGAGGGCGACCGCGTTGCGGGCGCAGGCCGCCGCGGCGGCGCGTACGGCGACGGGGCGGCCGGCCAGCCCGGCGAATCCGGTGTAGGTGACCGGATCGCCGGGCTTCACCTCGCGCAGCACCTGCCACGCGTGCGCCATGAACGCGCCCCGCGTGTGCTGCCGCACCGGCACGGCGTCGATGGCGGTCAGTTCGCCGTCGAGGTAGGCCGCCACGGCGGCGGTCAGCGGCCCGAGCTCGGCGCGGGGGCGTAGCGGCGCCCGCAGCGTCGGGTGCACGAGGGGGAGCAGGCTCTCCGGGGTGCCGGTGAAGCCCGCCGCCCGGACCGCCCCGTCGGGGCCGGCCACGATGCTGAGCGGCCCGGCGGGGGTGTCGATCACGGTGCTGTCGTTCATGCTCATGCTGCTCTCCAGAGTCGGACCACCGCGTACGAGCGCCAGGGGCGCCAGCGGTCGGCGTACGTGTCGAGGGTCTTCGGGTCGTCGGGCAGGCCCAGGGCGGCGGCGCCCCGGCGCACCGCGAGGTCGGTGGGGAGCAGGACGTCCGGGTCGCCGAGGGCGCGCATCGCGACGTAGCCGGCGCTCCACGGCCCGATTCCCGGCAGCGCCAGCAGCCGCCGGACGGTCTCCTCGCGGTCGCCGCCGGGGGCCAGGTCGAGCGACCCGTCGGCGACGGCCCGCGCCAGGGCGCGGATGCTCTCCCGCCGTCCCGCCGGCATCCCGAACACCCCGTCCGGCACCGCGAGCACCTCCTCGGCGGTGGGAAAACCGCGCAGCCAGGTGCCCGTCGCCTCCGCGGCCGGTCGGCCGAGCGGCTCGCGCTCCCGGGGGCGGTCGCCGGCCGCCTCCACCCGGTCGGGCCCGGGTCCGGGCGGGCGCAGGTGGGTGGCAAGGCGGGTGAGGGTGGTGCGGGCCGACCGGACGGAGACCTGCTGGCCGACGACCGCGCGCAGGGCCATCTCGAAGCCGTCGACCGAGCGGGGGAGCCGGATTCCCGGCTCCGCCGCGACCGCGCCGGCGAGGGCCGGGTCGGCGGCGAGGGTGCCGTCGACGGCGGTCGGGTCGGCGTCGAGGTCGAGCAGGCGGCGGCAGCGGGCCACCGCGGGCGCCAGGTCGCGCATGTCGGTCAGCCGCAGCGTCGCCGCCACGTGCCCGTCCGCCGGGGTCAGGGCCGCCTCGCCCGGGCCGTGCGGCAGCCGCAGGCCCCGGCGGTACGTCCCGTCGCGCACCTCCTCGACGCCGGGCAGCGCGCGCAGCGCGAGGAAGTCCAGCAGCGCGCCCGCGTGCAGCGGCGGGCGGTACGCGAGCCGCAGCGTGATCGTGCCCGCCCCGCCCGGCGCCGCCCGCCGCCCCCGGGCGGTGCGCAGCTCGGAGGGGGCCGTCCCGAACACCTCGCGGACCGTGTCGTTGAACTGCCGGACGCTGCCGAAGCCGGCGGCGAAGGCGATCTCCGCCATGCCGAGGCCGGTGGTCTCGATCAGGGTGCGGGCGGTCTGCGCGCGCTGTGCCCGGGCCAGGGCCAGGGGACCGGCGCCCATCTCCGCCCGGAGCATCCGGTGCAGGTGCCGCTCGGTGTAGCCGAGCCGGGCGGCCAGCCCCGGGATGCCGTCGCGGTCGACGACCCCGTCGGCGATCAGCCGCATGGCCCGGCCGACCACGTCCCCCCGGACGTCCCACTGCGGTGAGCCCGGGGCGGCGTCCGGCCGGCAGCGCCGGCAGGCCCGCAGGCCGGCCGTCTGGGCGGCGGCGGCCGAGGGGAAGAACCGGACGTTCTGCCGCTTCGGCGTCATCGCCGGGCAGGACGGCCGGCAGTAGATCCCGGTCGACGTCACGCCGGTGTAGAACCACCCGTCGAACCGCTGGTCGCGGCTGTCGACGGCCCGGTAGCACCGCTCGAAGTCCAACTCCACGCCACCGATGATGCCCCTGCCCGGCCCTGCCGGCTCGCGGGAATCGGACGTGGCCGTGCGGCCCGGACGGGACGCCGGGGCCGAAACTGTCGGTTGTGGCCGGTACCGTCCGGCCACCAACTCAAGAAGGGGTGCGGGGATGGGGAGCCTGGCGGGTCGGGAGGCGGCGTCGACACGGGACGGGCACCCCGCGCTGGACGGCGTGGTGGTGCAGGGCTTCTACGACCGGATGCGCGCGGTCGCCCCGGCCGCCGTCGGCGCGATCGAACGGGACCGTTCCGGCGACCCGGGTCGGGCGTTCGGCGACACGGCCTGCGGCCGGCTGGTGCGCTCGCTCGACGTCGACGGCCTCCGCGCGCTGGGCATGTGGGTGCACCACTGGTGCATGCGGTTCTACGACGACGACACGCGACCGGCCCTGCGCCTGCTCCGCGAGATCGCCGGCCGCGCCGGCCTGGGCTGGACGGCCGACGAGGTGCGCTGGATGCTCCGCGAGTCGTACGCGGCCGGCCCCGACGCCGAGGCGCGCTTCACCCTGCCGCTGGCCGCCGCCGGCGAGCTGGCCCCCGGCACCCTGCGAATCGAGCCGGTGGTCCCACGCCAGCGCGGGCCCCGCGACTGACCTGCGGGCCGGCGGGCCGGCAGTTGCCCGGCCACGGTGGCCCCGACCGCCACGGCGAAACCGGCCAGCTGCCAGCCGGTCATGGCCTGCCCGAGCACGGCCCAGCCGAGCGCGGCGGCCGTGAGCGGGCTCAGCGCGCCGAGCAGCGAGACCTGGGTGACCGGCAGCCGGGCGGCGCCCCGGAACCACAGCGCGTACGCCAGCGCCGTCCCGACCAGGGTCAGCCAGGCGTAGCCGGCCAGCGCCGGCGGGTCCGGCACCGGCGGCGTCCCCTCGACCAGCAGCGCCGCCGGCACCACCATCAGCCCGCCGGCGGTGAGCTGCCAGCCGGTGGCGGCGAGCGTGCCGACGCCCGGCGGGCGACCCCAGCGGCGGGTCAGCACCAGGCCCGCGGCCATCGCGGTGGTGGCGGTCAGCCCGGCGGCGACGCCCGCCGGGTCGAGCCCCGCGTGGGGCCGCAGCACGACCAGGGTGACGCCGGCCAGCGCCGCGAGCGCGGCCGCCAGTGCCCGCCGGTGGGGGCGCTGGTGGAGCGCGAGCACCGTCAGCCCCGCCACCAGCAGCGGCTGGGTGGCGCCGAGCACGGCGGCGCCGCCGCCGGGCAGGTGGTAGGCGGCGTAGAAGAGCAGCGGGAAGAACGCGCCGATGTTGAGCGCGCCGAGCACGGCCGCGCGCCACCACCAGCCGCCGCGCGGGCGCCGCCGGGTCAGCGCGAGCAGCAGCAGGCCGGCCGGGAGGGCCCGGAGCACGCCGGACCAGAGCGGCCGGCCGGGCGGCAGCAGCTCGCTGGTGACCAGGTAGGTCGTGCCCCACACGGTCGGCGCGGCGGCGGTGAGCAGGATGTCGGCCCAGCGTCGGTCCACGGACCCCTCCTGAAATCTTGGCGATAACTAACTTAGTTCTAAGATACTTTATGACGAGACGGAACGCGGCTGCGAGGTGCGGCACAATCCGGGGGGTGACCGAGCGGGACGAGGTCGACGGCATCGTCGAGCAGTGGCAGCGGGAACGGCCGGGGATGCGGCCCGAGCCGATGGCGGTCTTCGGCCGGATCTACCGGCTGGCCCGGCTCGTCGGCGACGAGCAGGAGCGCACCTACGCCCGCTGGTCGATCAGCCGGGGGGAGTTCGACGTGCTCGCCGCCCTGCGCCGCGCCGGCGCCCCCTACACGCTGGCGCCCAAGGCGCTGACCGCCTCCCTGATGCTCACCTCGGGCGGGATGACCGGCCGGCTCGACCGGTTGGAGCGCGCCGGGCTGGTCCGCCGCTCGCCGGACCCCGCCGACCGGCGCGGGCTCCAGGTCACGCTCACCCCGGCCGGCCGGGATCTGGTCGAGGAGGCCGCCGAGGCGGGGCTGGCCGTGCAGCGGCGGCTGCTCGACGCGCTGCCCGCCGAGGACCAGCGCCGCCTCGCCGACCTGCTGCGTACGCTGCTGGGCGCGGTGACCGACAGCGGACGGTGACCGACGCGCGGACTCCGCCGGCGACGGCGGTCGGGGCGTGCCGGCGGGCGGCCGGCCCGGGCGTCGCGGCCCGGCCACGACGCGTTTCGGCCGGGTGCCCGGCGCCCGGCGGCGGGCACCCGGCAGGATGGGCACCGCCACCGACGGAAGGACGACCGTGCCCGCCAGTGAACCGACCATCCTCGCGACCAGCATGGGCATCTACGCGCCGCGCCGGGAGGGCGGAGCCCGGCGGACCAACCCGGTCTTCGACCTCGCGGCCGAGCTGGCCGGGGCCGGGCCCGAACCGAGGATCTGCTTCCTCAACCAGGCCGAGGGGGACCAGCCGACCACGCTCACCCGGGTCTACGAGGCGTTCGCCGGCAGCCGGTTCCGGATGACGCACCTGGCGCTGTTCCCGATGCCGAACGTCGACGACGTCCGCGCCCACCTGCTCGCCCAGGACGTGATCTGGGTGGGCGGCGGCAGCGTCGCCAACCTCTGCGCGGTCTGGCGGACGCACGGCCTCGGCGAGATCCTGCACGAGTGCTGGACGGCCGGCGTGGTGCTCGGCGGCGTCTCCGCCGGCTCGATCTGCTGGCACGCCGGCGGGGCCACCGACAGCTTCGGCAGCACCCTGCGCGGCTTCACCGACGCGCTGGGCTGGCTGCCCTACGGCAACGGCGTGCACTACGACAGCGAGGAGCAGCGCCGGCCGCTGATGCACCGGCTGGTCGGCGACGGCACGCTGCCGACCGCGCACTGCACCGACGACGGCACCGGCCTGCTCTACCGGGGCACCCGGCTGGTCGAGGCGGTCGCGGACCGCGAGGGCGTCTGGGCGTACGAGGTCAGCCGGGCCGAGGACGGCACCGCGCGGGAGACCCCGATCGCGCCCCGCCTGCTCGGCTGACCCGAGACGACCCTTTGCCGATCCTGGTGCGGTGACGCCCCTCCGGGGGCCGTCTCGCGCCAGGATCCGGTACGGCCCGACCCGGCGACGACGCACCGCGTGCCGGCGGGGGAGGACACCGGCGTAAGCTGGCTCGTCGTGAGTCTCACCATCGGCATCGTCGGCCTGCCCAACGTCGGCAAGAGCACCCTGTTCAACGCGCTGACCAAGAACGACGTGCTCGCGGCGAACTATCCGTTCGCCACCATCGAGCCCAACGTCGGCGTCGTCGGGCTGCCGGACGATCGGCTGCACAAGCTCGCCGAGATCTTCAGCTCGCAGAAGGTGCTGCCCGCGCCGGTCTCGTTCGTCGACATCGCCGGCCTGGTACGCGGCGCCTCCAAGGGGCAGGGCCGGGGCAACGCGTTCCTGGCGAACATCCGCGACGCCTCGGCCATCTGCCAGGTCGTCCGCGCCTTCTCCGACCCGAACGTGGTGCACGTCGACGGCAAGGTCTCCCCGGCCGACGACATCGAGACGATCAACACCGAGCTGATCCTCGCCGACCTCCAGACCCTGGAGAAGGCGCTGCCGCGGCTGGAGAAGGAGGCCAAGCTCCGCAAGGACCGGGCCGCCGCCGTGGCCGCCGCCAAGCAGGCCGTCGAGCTGCTCGACACCGGCGTCACCCTCTACGCGGGCGCCAAGGACGCGGGCATCGAGCTGGAGCACCTGCGCGAGCTGCACCTGCTCACCACCAAGCCCTTCCTGTACGTCTTCAACGTCGACGAGGCCGAGCTGGGCAACGCCGCCTTCCTCGACGAGCTGCGCGCCCTGGTCGCCCCGGCCGAGGCCGTCTTCATGGACGCCAAGATCGAGTCCGAGCTGGTGGACCTGCCCGACGAGGAGGCCCGCGAGCTGCTGGAGTCGATCGGGCAGAACGAGCCGGGCCTGGACCAGCTCGTCCGGGTCGGCTTCCGCACGCTCGGGCTCCAGACGTACCTCACCGCCGGCCCCAAGGAGGCGCGCGCCTGGACCGTCCCGGTCGGCGCGACCGCGCCGGAGGCCGCCGGGGTGATCCACTCCGACTTCCAGCGCGGCTTCATCAAGGCCGAGGTGGTCTCCTACGGCGACCTGGTCGCGGCCGGATCGATGGCGGCGGCGAAGGCCGCCGGCAAGGTCCGCATCGAGGGCAAGGAGTACGTCATGCAGGACGGCGACGTCGTGGAGTTCCGCTTCAACGTCTGAAACCGGCTCGTTCCCGCAGTTCAGGAGGGTGTGCCCTCGCTCTGGGGCACATCGGAGGCGCGGCCTCAGGCCTCATCGCCGCCCGGCGGGGTGTGCTCCTCCGAGTCCGCCATCAGGTCGCCCTACGTTCAGCAGGCGGCCGACGGGAACTACCCGGAGCGTTCGCGGATGGCAGCCGCCACCATCTGGGAGCAGCGGGACGGGGTTGCTCGATCGGCTTTTCGGCCGCTCTGCTGCGGTCCGGGTCAGTCTGCTGTCAACCCGTCGAGAGTCAACGGCGGTGTGGCCAGGAGTGGGGCGGGTCGCCGGTCGAGCCCACACCCCGCGCCGAGGCGCGGGGTGTGGGCTCCAGCGTCGAGGCCATCAGGCGTCGGTGGATGACAGCCGGGGTGCGGCAGGGCTCACCCGACGATCATGTCGCCGCGCTCGCGGTCGGCCTTCAGCAAGAATCGGCACCCGCGAAAGCCCGAGGCAAGATCGCAACAGTGTGCGTTGAACTCGAGCGCGAGGGGTGATACAGGCAGGGCCCGTCGGTGCCGTAGTCCCATACCACCTTCGCCCACACCGCGTAACTGCAGCCGTTGTAAATTCTGGCCGTCTGGGTCGTGGCGGTGGAGCCCGAGATGTAACGGTCTACGCAGTGGGGCGCATTGTCGGCGTAGGCGGGCGCGGCGAGAACCGTGACGCCCAAGCCCCCGCTGACTATCGCCACAGCGATGGCCTTCTTCGTCAAATTCTTGATCATGCTACTTCCCCGTGGATTGTGGTAAATGCCAGTGAGGGGTTCGCGAATCCCACAGTGAAGATTATCAATCAAATCGATGTCGGGCAAGCAGCGAATTCGTCGGCCCCCAACCCGGTCGACCGTAAACTCCCGTGCGACCGCACCAGAGGCG
This sequence comes from Micromonospora sp. CPCC 205561, assembly GCF_036906775.1. Lineage (NCBI taxonomy): Bacteria > Bacillati > Actinomycetota > Actinomycetes > Micromonosporales > Micromonosporaceae > Micromonospora > Micromonospora sp. CPCC 205561. The sequence goes on along the minus strand of NZ_JBAKHV010000037.1, from coordinate 30,497 downwards.
AACGCATCCTCGCAGGTCAGGAGTCGGCCGAGTCGGGGGAATTGGTGTATGCCGGAGGTGTCGATGAGGTCGACCCGGTGGCGGAGGCGTATCTGGAGAGCGAGACGATGGCGTGCGCCGCCGGTGGTTGCGGTGGGTAATGAGAGAGAAGGGATCCACGCCCGTCCAAACGCCCGTACTCCTGGTCATCTCGGAAACCTCGACGACGGTGCCCGGGTCGGCGAATCAGTCGCCGGCCGTCCCCGCTGGTGGCGGAATAGCGGCTCCGTGTTCCGCTTCAGCGTGTAGCCCGTCCACGGCCGCACGTCTGAACCCGTCCTCGTCGTCCCGGTACGCTGCGCACGTGCGATACGTCCCCAACGAGCTGCTGGGACGGCTCGTCGGGCTGCGCCTGTACTCGGTGCAGTTCGTCTTCGACTACGTGCAGTTGCACTTCGACGGCGAGGCGCCCGGCGAGACGCCGGTGCTCAACTGCGACATCCTTCCCGCCGTCACCCGCGAGGGGCGCACCTGTCTGCCCGGGGAGCCCGGCTGGGCTGACGCTCTCGTCCGGCTCGTCCCGCGGATCGTTACCGGCACCCGTGAGAGGACAGGGACGGGGATCGAGCTCGACCTGGGTGACGAGACCGTTCGCCTCCATCCGACGCGTGAAGAGGTCGACACCCCCGAGATCGCCATGCTGTCCGGCTTCGGCGACGGTCGGTGGATGGTGTGGAGACCTGGCGAGGACTCCTTCGAGGACCTCGCCTGACGCGAGTCGGAGTCGATCGGTGTGCCGGTCGGGTGCCGTGGTCGCCGACGCGTCAGTCCCACCAGAAGTACCACCGGTCCGTCGGCACCTGGAGTTGGGCCACCCGGTGCGGCTCGCCGATGAACTGGTCGAGGTCGTCGCAGTACGCGAACTGCTCGACCGCGACCCGCGCCAGCTCCGCGGGTCGCGTCGGCGGCTCGGCGACGACCAGCCCGAGAGCCACGGGGCCGAGGTAGCGGATCTCCGCCCCGAAGCGTTCCTGCCAGCTTCGGAGCACCCCCACGTGGTCCGCCTCGGTGAGGCGGGGGTGGGCGCGCGAGGCGTGCCAGTCGGACGCGTGCGGGGCATCCAGCAGCACCGGCAGCTCGAAGCTGGCGCGGGCGGGCACCAGGCAGAGCCAACGCGGGTCCCGGGAGACCCCGCCGAATTCGCTGTGTCGCCGCCACGGCCCCTCGGCTGGATCGGCGTCCATCAGCTCGCGGGTGTGAGCCACGTCGAAGAGGCCGAGATGGTAGGCGGTCGTCTCCTGATCGGGGATGGTGTACTCGGAGCTGCCGGCGCGCTGCGCGGTGATCAGCTCGTTGACCACCTCCGCCGGCGGCCGGGCGAGCGCCGCCGCCAGCCTGTCCGGGTCGCGTGGCGCGCCCTCGCCCGACAGCGCCCAGTCGGCGGGGCCTTCGCGGCTGAGGAACGGCAACAGCCCGGTCCGGCCGTGCCGCGCCCGAAGCCGGCGCCACAGCTCGGCCGCCCGCGCGGTCTCGACCCGGACGCCGTACACCGGCAACCCGTCGGCGGTCACCGCGGCCGCGAGCGTGGTGGCGTCGATGCCGACGGAGGTCAGCAGCCGCCGTACGGCGGCCGGCCGGTCGGGTTCGGTCACGGGAGGCACCGTGTCACGTGTGTGCGGCGGGCGTCCAGGGGTTTCTCGGCCTAACACGGGCGCGCGGCCCCCTCCGGGCGCCGCCGTCAGCCGCCGCGTGGGGCGTACATGATCACGGCGACCCCGGCCAGGCAGAGGGCCGCGCCGACGAGGTCGTAGCGGTCGGGACGGAACTTGTCGACGACCATGCCCCAGGCCAGGGAGCCGGCGACGAAGACGCCGCCGTACGCGGCCAGGATGCGGCCGAAGTTCGGGTCCGGCTGGAAGGTGGCGACGAAGCCGTAGCACCCGAGGGCGACGACCCCGGCCGCCACCCACAGCAGCCCCCGGTGCTCGCGCCAGCCCTGCCACACGAGCCAGGCACCGCCGATCTCGGCGAGCGCGGCGAGCAGAAAGAGCAGGATCGAGCGGGCCACCGTCATGGGTGGGACGGTAGCGGGGGCGTCACCCGGTCACGGCGTGGGTGGCCGACCCTCGACGGCCGCGATGTGCAGGGCCATCTCCTGCGCGATGTCCTCCATGCTCTGGCCGGTCTGGGCCCGTACCAGGGTGAGCGCCAGTTCGGCCAGGAGCATGAAGCCGCGGGTGCGGGTGGCATCGTCGGGGAACATGGCGAGCAGCTGTTCCGCGCCCTCGACGTCACCGCGGTGCCTGGCGGCGATGACTCCGGCGGCGCACTGCGCAGCGGTGAGGGCCGACGCGGGGTCGGCCGTCATCAGGGCGTCGCGGTGAGCGGGCTGCCGGCGGCCCTCGCGGCGTCGAAGCGCCGCGCGACGTCGGCCCAGTCGACCAGGTCCCAGAGACGGTCGACGTAGTCGGGGCGCACGTTCTTGTACTGCAGGTAGTAGGCGTGCTCCCAGGCGTCGAAGACCAGGATCGGCGTCGAGCCCTGGCCGACGTTGCCGTGGTGGTCGTAGACCTGCTCGACGATGAGGCGCTGCGCCAGCGGCTCCCACGCCAGGACGCCCCACCCGGAGCCCTGGACGCTCTTCGTGGCGGCGGAGAGCTGCCCGGCGAAGCCGTCGAACGAGCCGAAGTGCTCCTGGATGGCGGCGGCCAGCTCGCCGTCGGGGCGGTCGCCGCCCTCGGGGGAGAGGTTGTTCCAGAAGATGGAGTGCAGGACGTGCCCGGAGAGGTTGAACGCCAGGGTCTTCTCCAGGCCGACCAGCGCCGAGTAGTCGCCCTTGTCGCGGGCTTCGGCAAGCTGGTCGAGGGCGTCGTTGCTGCCCTTGACGTACGCGGCGTGGTGCTTGCTGTGGTGCAGTTCGAGGATCTGACCGCTCATGGCGGGTTCGAGCGCCCCGTAGTCGTAGGGCATGTCGGGGAGCTTGTAGACGGCCATGCTGAACCTTTCGCGGAGGGAGGTCTCCCGGCCAGTATGCCTTATTGCAAAGTTCTGGCAACTACGGAATATTGGCAAGTGGAAGGGAGTGAGCGGCCTCCTCCACGGCCGCGCCCGTCCGAGGGGCGCGCCTCCGCGCCGCGATGATCACCGGTGGAGGCGCGCCCTCACGCCCCGCCGCCCGTCCCGCCGTTCCGGGCCGCCGGCGTCCCGGCCGGCCCGGTCACCGCTGCCGCTGCCTGCTCGGCGAGCCCGTCGAGTACGCCGACGTGTGCCGCGGGCACCCGGATGTCGAGCGTCAGCGCGTCGGGGCCGGAGCGGGACAGTTCGAACGCGAAGAACGAGCAGCACGACGATTCGCGCGCCGTCAGGTCCCGTGCCGCCCGCTCCGCCCGCGCCGTGCCGGCGAGCCGCAACCGCAGGTGCCGCGCGGAGAGCCGGGCGACGCCGCGTACCGCCTCGCGGAAGAACCGGTCAAACTCGGCGAGCCGCAGCGGCCGCGCGGCGGTCGGCAGCGTGCACGCGTCCGGCACCCAGGCGGCTTCCGCCGTGCAATGATGGTCGTCCATGTCTCGACGGTAGCCCGGGGCCGGGTACCCGCCCGGTCGTGCGCCCCGCGCTCCCTCCCACGGGGGAGGGGGTCCCCTCGCGTCAGGGAGGCGGCGCGCCCTCCGCCGGGCCTAGCTTCGTGACCATGGATGCCTCTCCTGGTGCGCGGCGGTGGCCGGCCTACGCGGTGGCGGTGCTCTTCCTGGCGTACGCCGTCGGCAAGGCCGCCTTCGCCCTCGACTCCCGGCTCGGTTTCCCGGGCGGCCCGGTCGTCCCGGCCGCGGAGCACGAACGCTACGCCCGCGACGTCATGGGCGTGGCGACGGCGCAGTGGTCGGCGGCGGCGTCGGGGCTGGCGGGCGCGTGCCTCGCCCTCGCCACGGTCACCGCGCCCGGGCGGCGGCTGCCGAGGCTCCCGATGCTGCTGGCGCTGGCGGGCATGCTGCTGGCCGTCGGGGCCGGCGCGGCGATCATGGTGGTGGACGGGTTCGTGGGCCTCGGCGTGGGCTGGCAGTGGTACCACGGCATCCTCGGGCTCGTCATGATCGGGTTGCTCGTGGCGATGACCCGGTCCTACGTGGTGGCGACGAGACGTGTCACGGGGTGACCGCGCGCGGGTGGGGGCGTACGGCGCGGCGGCCTGCGCCTCGGCCTACGGGGCGATGAAGCTCGCGCAGGCGCTCGGGGCCAACGCGCTGGCCGACAAGGACCCGCTGCCTCCGCAGCTGCGCGAACGGCTGCTCGCCCGTGACCCGCTGTTCGTGGCGAGCCACTGGGCGCTGGCCGCCGCCGCGGTGGTCGGTGTCGTGGTCGCGCTGGCCACCCTGCGTCCCTGGCGGGCGGCCCTCCCGCGCCGGCTGCTGCTGGCGGTCGCCTGGACGCTCGGCGTCCTCATGGTCGCCCGCTCGGTCGGGGCGCTGGGGCACGGCCTCGTCGGCGACGCGCTGCTGCTGACCGGCGTCCGGCCGCCTCCGGTCGGGCACGCCGCCCTGGCGCGTGACCTGGCACGGTGGGACCTGCTGCTGTGGTCGCCGTTCTTCCTGCTCTGGGGGGCGTGCTGGGCGGCGGCGGCCTGGCGGCTGGGCAGGCGCGGCCGGGCCACCGCTCCGGACGCCCCGGGCCGGCGAGCCCGATGACCCGACCCTGGCCTCCCCGGCTGCCGGACCAGCCGATCTTCTACCCGGTGCTCGACGAGGAGTGCGCCGTGAAGATCGGAACGTACCGGCGTCGGGCGTCTGCTACGTGACGAGGTTTGCCGTCGACCCGCCTTCCTCGCCCGCTATCCCGTCCGGCAGGCCGGCGGCCGGACCATCCTGGAGCTGTGGATGCCGGCGGAGGAGCTGGCGGAGTTCAACGACCACATCATCGGCGTGATCGAGGTGGTCCACGAGTCGAGTCGACTCACGGGTGGAACGCCATGGCGGTCAAACGGCCGCGTTGACAGCCATGGCGTTCCACCCGTGGGGTGGCGGGACCGGCAGCATCGCGCCGATCGCGGGTTCAGCCGGCGGGGCGGGTCAGCTCGACCTGGTCGCCGGCCAGCACCTCCGTGCCGCCCCGCGGATGGCGGACCTCCAGCACCGGCACGCCCTCGTCGAGCTGCATGCTGCGCCGCTCCTCGCCCGTCGGCATCCGCGCGATCACCGTCGCGCCGGAGGGCACCTCGACCGGCCGGCGTGCGGGCGTTTCGCGCACGTGACTGCCGTGGCCCCGCACCGTGCTGACCAACCCCTCGGACCGCAGCAGTGAGATTGCCATGCGCACGGCTTCGCGGCCGATGCCGTACTCCTGCGTCAGCCGGGTCTCGCTGGGCAACGTCGTCCCCGGGAGGAACTCGTCCGACTCGATGCGCCGCCGCAGCAGGTCGGCGAGCTGCACGTAGACCGGCGTGTGCGAGCGCGGATCGATGGCCATGACACATAAGCCTTGTTCCCCCGTCGGTAGGTCTGGTTGTGCCCCTGAGCCCCTGGGCCTATAGTCCCAATGACGCTTGGTGCTCGGGCGGGAATGTTCTGTCACCTTGCGGTTCCGCTGCCCTCATGCTCGTTCACCGCCGGAGAGGTCGTCGCTGATGAGAGCCGTCCCGGAGCGCTTCGTCATCCACCTGCCGGTCGTCACGCGGGACCTGCTCTCGGCCGTACGCCTGGCTCGGGTGGTGGCGCGCTGGGCGAGCGTGCTCGCGCAGACCGACCCTGGCGAGACCACGGTCTCCGCCGAGGACGCGCAGCACCTGCGGCACCGGGTCTTCTGTGACACCCTGCTGCCCGAGGGCCGGCGCTGCCTGCTGCGGGCCGACCACGACGGCCCCTGCACCCGCCGACCGGCGAGATTCTGAACTCGTCCGCCGGGGGCGTCCGGAACCGGGCCGCCCGTTCGTCACCCTGGTGAGAACCCGAGACCGAGGAGCGCGCATGAAGTACCTGATGTTGGTCTGCACCGACGGCGAGCCGGACACCGACCGGGCCGACTGGCCGGACATCGAGGCGTGGGTCGCGGAGAACGACGCCCGGGGCCGGCGGCTGACGGGCGACGCGCTCGCCGAGCCGACGGCGGCCACCACGGTCCGGGTCCGCAACGGGGAGCTGCTGGTCTCCGACGGCCCGTTCGCCGAGACCAAGGAGGTGATCGTGGGCTTCGACCTGCTGGAGTGCGCCGACCTGGACGAGGCGATCGAGGTGGCGCGCGCCCACCCGATGGCCCGCGCGGGACGGCTCGAACTGCGTCCGGTCGTCGGCCTGGATGGCTGACGGCGCCGCCGGCCGGCTCGCGGTGGCCGACGCCGTCGCCGCCGCGAGCACCGGTTCGTACGCCCGGATCGTCGCGTCGCTGATCCGGGCGACCGGCGACTGGACCCTGGCCGAGGACTGCGCGCAGGAGGCGTCGGCGCTCGCACTGACCCGCTGGCCGACGGAGGGCGTGCCCGCCAACCCGGGCGGCTGGCTGATGACGGTGGCCCGCAACCGCGCGATCGACGTGCTGCGGCGGGCCTCGGTCGAGCGGGGCAAGCTGCGCGAGCTGGCCCTGCTCGCGCCGACCGGGTCGGCGCCGGAGCCGCCGGCGGGGCGGGGGGAGGTCGTGGACGACCGGCTGCGGCTCGTCTTCACCTGCTGCCACCCCGCCCTGTCGCTGGAGGCGCGGGTCGCCCTGACGCTGCGTACGGTCTGCGGGGTGCCGACCGCCGACATCGCGCGGGCCCTCCTCGTCACCGAGTCGACCATGACCCGGCGGCTCACCCGGGCCAAGGCGAGGATCGCCGCCGCCGGCATCCCCTACCGGGTGCCGACCGGCCCGATGCTCGCCGAGCGGCTGCCCGGCGTCCTCGCGGTGCTGTACCTGCTCTTCACCCGCGGCTACGACGCCGACGGCGAGCCCGCCTTCGCCGACGAGGCTATCCGCCTTGCCCGGCTGCTCGACCGGCTGTTGCCGGCCGAGCCCGAGGTGGCCGCCCTGTTGGCCCTGTTCCTCCTCCAGCACTCGCGGCGACACGCCCGCCGCGACCGCGACGGCGAGCTGCTCACCCTCGACCGGCAGGACCGTGCCCGCTGGGACCACGCCGCCATCGCCGAGGGCATCGGCATCCTCGCGCGGGTCGGGGCCGACGGCCCGTACGCCCTCCAGGCCCGGATCGCCGCCTGCCACGCGACCGCCGGGTCCGCCGAGGCCACCGACTGGGCCGCGATCGCCGGGGCGTACGACCGGCTCGCCCTTCGGCAGCCGACGCCGGTGGTCGAGCTGAACCGGGCCGTCGCCCACGGCTACGCGCACGGACCGGCGGCGGGGCTGGCGCTGCTCGCCGCCGCCCGGGCCGGCGGGGCGCTGGACGGGTACCCGCTCGCCGTCGCCGCCGAGGCGGAGCTGACCGCCCGCCAGGGCGACCGGCACCGGGCCGCCGCGCTGTTCCGGCGGGCGGCCGAGGCGCACTCCGGTGCCGCCCGGCGCGCCCTGCTGGATCGCGCCGCGGTCCTGCTGCCCGGGGGGAGGCCGGACACCGGCCCGGGGAAGGAGCGGCCGTCCGGGCCGGACTGACCGCTCCCTCCCGGCCCCGCTGGTGCGGTCGGCCGAGGCCCCCAGCGGGGGCAGCCGGCCGGGATGCCGGGGCCTACCGGCTGCGGTAGACCGAGACGTGCGAGGCGCTGTCCGCCCCGAAGGGCGACCGGTGCCAGTCGGCGTACCGCTCGGCGAGCCGGAGGCCGGCCCGCTCCGCCAGCTCGTCGATCTGTTCCGGCCACAGGTAGCGCATCGCGAAGGGACGCAGGTGCACGCCGTCCCGGTCGAACGTGACGGTCTGCCGGACGAACGTCTGCGCCGCCCGGTCGTACTGGTGCAGGCGGATGGTGGCCGAGTCCTCGGTCACCGCGCGCATCCGGACCTGCTCGTCCCGGTCGAAGTCGGTCGGGTCCGGCACGAACGCCTCGATGACGAACGCGCCGCCCGGCGCGAGCACCCGGGCGACGTTGCGGAAGCAGTCCGCCTGCCGCTCGGCGTCGACCAGGTTGAACAGGGTGTTGAACACCAGGTACGCCAGCCGGTACGGCCCGGCGACGGGCACGTCGGCCATGTCCCCGATGGCGACCGGGACGCCGTCGCCGCCGGGCTTGGCGCGCATCTTCGCCACCATCTCCGGTGACGCCTCGACGCCCTCGACGGCGACGCCACGCTCGGCGAGCGGCAGCGCGACGCGGCCGGTGCCGATGGCGAGTTCCAGGGCCGGGCCGCCGTCGGCCAGGCCGGCGAGGAAGTCGACCGCCGGAGCCGGATCCGGGTTGCCGGGATCGTCATAGGTGTCGGCCCACAGCCGGCCGAAGAGACCGGGATCGTCGAAGACCGACATCATCGGCCTCCGGGGGTGGTGCGGTCAGCGGCGCCCGCCGGCGCGGGACGTGCGGGAGTAGTGGTTTCCACGAAGCCTCGATTTCGCTGGGACGGAGGTTCCTGCCTGGACGGGCCTCAACGCGTCGGACATCGTCGTCTCCCCTCACTCGACCTGCCCCCACCCAACCGGCCCGGCCCCGCGCCGGCAACCGCTTTACCCGCCGACCGGCTCAGCTGATGTGGTGCAGGATCACGTTGTGCACGTGGTGGCTCTTCTCCGAGCCCCGGAACTCCACCTCGTAGGTGTGCGTGCCGACGTGGATCGCGATCGCCCCGGTGGAGAAGAACGAGCCGCCCCACGACTTGTTGCTGACCACGCTCACGCTGGTGATCTTCGAGTACGGGATGCTGGTGATGGCGTACCGCTTGCCGACGAAGGAGCGGTCCTGGATGATGACGCGCCGGTCGGTCAGGCCGATGAAGCCGGTGCCGGTGCCGACGGCGTCGTAGACGGCGATGATCTGTTCTCCGTGGAGCAGGCCGCTCTGGATCTGCTGGAACTGCTCCTTGCGGTCGTACGTCGCGTTCGCCATGTCCTCCACGGTAGGAAGGGCGCGCCAGCTACAAGATCACCGTCGGCGGGCGAGGACGAGGAACTCGCCGTCGCCCCGGCCCACGGGCTCCCCGCCCCAGCCGCCGTGGACACGCTCCACGGCGAAACCGGCCGCCCGCAGCGAGCCGCGCAGTTCCTCACGCGCACCAGCCGTGGCTGGCGGAACTCCCCGTGTCTCACCGGCGCGATCATGCCAGCGGGGAGGGTGGGTGTCAGGCCGCGTTCGCGTCGGTCGCGGCCCGGACGAACTCGTGGACCCGGGCCGTGCCGTTGCTCTCCTGCCAGACCAGGCCGCGCCGGATCGGCGGGGCGTCGTGGATCGGCACGTACGCCACGTCGGGCCGCGGGTAGTAGCGGCGGGTGTGCTCGCCCACCGGCAGCACCCCCCGTCCCATCGCGACAAGCGTCAGCATCTCCGAGAAGGTGTTGCCCGCCGGCCCCTTCGGCACCGGCCGACCCGACGGGGTGTGTTCGGGGGTGCGGTCGCGCTTGAACTCGGCCGAGGTCACCGCCGGGTACTGCACCACCGGGTGGTCGCCGAGCACCTCCAGCGAGACGGACTCCTCCCGGGTCAGCCGGTGCCCGGTGGCCACCGCGAGCAACCGCCGCTCCTCCAGCAGCGCCGGCCCGCAGGCCATCCCGTCGAAGGGGTACGCGGCCATCAGGACGTCGACCGAGCCGTCGAGCAGGCTCTGCCGGGAGTTGAAGAGCTGGACCTCGCGCACCTCGACCTGACAGTCGGGGTGGCGTCGGGAGAAGAGGGCGACCGCCTTGAGCAGGGTCGGCGCGGTCCACTCGCCGAGGAAGGCGACCCGCAGCCGCCCGGTGACGCCCCGCCCCGCCTCGACGGCCCGGCGTACCGCGTCGTCGATGCCGGCGACCAGCGGCGTCAGGTCGTCGGCGAGTTGCCGGCCGATCGGGGTGAGCCGCACGACCCGGCTGGTGCGGGCGAACAGCGGGGCGCCGACGCGGCGCTCCAACGTCTTGACGACCTGACTGACCCGCCCGGTGGTGACCCGCAGGCGCTCCGCCGTCCGACCGAAGTGCAGCTCCTCGGCGAGGGTCAGGAAGGTCTCCAGCTCGTGTCGTTCCAGCACGCCCCGCCCCATCGTTGAATCCGGCTCAACGATGGTAGTGCGATCGTGTCTTGGTCGGCGTCGCCGGGCGGCGGATCGTGAACCGCATGGAAACGACGACAGTCACGAACTACCTGGCCCGCCTCGAACCGCCACTGCGCGAGATCAGCGAGAGGCTCCTGCCCGTCATCGAGGCGGCCCTGCCGGCGGCCACGGGGGCGATGTGGCACGGCCACCCGGTCTGGGGGCTCGGCGACCGGCCGGGCCGGCGCCCCGTCTGCCTGCTGAAGACGTACGGCTCGTACGTCACCTTCGGGCTGTGGCGCGGCCGGGAGATCGGCGATCCCTCGGCCCGGCTCGTTCCCGGCGCCCGACAGATGGCCTCGGTCAGGCTGCGGGCCCTCGCCGACGTCGACCCGGCCCTGTTCACCGACTGGCTGCGCCGGGCCCACGACCTGGAGGAGCGGTGAGCGCGGTGCGGGTCACGGGCTTCGACCACCTGGTGCTCAACGTCACCGACGTCGAGCGGGCGCTGGACTTCTACTGCGGCCTGCTCGGCCTGGCCCCGGTGCGGGTCGACCAGTGGCGGGCCGGTCGGGCGCCGTTCCCCTCGGTGCGGGTAGACCCGGGAACCATCGTCGACCTCGTACGCCGGGACCGGGGCGAGTCGAACGTCGACCACTTCTGTCTGGTCGTGGAGCCGCTCGACTGGGCGGAGGTCGTCCGGTCCGGGGTCTTCAGCGTCATCGAGGGGCCGGTGTCCCGGTTCGGCGCCCGGGGGAGCGCGACCTCGATCTACGTCCGGGACCCGGACGGCAACGCCGTGGAGCTGCGCTGGTATCCGCAGGACGGGGCCGCCTGACCCCGGGCCCGCGTCGCGGCCGGCCGGCCCCGGGAAGCGCGAAGCCCCGCCGACGCGTCGTGCGGACGCGGACGGCGGGGCTTTCGTGACGCGGTGCGCCTACCGGCTGGTGCGCGGGTCGTTGTCGCGGCTGCGGCTGCCGGCCTTGGCCAGGCCCCGGCTGATCAGGTAACCGATGGTCAGCAGGGTGATGTACCACCACGCCTTGTCGGCCGCGAAGTAGTCGCCGCCGTCGTTGGCGGCGCCGTCGCCAACGGCGTTCGAGGCGATCAGCACGCCGATCACCGAGAGCAGGTAGACGGCCAGCTCGGTGGTCTTCCACGACGGCTTGGTCTCGTCGCCGTGCCGGTGCGCGTGCCGGACGTCGTGGTCGCCGTGGTGCTCCACCTGGTGGGTGGTGTGGTCTGTCCCGCGGTTGGTGGTGGGGGTAGTCATGTCAGCTCCAAAAAAGGCGTTATAAGAGGTTCAGTCCGCTGCGGGGCGGTTGTCTGCTCCCGCACCGAATTGATACCCCCGCGCCGTTCAGGGAAACATCAGGCTTCCCAGCCGATTCCCAGGTGACTCCCGACCGCCGCGCCGACAGCGGGAGAGGGCCGGCACCGGCGGCCCGGCCGGCGGTCAGGGCTGGGTGACCGCCCGGTAGGCGTCCTCGATGCGGGCCGCCAGCAGGACCTCGCCCTCGGTCAGCGGCGCGTTGCCGTGCCCGACCCTGATCTGGGTCTGGTTGGCCCGGCGGCTGATCTCGGGACGCAGGTGCAACGCGTCGGCCACGACCTTCACCCGCTCGGTGAGGGCCGCGTGCTGCGTGTCGTCGATGGAGAGGGTGCGGCGGATCTGCTCACCCTCCCGGATCCAACCGGTGAGCAGGGTGAGAGCGTCGCTCAGGTAGTCGTGCTTCGCTCGGCCGCTGAACAGCGCGCGCATCACCGCACCTCCCAGACGCCGTTGCCGGCTTGTGGCCAAATCGTCGCCGTCCCGTGTCTTGTCGGTGCCCTCTAGTCTGTCGTCGCCCGCTGGGTGTGTCCACGCCCACACTTCCGGGTTCTGCTGCCCTGACGGTCGGCCACGGTACCCAAACCGCCTATTGATCTGGCACGCTGGACGCCCGTGCGGACCGAACGGGCTAATGGCGGCGGGCAGGCCGAGCGACGGGACCCGAGGGTGATCGTCGGAGCGGCGATCATCAGGGACGGCCGGGTGCTCGCGTGCGCCCGCTCCGCCCCGGCCGAGGTGGCGGGCATGTGGGAGTTCCCCGGCGGCAAGGTGGAGCCGGGGGAGAGCGAGACCGCGGCGCTCGCCCGCGAGTGCGCCGAGGAGCTCGCCGTACGCGTGGAGATCGGCGACCGGGTGGGCCGCAACGTCCGGATGGCCCACGGCCGCTCCGTGCTCAAGGTGTACGCGGCCCGCCTGCTGCACGGCGACCAGCCGCAGGCCCTGGAGCACTCGGCGCTGCGCTGGCTCGCCGGCGACGAGTTGGACAGCGTCACCTGGCTCCCCGCCGACGCTCCCATCGTCGAAGCCCTCCGTCCGCTCCTCGCGCCCTGAGCCGAAGCGGACACCCGGGCGGAAAGGGGACGGGGGCCGGCGGCGTCAGCCGCGGCCCCCGTCATCACCTGCGCAGTCAGTGCTTGTCCTGCTCCGGGTGGGCGAAGTTCAGGTGCTCCGGCGGCAGCGGGAAGGTCACGTCGTCACCGAACGGCGACGGCGCTGCCGCCCGGTCGAAGGTGAGCTCCGTCAGCGGCAGCCTTCCGTGGTCGTCGACGGCCGGCGCGGTCGGCCTCGGCACCTCCCGGTGCCAGTTGACGCCCTGCTGCGCCTGCACCTCCGCCTGCGGGTCGTGCGAGCCGCCCGCGTGCGAGTGGAACCCCGCGTTGGCCGAGCTGCCGCGCACCGCACCGCCGACGTGTTCGCTGGTCACGATGGTCTGAGGCACCTGACCCCTCCGGAAGATCTTGCTACCAAGCCACACAAGGGGATCGTACCTGCGGTCGACGACCCGCTCCTTCATGGGGATGATCCCGTTGTCAGTGATCTTGATGTGCTCGGGGCAGACCTCGGTGCAGCACTTGGTGATGTTGCAGAACCCGAGGCCCTGCTCGGCCTGCGCGTACTCCTTGCGGTCGCCCTTCGCGTCCAGCGGGTGCATGTCCAGCTCGGCGGCCCGGATGAAGTACCGCGGCCCGGAGAACGACTGCTTGTTCTCCTCGTGGTCGCGGATCACGTGGCAGACGTTCTGGCACAGGAAGCACTCGATGCACTTGCGGAACTCCTGCGAGCGTTCCACGTCGACCTGCTGCATCCGGTACTCGCCGGGCGCCAGGTCGGCCGGCGGGGCGAACGCCGGCGTCTCCCGGGCCTTCTCGTAGTTGAACGAGACGTCGGTGACCAGGTCCCGGATCACGGGGAAGGTGCGCAGCGGGGTGACCGTGACCGTCTCGTCCTCCGTGAAGGTGGACATCCGGGTCATGCAGCTCAGCCGCGGCTTGCCGTTGATCTCCATCGAGCAGGAGCCGCACTTGCCGGCCTTGCAGTTCCAGCGGCAGGCCAGGTCGGGCGCCTCGGTCGCCTGGAGCCGGTGGATGACGTCGAGGACGACCTCGCCCTCGTTCACCTCCACCGCGTAGTCCTGTAGGTCGCCGCCGTTCTCGTCGCCGCGCCAGATGCGGAACCGGCGCTTCGCGCCCGGCTTCCCGGGCCCCTGGGACTTCTGGTTACCCATTGCGTCAGCGCTCCTTCTCGGTCTCGACGTCGGCGACGGCAGCGTCGAACTCGGCGAGTTCCTCGTCCGTGAGGTACTTGGCCAGCTCCGCGCGGTCGAAGAGGCCGATGAGCTCCGGGCGCATCTTCGGCAGCGGCTTGCGTTCCAGGCGCACGGTGTCGCCGTCGAGGGAACAGACCAGGTTGACCCGGCGCCACGCCGGGTCCATCGCCGGGTGGTCCTCGCGCGTGTGGCCGCCGCGCGACTCGCGCCGCTCCAGTGCCGCCTTCGCGGTGCACTCGGAGACCACCAGCATGTTGCGCAGGTCCAGCGCCAGGTGCCAGCCCGGGTTGTAGCGCCGGCCGCCGCTCGCGCTCACCTTCGCCACCCGCTCGCGCAGCTCCGCCAGCCGCCCCAGGGCGTCCACCAGCTCGCCCTCGCGCCGGATGATGCCGACCAGGTCGCCCATCACCGCCTGGAGGTCCTGCTGGAGGACGTACGGGTTCTCGCCGGTGTCCCGCTGCAACGGTGCCAGCGCCGTCTCCACCGCGGCCTCCACGGCGGCGATGCCCACCTTCGGCCGGGCGGTGAGGCCGTCGGCGTACGTGGCGGCGTGGCCGCCCGCGCGCTTGCCGAACACCAGCAGGTCGGACAGGGAGTTCCCGCCGAGCCGGTTGGAGCCGTGCATGCCGCCGGAGACCTCGCCCGCGGCGAAGAGCCCCCGCACGTGGCCGAACGCGGCCCCGCTGTCCGGGTCGACCTCGACGCCGCCCATCACGTAGTGACAGGTGGGCCCGACCTCCATCGGCTCCCTGGTGATGTCGACGTCGGCCAGCTCCTTGAACTGGTGGTACATCGACGGCAGGCGGCGACGGATCTCCTCCGCCGGCTTGCGGGAGGCGATGTCCAGGTAGACGCCGCCCGAGGGGGTGCCCCGCCCGGCCTTGACCTCGCTGTTGATCGCCCGGGCCACCTCGTCGCGGGGCAGCAGCTCCGGCGGGCGCCGGTTGTTGTCCGGGTCGGTGTACCAGCGGTCCGCCTCCTCCTCGGTCTCCGCGTACTGCTTGCGGAAGACGTCGGGGACGTAGTCGAACATGAACCGCTTGCCGTCGGAGTTCTTCAGCACGCCGCCGTCGCCGCGTACCGACTCGGTGACCAGGATGCCCTTCACCGACGGCGGCCAGACCATGCCGGTCGGGTGGAACTGGAGGAACTCCATGTTGATCAGCGTCGCGCCGGCGCGCAGGGCCAGCGCGTGCCCGTCCCCGGTGTACTCCCAGGAGTTCGAGGTGACCTTGTAGGAGCGGCCGACGCCGCCGGTCGCCAGCACCACGGCCGGCGCCTCGAAGAGAATGAACTCGCCGGACTCCCGGTAGTAGCCGAACGCGCCCGCGACCCGGTCGCCGTCGAGCAGCAGCTCGGTGATCGTGGTCTCCGAGAAGACCCTGATCCGGGCGTCGTACGAGCCGTGGTCGCGCTTGTCCTCCTGCTGGAGGGAGACGATCTTCTGCTGGAGGGTGCGGATCATCTCCAGGCCCGTCCGGTCGCCGACGTGGGCCAGCCGGGGGTACTCGTGGCCGCCGAAGTTGCGCTGCGAGATCTTCCCGTCCCTGGTCCGGTCGAAGAGCGCGCCGTACGTCTCCAGCTCCCAGATCCGCTGCGGCGACTCCTTCGCGTGCAGCTCGGCCATCCGGAAGTTGTTGAGGAACTTGCCGCCGCGCATCGTGTCGCGGAAGTGCACCTGCCAGTTGTCCCGGCTGTTCACGTTCCCCATCGCGGCGGCGGCGCCGCCCTCGGCCATCACCGTGTGCGCCTTGCCGAAGAGCGACTTGGAGATGATCGCGGTCTTCTTGCCGGCGAGCCGGGCCTCGATCGCCGCGCGCAGGCCGGCGCCGCCGGCGCCGATCACGACGACGTCGTAGTGGTGTCGTTCGATCCGCGTGGTGGAGCTCGTCTGGTGGTGAGGATTCGTCATGTCAGGGGCCCTCTAGTTGATGAACCGCAGGTCGTTGAACCAGCCGGCCGCGAGCGCCATGACGTAGAAGTCGGTCAGGGCCAGCGTGCCGAGGGTGATCCAGGCGAGCTGCATGTGCCGGACGTTCAGGGCGGAGACGAAGGTCCAGGCCCGGTAGCGCATCGGGTGCTTGGAGAAGTGCTTCAGTCGTCCGCCGATGATGTGCCGGCACGAGTGGCAGGAGATCGTGTACGCCCAGAGCATCACCACGTTGACGAGCAGGATGATGTTGCCCAGCCCGAAGCCGAAGCCCTTGGGGGAGTGGAAGGCCAGGATCGCGTCCCAGGTGTTGATCAGCGAGATGATCGCGGCGGCGTAGAAGAAGTAGCGGTGCAGGTTCTGCCCGAGCAGCGGGAACCGGGTCTCGCCGCTGTAGGACTTGTGCCCGTCCGGAACCGCGCAGGCGGGCGGCGACAGCCAGAACGACCGGTAGTACGCCTTGCGGTAGTAGTAGCAGGTGAGCCGGAACAGCAGCAGGAACGGCAGCGTCAGCGCCGCGTCCGGGATGATCCACCAGCCGGGCAGGAACCGTCCGAAGTGCGCGGCGTCCGGCAGGCAGCGTTCGGTCACGCAGGGGGAGTAGAACGGGGTCAGGTAGTGGTAGTCCTCGACCCAGTAGAAGTCGTGCATGAAGACCCGGACCGTCGCGTACGCCACCCACGCGCCGAGCCCGATCACGGTGATCAGCGGGGCGAGCCACCAGCGGTCGGTACGCAACGTCTTCGCCGCGATGGCGGCGCGCGCCCGCGCCCCCAGCGGCCTCGTTGCCGTTGATGTCATTCGAGTCGTCTCCCTGACAGGACCCTCACGGGCGGATCAAGTTCCGGTCGGCACGCGGACCGGCGCAACCCGCACCCGCTTGCCACGTCATGCGCACACCAACGACCGCGCCGGCGATACGGCGCAGCTAAGTGACACACGTTACGCCGATCTCCGCGAGCCGTCCGCGCAAGGGAGTGTCCCGTGTGTCCCGGCCGGTGGAAAGCCCTGGACGACGACCGATGTCCGGATGTTAGGAACTCCACTCGGCACCCCGTCCCCGGGGGACGGCGGCGGCTCACCCGGAGGCGCCACCCGTGAAGTTCCACGAGGCGAGCCGCAGCGGTGGCGCCTCCCACCACACCCCGTCCACCCGGTCCGGCTGGCGTACGGCCCGCCGCCCCAGCCCGAGCACCGCGCCCGGACCGAGGGCGCGCGGATAGGACTCGGTGAAGCGCAGGTCGCGGACCGCCCGGGTCACCACGCCGTCCTCGACCAGCCACACGCCGTTGCGGGTCAGGCCGGTGAGGACCAGGCTCCGCGGGTCGAGCACCCGGGTGTACCAGAGGTCGCTGACCAGCAGCCCCCGCCGCATCCGCCCGACGAGCGCGGCGGTGTCCGCGTCGACCACCCCCGCCGGCACGCCGCCCACCGTCGCGCCGTCGGTCGCCGCCCCGGCCGGGCCCGTCGCGCCGTCGGCTCCGGCGTCGGCCGACGTCGCGGCGGCCGGCCCGCCGCCGGCGCCCGCCCTGGCCGCGGGACGCAGGCGCAGATTGCGGGCCATCGGGCCCCACGCGGCGGCGCCCGGCGACGCGTGCCCGGTCGAGGCCACGCCCTCCTCGGCGGCCGTCCGCCGGTCGTGCGCCACCGCCCGGGTGGTGCCCGCCTCCACCAGGGTCAGCGCCCGCCGGGGCGTGCCCTCCACGTCGAACGGCAGCCCGGAGCCGGCGAGCGGGTCGTCGACCAGGGTGACCGCCGGGTCGAACTGGGCCGTCCCCGGTGCGACGAAGGACTGCCGCTCGGCGTGCCGCTTGCCGTTGAAGCCGTACCAGGCGAGGTTCTGGAGCAGGTCGGCGACCGCCGCCGGCTCCAGCACGACCTCGTAGCGGCCGGGCGGCAGCTCCACCGGGTCGACCGCCGCGCGCGCCCTGGCCGCGGCCCGGGCGCCGAGCTCGGCACCGTCGAGATCGGCCAGCCGGTCGGCGCAGAGCCGGGCGACGCCGTCCGCGCCGCCCGTGCGGGCGATGCCGTCCATCGCCGCCTCGACGGCGCGGCCCTGCGCGGTGTGCCCGGCCGAGTTGGCGAATGCCGAGGACCGGTGCGCCGTGCGGCAGTAGCCGGCCGTCTCCAGCCCGCCGGCCGCCGCCACGAACGCGCGCACCCGCTCGGCCCGCTCGTCCGGGTCGGCGTCCGCGGTGGCCTCGTCGACGGTCGGGGCGGCCGGTGTCGGCCCCGATGGGGCGAGCCCGGGCCAGGCCGGGTCGGGCGGGCAGAGCCGCGCCGCGGCGAGGGTGCGCTCGACCAGCGCGCGCAGCCCCTCGGCGGTGACCACGCTGCCACTGCCGGTGGCCGTACGCCCGGCCACGTGCAGCCGCAGCCGGACCCCGACGCCGGACTCGGCGACGTTCTGGTGGATGGAGGAGTTGGCGAACCGGGTCAGCGCCAGGTCGGCCCGGGTGACCACCGCCTCGGCCTGCGCGTCGGGCCCGCCGAGCCGGCGGACCAGCTCCACCACCCGACCGGCGATCTCCAGCTCACTCATGCGGCCTCCCGCCCCTCACTCACGCGCGGACCCCCACCCGGACGTTGCGGAAGCGGGCCGGCGCGGCGGGGTGACCCGTGTGGCCGGTCTGCCCCGGCTGCCCCTTGCCGCAGTTGGGGGTGCCCCACGCGACGGTCTCCGAGGAGAGCATGTCCATGGACCGCCAGAAGAGCGGCCCGATGCCGGTGTAGGTGGGGTTGCGCAGCATCCGGCCCCGACGGCCCTTCTTCACCTCCCAGCCGATCTCGCAGCCGAACTGGAAGTTGAGCCGTTTGTCGTCGATGGACCAGGACCGGTTGACGTCCATCAGCACCCCGTCGTCGGTGGCGGCGACGATCTCCTCCAGCGTGTGCGGCCCGGGTTCCAGGCCGACGTTGGTCATCCGCACCATCGGCAGCCGGGCCCAGCCGTCGGCGCGTACGCTGCCGCCGTGGTCCAGGCCCGCGACGGCGGCCGAGTCGCGGCCGGCGAGCACGCCCACCCAGCGCCCCTCGCGCACCGCGTCCCGTCGGACGGCGGGGGAGCCCTCGTCGTCGAAGCCGAAGCTGCCCAGGGCGCCGGGGATGGTGGGGTCGATAGTGACGTTCATCAGCTCGGAGCCGTAGCGCAGCGAGCCGAGCCGGGCGAGGTCCAACCAGGAGGTGCCGGCGAAGGCGGCCTCCCAGCCGAGGATCCGGTCCAGCTCGATGGCGTGCCCGACGGACTCGTGGATCTGGAGGGCGAGCTGCTCGCCGCCGAGGATCAGGTCGGTCTCGCCGGCCGGGCAGGGCGGCGCGGTGAGCAGCGCCCGGGACTCCTCGGCGATCCGCGCCGCGTGCGCGGTCAGGTCGAGCGACTCGACCAGCTCCCACCCGGTGGTGCCGTACTGGCCGCGGTAGCTGGGGTAGGAGCGGCGTTGGGTCTCCCCGTCGCCCACGGAGGTGGCGGAGATGCCGCCGCCGCACTCCCGGATCCGCTGGTCGATCCGGTGCCCCTCGCTGGAGACGAACCACTTGGCCGTGTCCCAGACCTGGTAGAGGCCCTCGGCCACGTCGGCGCCGTGCTCCGCCATCGCGCGGGTCGCCCCGACCAGCAGGTCGCCCTTGGCGGAGAGCGGCACGCCGAGCGGATCGACCACGCAGGCGGACGCCCAGCTCGCGGTGACCGCCTCGACCGGCACCAGGTCGATCGGCGGCCCCGGCACCCGCGCGCTCGCGGCGGCGATCCGCGCGGCGCGCCGGCCGGCGTCGCGGGCGGCGGCGTCCGACAGGTCGGGCACGGCGTGGAAGCCCCAGCCGGAACCCACCAGCGCCCGGACGCCCAGCCCGACGCTCTCGTCCTGGGTGAGTTCCTCGATGTCGCCGTTGCGGGCGGACATCGCCTCGTAACGCCGGTGCATCACCCGCGCGTCGGCGTAACGGGCCCCCGCGTCGAGCGCGGCCTGCACCGCGGTCGCCGCCGCGTCGAACTCGGTCATGTGCCCGACACTAGGCGAGCCCTCCGACATCCGGCAGGAGAGCGGTTCCTCCCGGTCGGGCCCGTGGCGTACGGGGCTGCGTCGCGTTCCAGGCGTGACCGTGGATGTCCTGGTGAGGACTGTTCACGCCCGTTGCAGAGTCGTTACGCTGTGGCCCGCTGACAGCCCCGGTTATGTAGCTTATTTTCACCCTCAGTGGTTTCCTGTAGGTTCTCTTCGTCGCTGAGGGAGGCGGTCGTGGACAGGCCGGAGTCGGCGCCGTCCGGGAAACCGGACCGCCCCAACGTGCCGGAGCAGCGCTCCGGTCAGGACCCCTACCTGCGGGTGGACGACCTGCGGGTCCGCTTCGACACCGAGGACGGCGTGGTGCGGGCCGTGGACGGGGTGTCGTTCGAGGTGGCGCGCGGGCGCACCCTCGGCATCGTCGGCGAGTCCGGCTCGGGCAAGAGCGTCACCTCGTTGGCCATCCTCGGGCTGCACAGCGCCAAGCGCACCACCATCACCGGGGAGATCTCCGTCGGCGGCCGCCAGCTGGTCGGCCTGCCGGACGAGGAGGTACGCCGGCTGCGCGGCCGGGACATGGCGATGATCTTCCAGGATCCGCTCTCCGCCCTGCACCCGTACTACACAGTGGGCAGGCAGATCGCCGAGGCGTACCGGGTGCACCACCCGAAGGCCGGCAAGCGCGAGGCCCGGCGGCGCGCGGTGGACATGCTGGGCCGGGTCGGCATCCCACAGCCGGCCCGCCGCTTCGAGCAGTACCCGCACGAGTTCTCCGGGGGCATGCGGCAGCGGGCGATGATCGCCATGGCGCTGGTCAACGACCCAGACCTGCTGATCGCCGACGAGCCGACCACCGCCCTGGACGTGACGGTGCAGGCGCAGATCCTCGACCTGCTGGCCGACCTCCAGGCCGAGTTCCACTCCGCGATCATCCTGATCACCCACGACCTGGGCGTGGTCAGCCAGGTGGCCGACGAGGTGCTGGTCATGTACGGCGGGCGGGCGGTCGAGCACGGCAGCGTGGAGCAGGTGCTCCGCCGGCCGCAGCACCCGTACACCTGGGGCCTGCTCTCCAGCGTGCCGTCGTTGCACGGCGACGCGGACGCGGACCTGGTGCCGATCAAGGGCAACCCGCCGAGCCTGATCAACCTGCCGTCCGGCTGCGCCTTCCACCCGCGCTGCCGGTACGCCGACCGCAACGGCGACCGGTCCCGTACCGAGGTGCCCGAGCTGCGCCCGGCCGGCGCGCCCGGCCACCTGGTCGCCTGCCACCTCTCCGCCGACGACCGCACGCGGCTCTACGCGGAGGACATCGCCCACGTGGGGGTTGCCCGATGAGCGCGAGGAACGCGGCGCGGCGGAGTCCCGCGGTCGACGAAGGCAGGTCCCGATGAGTGGCCGGGACGAGGCCGCGCGACCGGCCGAGGCCGGCGAGCCGCTGCTGCGGGTGCGTGGCCTGGCCAAGCACTTCCCGGTGCGCAACGGCTTCCGCAGCACGGGCCTGGTCCGGGCCGTCGACGGGCTGGACTTCGACGTGCGCCCGGGGGAGACCCTCGGCCTGGTGGGGGAGTCCGGCTGCGGCAAGACGACCACCGGCCGGATGCTGGTGCGGCTGCTGAAGCCCAGCGCGGGAAGCATCGAGTTCGAGGGGCGTGACATCACCCACGCCGGGCGCCGGGAGCTGCGCCCGCTGCGGCAGGACCTCCAGATCATCTTCCAGGACCCGTACGCGTCGCTGAACCCCCGGCACACGGTCGGCCGGATCGTGGCGATGCCGTTGCAGGTGAACGGCATCGACCCGCCGGGCGGCCTGAAGAAGCGGGTGCAGGAGCTGCTGGAGCTGGTCGGGCTGAACCCGGAGCACTACAACCGCTACCCGCACGAGTTCTCCGGCGGCCAGCGGCAGCGCATCGGCATCGCCCGCGCGCTGGCCCTGCGCCCCAAGCTGATCGTGGCCGACGAGCCGGTCTCCGCGCTGGACGTGTCGATCCAGGCGCAGGTGGTCAACCTGCTCCGGGACCTGCAACGCGACCTGGGCCTGGCGTTCGTCTTCATCGCCCACGACCTGGCCGTGGTGCGGCACTTCTGCCAGCGGGTCGCCGTCATGTACCTCGGCAAGATCGTCGAGATCGGCGACCGGGACGACATCTACGAGCGCCCGCAGCACCCGTACACCCGGGCGCTGCTCTCGGCGATCCCGGACGTCACCAAGCTCGGCCCGGCCGGGCGGATCCGGCTGGCCGGCGACGTGCCCACCCCGCTCGACCCGCCGTCGGGCTGCCGGTTCCGCACCCGTTGTTGGAAGGCGCAGGACGTCTGCGCGACGGAGGAGCCGGCGCTGGTGTCCCGCGAGGGCGGCGGCCAGGCGGCGGCCTGCCACTTCCCGGAGCAGGGGCCGGTGGAACAGGCCGGTCCGCCGGCCGCCGGCGCTGTCCGCGCCGAGGCGGCCGGCGACGTGGAAACGGCCGAGCCGGCCGACCGGGCGGGCACGGCTGACGCGGGCGTCGAGGAGGTGTCGAGATGAGCATGTCCCCGGTGGAGGGCGTGGCGCTGGTCGAGATCGAGTCGGGCGGCGACGCCGACGCGCCGAAGGCGAAGGGCTTCGTCGGCCGCTCGCCCGGCCAGCTCGCCCTGATCCGGCTGCGCCGCGACCGGACGGCGATGATCAGCGGGGCCATGCTGATCCTCTTCGTGCTGCTGGCGCTCTCCGCGCCGCTGATCGAGGCGCTGTACGGGATCAGCCCGCGCGACCAGTTCCAGAACAAGCTGGACAACTTCGGCATGCCGCTCGGATACGCCGGCGGCGTGTCGGGCGATCACTACTTCGGGCTCGAGCCCAACCTCGGCCGGGACATCTTCATCCGGCTGATCTACGGCCTGCGTACCTCGCTGCTGATCGCCTTCGCGGCGGCGGTGATCACGGCGGTGCTCGGCGTCGCGCTCGGCGCGCTCGCCGGCTACCTCGGTGGCTGGCTCGACGCCGTGATCAACTGGATCACCGACCTGACCCTGGCCATGCCGTTCCTGGTCGTCGCGCTGGCCCTGACGCCGACGCTGACGCTGCGCTTCTACGGCGAGCGGGACGCGGTCTCCCCCGCCTTCGGGGTCGGGGTGCTGATCGCCGTCTTCGCGCTCTTCGGCTGGACGAGCACGGCCCGGCTGGTGCGGGGCCAGGTGATCGCGCTGCGCGAGCGGGAGTTCGTGGAGGCCGCCAAGGCCAGCGGCGCGGGGCTCGGGCACATGGTGTTCCGGCAGCTGCTGCCGAACATCTGGGCGCCGATCCTGGTGTCGTTCTCGCTCGCGGTGCCGCAGTTCATCACCAGCGAGGCGGCGCTCTCCTTCATCGGCGTCGGGCTGACCGAGGAGACGCCGAGCTTCGGCCGGATGATCTACCAGAGCCTGGACTACCTCCAGACCGACCCGGCGTTCGTCTTCTTCCCCGGCATCACCATCTTCGCGCTCGTGTTCGCGTTCAACCTCTTCGGCGACGCGTTGCGCGACGCACTCGACCCGAAGTCGTCCCGGTAGGGGTGTCCTGATGAGTGCGAGGAGTGCGGCGGAGTGGAGCCCCGCAGCCGCGAATGAAAGAGGATCCCGATGGCGCGCTTCCTGATCAAGCGGATCTTCTCCGCCGTGCTCACCCTGTTCGCGGTGAGCGTGCTGACCTTCCTGATGTTCTTCGCGCTGCCGCGCGACCCGGTCACCGGCATGTGCCCGAAGAACTGCAACCCCGAGCGGCTGGAACGGGTACGCGAGGAGCTGGGCCTGCGTGACCCGCTCATCACCCAGTACGCCGGCTACATGAAGGGCATCTTCACGGGGCGGGACCTGGGCAGCGCACAGGGCGGCAAGTGCGAGGCGCCCTGCCTGGGCTGGTCGTACGTGAACAACGAGGCGGTGCTCGACACCATCACCCGGGTGCTGCCGGTGACGCTGAGCATCGTGATCCCCGCGGCCATCCTCTGGCTCCTGCTCGGGGTCGGCCTCGGCATGGTCTCGGCGCTGCGCCGGGGCACCTGGCTCGACCGGGCCGCGATCGGCTTCTCGCTGACCGGCGCCTCGCTCCAGCTCTACTTCGTCGGCGCGGTGCTGCTGCTGGTCTTCGTCTACAACCTGCGGCTGCTGCCGGTGCCGAGCTACACGCCGTTCCTGGACAGTCCGGTGAAATGGGCCAGCGGGCTGGTGCTCTCCTGGGTCGCGCTCGCCTTCCTCTTCTCCGCGATCTACGCCCGGCTGTCGAGGGCGCAGATGCTGGAGACGCTCTCCGAGGACTTCGTCCGCACGGCGCGCGCGAAGGGCCTGGCCAAACCGAAGGTGTACGGCCGGCACGCGCTGCGCGCCGCGATCACCCCCGTGGTCACCATCGCGGGGCTGGACGTCGGGGCGGCGCTGGGCGGCACGGTGATCACCGAGACCACCTTCGGCCTTCAGGGGCTGGGGCGGGCCGCCGTCGAGGCGGTGCGGGCCGGCGACCTGCCCACGATCATGGCCACCGTGCTCATCTCGGCGGTCTTCGTGGTGATCGCGAACGTGCTGGTCGACCTGCTCTACGCCGCCATCGACCCCCGCGTACGGCTGGGCTGACCGGCCGTCGGGGGGACGGGGCGGCCATCGGCCGGACGACGGTGAAATTTATCGAGAACTGTTACACAACTCGTAGGTTTTCTTCTTTACGATCCTCGGGACGTCGGCGCTCACGCCTGGCGGCACCTGGGTGTAGGAGGTAGGAGATGCGACCACGCGTGGCGGCCGCCGCAGGCGGCGCGATCGCACTGGTGGTGACATTGGGTGCGTGCTCGGAGAACACGGGCGAGGGCACCACGGTGGACACCAACCGGCAGCAGACCGGGGTCATCGCGACCGACCCGAAGGATTCCATGGGGCCGGCGGCAGAGGTGCCCGGCGCCCAGAAGGGCGGCACCTTCACCATCATCCGGGAGACCCCGATCTCCCACCTGGACCCCCAGCGGACGTACTCGTTCGCCGGTCTGATGACGTCGCCGCTCTTCAGCCGCTACCTGACCACGTGGAAGGACGACGGCAAGGGCGGCCTCGTCCTCGTCGGCGACCTGGCCGAGACGCCGGGCACCAACGTCAACAACGACTGCAAGGTCTGGGAATTCAAGGTCAAGGACGGCGTCAAGTTCGAGGACGGCCGGCCGATCACCTCGAAGGAGATCGCGTACGGCATCGCCCGCTCCTTCGACCCGGACCTCTCCGGCGGCCCGACCTACATCCAGGAGTGGCTCGCCGACACCCCGCAGTTCGACACCAAGTGGGACTTCAAGAAGAACAAGACCTCGCTGCCGCCGGGCCTGAGCACCCCGGACGCGAAGACCCTGCGCTTCGAGTTCGCCAAGCCCCGCTGTGACCTGCCGTTCGCGGTCTCGCTGCCGACCTCCGCGCCGCTGCCGGCGGACAAGGACACCGGCGTCAACCTGGACAACGCGCCGTTCTCCTCCGGCCCCTACAAGGTCGCGAAGAACCAGGTCGGCGTGCAGATCACGCTGGACCGCAACCCGCACTGGGACGCGAAGACCGACCCGGTGCGCCACCAGTACCCGGACCAGTTCGTCTGGAGCTTCGGCCCGACCGCGGACGCCGCGAACAACCGGGTGATCGCCGACAACGGCGCCGACCAGAGCGCCGTCGCCTTCAACTACGTGCCCGCCTCGCTGGTGGCCAAGGTCGCCAACGACCCGGCGCTGAAGCAGCGCAGCATCCTCTCCCCGACGCCGAGCGCCAACCAGCTCGTCATCAACAACCAGCGGGTGAAGGACCTGAAGGTCCGCCAGGCGCTGAACTACGCGATCGACCGGGAGGGCTTGATCAAGTCCGTCGGCGGCCAGACCGTCGCCTCCCCGCTGACCTCGCTGATGCCGCCGTCGACGATCGGCTTCAAGGCGTTCGACGCCTACCCGGCCGGCGCCAACGGCAACGTGGAGAAGGCCAAGGAGCTGCTCGGCGGTCAGACGCCCGAGCTGGTCCTCGGCGTCGCCGACAACTCGACCGAGCAGCAGATGGCCACCCAGCTCAAGGGCAACCTGGAGCGGGCCGGCTTCAAGATCACCGTGCGGAACATCCCGGACGACTCGAAGCTCGACGAGATCAAGAAGAAGGACAACCCCTGGGACCTGTACATCGGTAACTGGGCGGCGGACTGGCCGAGCGGCGCCTCGATCCTGCCGGTGCTCTACGACGGCCGCAGCATCAAGGCCGAGGGCAACAGCAACCAGTCGTACTTCAACGACCCGGCGATCAACGCCGAGTTCGACCGGATCCTGGCCCTGCCGCCGGGCGAGCAGGGCCCGGAGTGGGCCAAGCTCGACGAGCGGATCATGAAGGAGCACGCCCCGGTGGTCCCGCTCTACGTCGACGTCGCCTACCTCGTGCACGGTTCCAAGGCCGGTGGGGTCTTCGTCTCCAGCGTCTTCGGGTACCCGTCGTTCGTGAACGCGTACGTCAAGCAGTAACCCGCACCGCACGGACGGGCCCCGGTCGACAACGTCGTCGGCCGGGGCCTCCGTACGTCCGCCGCCGCGTCAGAGCAGGTGCCGGCGGACGAAGTCCAGCTCCAGCCTGAGCAGGCGCTCCGCGACGCCGCCGGCGGCCATGTGGGTGGCGCCGGTCAACGGGAGCACCGAGTGCGGCCGCCCCGTCGCCAGCAGCGCCGCCGACAGGCGCAGCGTGTGCGCGGCCACCACGTTGTCGTCGACCAGGCCGTGCACCAGCAGCAGCGGCCGGGCCGCCTCCGAGGCCGGCACCGGCTCGCCGGCCAGCTCGACCAGCGAGTGGTGGGCGTAGATGTCCGTGCCGTCGTCCGGCAGGCCCAGGTAGCGCTCGGTGTAGGCGGTGTCGTACAGCGCCCAGTCGGTCACCGGCGCCCCGACGACGCCGCACCGGAAGAGTTCCGGGTGCCGCAGCACCGCCAGCCCGGCCAGCCAGCCGCCGAACGACCAGCCGCGCACCGCCACCCGCTCCAGGTCCAGGTCGGGGTGCTTGCCGGCCAGCGCGGTGAGCGCGTCCACCTGGTCGAGCAGGACGACGTCGGCCACCCGCCGGTGGATCGCCTTCTCGAAGGAGGGCGCCACGCCCGGCGTACCGCGGTTGTCGATGGTGACCACCGCGAAGCCGGCGTCGGCCCACCACTGCCGCTCCAGCCATGCCCCGCGCGCGGCGAGCACCTCCTGGTGCCCCGGCCCGCCGTAGACGTCCAGCAGCACCGGCAGCCGTCGGCCGGTGACGTAGTTCTCCGGGTAGAGCACCGCCGTCGGCAGCCGCCGGTCGGTGACCCGCTCCAGCAGCGGCAGCGGCGCGTACGGCGGGGTGGCGGCGAGCGAGCGCAGCGCGGCCACCTCGCGCCCGTCCTGCCACACCGTCCACCGGATGCCCGGGTGGTCGAGCGAGGCACTCCCCACCACCAGAACGTCGCCGCCCACCGCGGCCGTGTGCCAGCCCGGGTCGGTGGTGACCCGGCGGGCGTCCACGCCGCCGCCGATCGTGGTGCGTACCCGGAAGAGGTGCCGCTCGCTCGGCTCCCCGTCGCTCGCCTCCACCAGCAGGTCGGCCGGGCCGCCGCCGGCCGGCAGCCGCCCCACCACCCGGCGCACGTAGAGCGACGGCGGGGTGAGCAGGGTCCCGTCGGCGAAGAGGCAGCGGGCGTCGTACCCGTCGTGGGCGAGTTCGCCGCCGACCAGCACCCGGCCGTCCGGCAGGTGCGCCGGGGTGCCGGGGATCGGCTCCACCCAGCGCGGGTCGGCGAGTTCGGCGTGCACCTGGGTCTCGCCGGTGCGCGGGTCGACGGCGAGCACCAGGCCGTGCTGCTGGGAGCGGCGCAGCACGGTGATCAGCGGGCCGCCCTCGGCCCAGTGCACGGCCGTCAGGTACGGGTAGGTCTCCCGGTCCCAGTGCACGTCGACCCAGCCGTCGTCGAGGTCGAGCAGGTGCAGGCTCACCTCGGCGTTCGCGCTGCCCGCCCGGGGGTACGCGAGCGTGGTCGGCGGGCTCGCCGGATCGGCCGGGTCGTGCAGGTGCCAGCGTTCCACCCGGGACTCGTCGACGCGGGCGGCCAGCACCGAGCGGCCGTCCGGCGCCCACCAGTAGCCGCGGAACCGGTGGAACTCCTCGGCCGCGATGTGCTCGGCCAGCCCCCAGGTCACCCCCGAGTCCTCGCCCGCCAGCAGGGTGTCCGTGCCGTCGTCCTCGATCACCCGCAGCTGACCCCGGCGGACCCCCTCGGCGGCGTCCGTGACGTACGCGAGGCGCTGCCCCGTCGGGTCGGGCCGGGGGTCGAGCGCCGGGCCGACGGCGGCCACCTCGACCACGTCGCCGTGCACCAGGTCGGCCCGGAAGAGCCGGCCGGCCAGCGCGAAGACCGCCACCCGCCCGGCGGCGTCCAGGGCGTACGAGCCGATGCCGGCGGCGCTCAGCCGCTGCCGCTCGCGCAGCGCGCGTTCTCCCGGGCTCAGCGCGGCCGGGTCGGCGTCGGCCCCGAGCAGCGCCGCCGGGTCGGCGACGAGCCGCTCCTCGCCGGTCGCCACGTCGAGCAGCCAGAGCGCGTCGGCCGGGTCCTCCGGGCCGGCCGAACGCAGGAAGACCACCCGGGAACCGTCGCCGGCCACCGAGACGGCCCGCGGCGCCCCACGGCTGAACCGGCGGGTGCGGGCGGCCAGCTCGGGAAAGTCCACAGGGCAGATGGTAGAGCGGTGGCCGGGGTCTTGTGGCGGACCCGCGTGGACGCGTCCCGGCCGGCCGGGGAGAACCGCCGGATAGAGTGACCAGCGTGACGACGCTGCCCGACCGCCGCCTCCTGCTGGTCCACGCGCACCCCGACGACGAGTCCATCGGCACCGGCTCGACGATGGCGCACTACGCCGCGGCCGGCGCCCACGTCACCCTGGTGACCTGCACCCTCGGCGAGGAGGGCGAGATCCACGTGCCGGCGCTGGCCCGGCTCGCCGCCGCCGAGGCCGACCAGCTCGGCGGCTGGCGGATCGCCGAGCTGAACGCCGCCTGCGCGGCGCTCGGCGTCACCGACCACCGCTTCCTCGGCGGCGCGGGCCGCTACCGGGACTCCGGCATGATGGGGCTCGCCACCAACGAGCATCCCCGCGCCTTCTGGCAGGCCGACCTCGACGAGGCCGCCGGGCACCTGTTGGAGGTCATGCGGGAGGTACGCCCGCAGGTCATGGTCACGTACGACGAGAACGGCTTCTACGGGCACCCGGACCACATCCAGGCGCACCGGGTGGCGATGCGCGCGCACGAGCTGGCCCGGGCCGAGGGCGTGGCCCCGGCGAAGGTCTACTGGACGGCGATGCCGCTCAGCGTGCTGGAGGCCGGGATGGGCCACTTCGTCGAGTCGTCGGACAACCCCTTCGCCGGCATCGAGGACCTCTCCGAGCTGCCCTTCGGCACCCCCGACGAGCAGATCGCGGCCCGGATCGACGCCACCGAGCAGCACGCCGCCAAGGAGGCGGCGATGCGGGCGCACGCCACCCAGATCCCCGACGACTCCTGGCTGTACACGATCGCCGGCAGCTTCGGCGGGGAGTTCATGGGCATGGAGTACTACACCCTCGCGGTCGGGGAGAAGGGCCCCGGCAGCGGGCCGTACGGCTGGGAGGACGACCTCTTCGCCGGGCTCGACGTCGCCGGCGGCCCGGACCGGTCGCCGGTCGCGGCGGCCGGTCTCCGGTGAGCCTGCCCGTCGCGTCGATGTCGGCCGCCCCGGAGCAGACCGCCCCGCCGTCGCCGTCCGGGCGGTCCCGGCGGCTGCTCGGCCTCGCCCTGCGGGTCGCCGGCGGGCTGGTCGCGGTCCTCGGCGGGGTGCTCACCGCGGTGTTGGAGCTGCTGCTGGCCACGCTCCGCGTCGGCGGGCAGCTGATCGGCGTCTCGGTGCTCGTCGCCGTCGCCGCGAACATCGCGCTGAGCTGGTTCGCCCACGAGGCGGTCGGCCGCCGCTGGGCGGTGGCGCTGCCCGCGACGCCCTGGTTCGTCCTGATGGCGGTCGCGGCGGTCCGGACGGCCGAGGGGGACCTGCTCGTCACCGGCGACAACTGGGTCGGCCTGGCGATGATCGTGGCCGGCGCGATGACCTTCGCGGTGATGGGTTTCCGGCAGATCCTGGCACCGCCACCGCCACCGCCACCGCCGCCACCACCGGTCCGGTCGGGGGACTGACGACACCCCTCCCGCGGTGATAGAACTTCCTGCCAGGAGGCCCGCCGCCCCGGCGGGCGGCACCGGCGGGAGGAGTGCGATGAGGGAGCGGTGGCGTGCGATCGGGGTTCTCACGGTCGTGCTGTTCGCGGTCAACGTGGTCGCCCGACTGGTCACCCGGTTCGGCTTCGACGGCGACGACACCGCCGCCGACCGGGTGTCGCTCGGCATGTTCGTGGTGATCGGGCTGGTCCTCGCCGCGGTCGCCTTCGTCTGGGGCAGGCACCGGCCGGTCTCCGCCTGGGCGGCCGACCTGGCCGCGGCGGTCGGGATCGCGCTGCTGCTGACGGTGCTGGTCGGGCCGCTGCTGGTCGGCGACGACCCGTTCGCCGGGGGCGCGGGCACCTTCTTCGCGCAGATCTGGCTCTACCTCGCGGCGGCCGGCGTCGGGGTGCTCCTCGGCTACCTGCTTCTCACCGCTCTCGGCCTCGACCACCGCTCCCAGTCCCTCAAGCGGTACGCCGAGCTCCGCGCCACCAAACCACGCCGAATCGTCCGCCGCTGACCCTGCCCCACCCCCACTCTCCCCCGCCCACCCGCCCGCCCCACCCCGCCCCCGCCCCCCGGCCCCCCGCCCCCTTTCCGCCGCGATCTTGCACTTCGTGCCCAGGATCTGCGGCGAATGTCGGCCTTCTCGGGGCGCAAAGTGCAAGATCGCCGAGCCGGGCCGAGGGGGGGGGGGGGGGGGGGGCGGGGGGG
>NZ_JBAKHV010000036.1:0-67753 GCF_036906775.1 Micromonospora sp. CPCC 205561 | reverse complement strand
GGCAGCGCGAGCGCCACCCGCGGCGCGCCGGCGAGCGCCCGCACGGCCGCGCCGGCGGCCCGCCGCAGGGTCTCCGGGGCGGGGGCGGCGCCGGTCGGCTCCGGGCCGAGCCCGACGACGGCGACCACGGGGGCCGTCACCGTGCCGAGCGTGGCCAACTTGATCACCTCGCCGGGGCCGCCGGTCGCGCCCAGCAGGGCCAGCGTCTCGGTCAGCCTGCCGTCGAAGGCGGCGGCGATGCTCTCGCCGCCGCTCGCCAGCAGCAGGGTGCCGGCGAGGCCGCTGGTGGCGTCCTGCTCTCCGGTCTGGCTGTGTACGCCGATGACGATCGCGTCGACGGCGAGCTCGGCGGGGTCGGTGTCGACCAGGCTGAGGGTGGTGCTGGGCGATGTCACTGAAGCCACTCCGGGCGGGCCGGGCCGGTCGCGTCGTCGCGTACCGGCGATGAAGGTCTCCGGCGGAACGTACCCGCCGGAGATCGGGGCTGTCCCGCCGACGGCTCCGACGGGTCCCGCCGATGCTAACCAGCCGGCCGACCCCCGGTAAGTTCCCACCCATGACAGACGTGACCTCCGACGCCGCCGCGACCCGGCTGCGCCGTTCTCCGCTGCACGAGCGGCACACCGCTCTCGGCGCGAAGTCCGCCCCGTTCGGGGGCTGGGAGATGCCGCTGGAGTACGCCGGGGGCGGGGTGCTCAGGGAACACGCCGCGGTCCGCGCCGGGGTGGGCGTCTTCGACGTCTCGCACCTGGGCAAGGCCCGGGTGACCGGGCCGGGCGCGGCGGAGTTCGTCAACGCCTGCCTCAGCAACGACCTGGGCCGGATCGGGCCGGGCCGGGCGCAGTACACGCTCTGCTGCGACGACGCCACCGGCGGCGTGGTGGACGACAT
Source organism: Micromonospora sp. CPCC 205561 (assembly GCF_036906775.1). NCBI lineage: Bacteria > Bacillati > Actinomycetota > Actinomycetes > Micromonosporales > Micromonosporaceae > Micromonospora > Micromonospora sp. CPCC 205561. The sequence continues at coordinate 66,862 of NZ_JBAKHV010000036.1, read as the reverse complement.
CATCGCCTACCTGCACACCGACGAGCACGTCTTCCTGATCCCGAACGCCGCGAACACCGCCGAGGTGGTACGCCGGCTGCGCGCGGCCGCCCCGGCGTCGGTCACGGTCACCGACGAGCACGAGGCGTACGCCGTCCTCGCGGTGCAGGGGCCGCGCTCGGCCGAGCTGCTCGACGCGCTCGGGCTGCCCACCGGGCACGAGTACATGAGCTTCTCCACCGCCGCCCTCGACGGGGTCCCGCTGACTGTCTGCCGCACCGGCTACACCGGCGAGCTGGGCTACGAGCTGGTGGCGCCGGCCGGGCAGGCGGTCGCGGTCTGGGACGCGCTCTTCGCCGCCGGGGCGGCGTTCGAGCTGCGCGCCTGCGGGCTGGCCGCCCGGGACACCCTGCGCACGGAGATGGGGTACCCGCTGCACGGGCAGGACCTGTCGCTGGAGATCACTCCCGTGCAGGGCCGTTCCGGCTGGGCGGTCGGCTGGGACAAGCCGGCCTTCTGGGGCCGCGACGCGCTGCTCGCCGAGAAGGCGGCCGGCCCGGCGCGCACCCTGCGCGGCCTGGAGGCGGTCGACCGGGCCATCCCGCGCCCCGGCATGGCGGTGCACGTCGGCGACGCGCGGGTCGGCGCGATCACCAGCGGCACGTTCTCGCCCACCAGGAAGCAGGGCATCGCCCTGGCGCTGCTGGACACGGCCGCGAAGCTCGCCGACGGCGACCTGGTCGAGGTCGACATCCGGGGCCGGCGCGCCCGGATGCGGGTCACCCGTCCCCCGTTCGTGAACCCGTCGGTCAGGTAGCGCGCCCGGTCAGAGCGGCGGGCGGGGGCGCTCACCGGCGTCGAGCACCGCCTGGGTCCAGCCGCCCTCGACGACCCCGGTCCCGTCGAGCACGGCCCAGTCCACGACGTCGGTGGCCTCCACCACCACCGGCGAGCCGATGCGCACGGTGGGGTCGGTGTTGGCGTCGCACGCGCTGGCCGCCACGATCCGCTCCGGCGCGTCCCAGGACGTCACCCCGGCCCAGACGAACTCGGGTCCGTCGTCGCCGGGCAGGCCGTACTTCACCACGAGCTGCGTCTCCGGCGGGAGCTGGTCGGCGAGGAACCGGGCCCGGATGTCGCCCAGCCCGGCGCGCGCGGTGGCGATCGCCTTGCTCATCGCGTCGTCCGGGCGGGCGTAGCGCACGTCCGGCTGGATGCCGGCGAAGAGGGTGGCGCAGGCGGCGGCGTAGTAGCGGCCGTCCGGCCCCGGGTGCCCGGGGGGCGGGCGCAGGCTGAGGAACGAGTCGGCCTCCGGGTCGGTGGCCGGGTCCAGCTCCAGCCGCAGCAGCACCGGCGCCGTCGCCCCGTGCTGCTCCGGATTGCCGTACGCCACCGCGATGTCGTGCCCGGTCACCGTGGCCAGCACCGGGAGCTGCACGAACGCGGGCACCTCCTCACCGGAGAGCCCGTCGGTCCAGTCCCGCAGCAGCCGCCGGGCGGCACCGGTCATGACCGCCCCCCAGGCCCGGGTCAGGTGGTCGGGCACGCCCTGGGTCTGCAGCTCAAGCAGCCCGAAGCGGCGCAGCCCCTTCGTGGTGAACCAGAGCCCCTCGGCGTCGGAGGAGTAGGGCACCAGCACCCAGTCGACCAGCCGGATGCGGCCCTGGTCGTCGGGGAGCGAGCGCAGCGCCGTCGCCGGGTCGAGGAACTGCAGGCCGAAGACGTCCACCACGTCACCGTCGACGGACTCGGCGACGGCGGCGGCGACCGCCCGGGCCGCCCACTCGTGCGCCGGCGGCCAGCCGGGGCGGTACTCGGCCTGCACCACGACCAGGTGGCTCGCGGCGGCCAGCCGGGCCAGCTGCGCCTCGGTGGCGCCGAACGCGGTGAGCAGGTCCGGCGGCAGCTCGGGGAACTCCGAGATCGGCCGGGTGTCCACGCTCATCAGCGGGCTGTCGAGCATGTGTCGCGCCAACCCGTGCACGGGCTCCGCCAGCCGGCCGGAGAGGCGCCCCACCGCGGTCTTCGCGCTCACCTTCGGCAGGCCCGTCATGGGCACCAGGTAGGTCGCGCTCAGCGACTCCGGAACCGGTACGGGCAGGAAGTCGTCCGTGATGAGCATGTCGTCCCCCGGTCGGCGGGTGCTGTCGTGGGAGAACGCTACCCGCCGCGGCGGGCCCCGTTCAGCCGGACAGCACCACTCCCAGGTAGACCAGCGTGGTGACCACCTCCACGGTCGCGCCGAGCACGTCGCCGGTGATGCCGCCGAGCCGGCGTACCACGTGCCGCAGGAGCCCCAGCGCGACGGCGAGGGCGACGGCGACGGCGAGCGGCCCCTGCCACGGCCGGTCGGGCACGGCCGCGAGCGCCGGCAGCGCGACCGCGACCGCCCCGGCCGCCAGCGCGACCGGCCCGACGGTGCCCGCGACCAGCGCGCCGAGCCCCTCCGGACGGGCGGCCGGCACCCCCCGCCGGCAGGCCACCGCCACCCCGAACCGGCCGGCGGCGGTCGCCGCGACCACCGCCGCGAGCGCCGCCGGCCACGACCGTGCCGCGAGCTCCGCGAGGGCTGCGGCCTGCACCAGGAGTACGACCACCAGCGCGACCACCCCGAACGGGCCCACGTCCGGCTTCTTCATGATCTCCAGCGCGGCCGCGCCCCGCCGGTACGAGCCCAGCGCGTCCACGGTGTCGGCCAGCCCGTCGAGGTGCAGCCCGCGGGTGAGCAGCGCCCCGGTGCCGACGGTCACCGCCGCCGCGACCAGCGGGGGCGCGAGCGCGCCCGGGAGCAGCAGGACGCCGGCGAGGACGACGCCGAGCAGCACGCCGACCGCCGGGGCGAGCGCCATCGCCGCCCCCGCCACCGACCGGTCGACGCGGCCGGCGCGCACCGGCAGCGTGGTGAAGGTGGTCAGCGCCAGCCGCGCCCCGTCGGCGAGCCGCGACTCAGCCGGCACGCCGGCCGGACGGGTCCACCGGCTCCGGCCGAGGATCGGTGCTGGTCGGCCCCGGGCCGGCCGGCTCCGGCTCGCGGAAGTCGTCCTCGTCCGGGCCGGTCCACGCCTCGTCGTCGCCGTCGGTGTCCGGCTCGTCGCCACCGCCGAGTGCGGGGTGGGCCGGCAGCGCGGCGGCCAGCGCCAGCACCGAGCGCAGCAGCGGCAGCGCGACCAGCGCGTTCGCGCCCTCGCCCAGGTCGAGCCGCAGGTCGAGCAGCGGCGTCAGGCCGAGCACGTCGGCGCCGAGCCGGACGGCGGGGTGCCCGCCGTGGTCGGCCAGCAGGCACCAGTGCCGGGCCTGCCCGGCCAGGTCGCGGGTGACCATGGCGGCGGCCACGCCGACCGGCCCGTCCAGCATGACCGGCACCCGGCGGGCGGTGGCGCCGAGCAGGACGCCGGTGGCCACGGCGACGTCACCGCCCCCCAGCTCGGCCAGCACGTCCTTGGCGCCGCGCGGCGAGTCGCGGGTCCGGTGCAGGGCGTCCCGCGTCGCCGCGCACCGCCGCATCCAGGCGGCGTCGTCGATCTCGCCCGAGTCGGTGACCACCCGGCCCAGCACCGCCGGCGTCTCGGCGCCCGCGGTCGCCGCCAGCACCGCCGCCGCGGCGGCCTCGGTGCCGGCGCCGCACGCCGCGAGCACCAGCAGCCGCACGCCCGCGTCGGCGGCCTCCTCGGCGAGCCGCCAGCCGTACCGCAGGGCCGCCTCGACCTGCTCGCCGTCTAGCGTCGGCCCGGTCTCCATCGGTGCGGAGGTGGGCACCTCCACCACCTGTAGTTCGGCGCCGCTCTCGGCGGCCAGGCGGGCCAGCACCCCCTGGCCGGCGCGGGCCTGCCGGGCTCGGCGGGTCGACTCGCCCGGCACGGCGCCCGCGGCGGCGCCACCGAGGTGGTCGCCGTGCAGCAGCAGCACGCGTACGGCGCCCCAGGGCGTCGGCGTGGCGGTGCCCTGGGTGGCGGCGGCGAACCCGACCGCCCGCTCCAGCACACCCAGCCCGGCCCCGGGCACGTCCAGCGTCGCCAGCCGCTCGATCGCCTGCGGGCCGGCGTACTCGTCGGGCATGGGCAGTTCCATCCCGGGCTGGATGACCAGGCCCGTGGCGAGCATCGGCAGCGCCATGGTCGGCGCGGCCCAGCCGGTGCCGCCCGACGCCTCGCCGCCGCCGTCCGGCGCCGCCGGGACGCCGGGGGTGAACACGTCCGGGGAGGGCTCCGGCGCGGCCACCGGTCCGCCCGTCGCGGCGGAGGGCTCGGCGGCGGCCGGGCGGGGCGGGGCGAGCTGTGCCGGCGCGGTGGCGGGCCCCGCCGTGGCCGGCTTCAGCCAGGCCGCCTGGCCGGCGACCACGAGGACCACGGCGTCGCAGGCGTCGGCGACCGCCCGGTTGGCCGCGCCCAGCGCGTCGGCGAACGCCCGCCCGAGCGGGGTGGTGGGCACCAGCGAGAGCCCCACCTCGGGGCTGACCAGCACCAGGCGGGCCGCGCAGGCGCGGACCGCCGCCGCGAGTTCCGCGACGGTGGCGGTGTCGTCGGCCGGCTGGTGGGCCGGGTCGAGCAGCACCGTGACCCAACCGCCCAGGTCGTCGACGAGCAGCGTGTCGTTCGGGCCGGCGGCGGCGATCACGTCCGCCAGGCGGCGCGGGTCGTCCGCGGTCTCCTCGGTGGTCCAGGTCTCCGGGCGACGGGCGCGGTGCGCCGTCAGCCGGCCCGCCCACTCCGCGTCGTCGGCGGGCGCGTCCGCGGCGGTGGCCACGTAGCGGACCGTCGGCGCGTCGGCGACCAGGGACTCGGCGAACTCGGACTTCCCGGACCGGATGCCACCGAGCACCAGGACCGTGTTCCACCCGTCAACGGACATGCCCGTACTTTAGAGCCAGCGCCCGGGCGCGGCCCCCCGGAGGTGCGGGGTGTGGCCGACTCTCACGCGACGAACGGTTCCGACCGGCCGGCGAGCAGCCGGAGGCCGGCCCAGACCGACCAGCCGACGAAGGACGGGACCAGCACGAGCAGCGCCAGCACGCTGATCAGGAGGCTGAGCCACGTCAGCCCGGGGGCGACCAGGCCGAGGTACAGGCCGACGGGCACCCCCAGCAGGCCGGCGCCGGCGGCGGCGCCGAGGGCGCCGAGCGCGGTCGGGCCACGCCCGCGGACCAGCGCCCACACGCCGCGGTGCAGCAGCCAGCCACCCGGGAGGAGACCGGCGACGAGGGCGACCGTGACGGTCAGCCGGTCACCGCCCCCCGCCGCGCCGATCCCCGCGGCCAGGACGCCGGCGGCGATCGGGCCGGTGCCGGCGAAGAGGGCCACCAGGGCCGCCAGCAGGTGGCGGCGGGCACCGCCACCGCGCCGTCGGGCCCGGTGGAAGGAGCTCGCCGCGACGGCCGGCAGCATGCCGCAGGGGGAGATCAGGAACAGGAACTCGGCGGCCTCCTCGCCGATCACCGACGTCAGCGCGAGCGCGCTCACCATGACGATCGGGACGACGAGCAGCCCGGCCCCCGCGCACACCGAGACGGGCCAGCTCAGCGGCGGGTGTGCCGCCCGGGCGGCCCGCCGCTGTTGCCAGGCCAGGACGGGCAGCTTGACCAGCGTGTCGACGGCGTACCGGCAGCGCAGCGGCGGCGGCGCGTCGAGCAGTACGGCGAGCGCCTCCTCGCGCCAGCGGGCCCGGTCGGCGCGGGGGAGCAGCGTGGCGCCGGCGGCCAGTACGCCCGCCAGGAGCCGGTTGGTCAGCCCGCGCACGACACGCTCCCGGCGGCGCTCGCCGGGCCCGCCAGCCGACGGCCGCGCCGGGCCCGCTGCCGCGCGTCGGCCTCGGCGAGTGCCGCGCGGGCCTGCGCGACCCCCTCGCCGGCCGGGTCCGCCGGCCCGCCGGTCAGGCGGTAGTAGCGGCGGCGGGGGCGGCCCTCGGCGTGCTGGTCGATCCGCTCCCACCGGCTGCCCACCCAGCCGGCCGCCTCCAGCCGCGCCATGATCGGGTAGATGGTGCCGGGCGGCAGCCCCGTCGCATCCACGATCTCCAGCCCGTAGCACTCGCGCTCGGGATCGGCGAGCAGGGCGCGCAGCACCAGCTGCACCTGCAGGGTGAGCCTCATGCTCGTACTCTATATAGGGTCCGCCCGTCCTGTCAGCCCCCACCCCGCCCGGCGGGAACCGCGGCCGACCGGGCGGCGGGGCCTACCGGGGCGCCCGGTACTGGAAGTCGTTGGGGTTGACCGCCGCCGGCTTCGGGTCCTCCTGCCAGGCGCCCTCACCGGGCCGGGCCACCAGGGCGTCCAGCAGGTCCTCCCGTTCCATGCCCTCGGCGCCCACGATGCCGCCGCGCACCGCCATCCTCCGCAGCGCCTCGGTGTCCCTGTCGTGCAGCGGTTCGTCCATCGTCGCCTCCTCCGGAGCCCGTCGGCGGTCCGCGACCGCCCGTCGCGCGTCAGAGGCCCATACCCGGACAGCCGCCGGGAAACCCTGCGTCGCGCCGGCGGTCCACGTCCGCCGTACGGATGTCGGGCCGCCCCGCGCGCGGCCGACTACGCTGGCGGGGGTTCGTCCCACGGGACATCAGCGGCGAGGGGAGACGCGGCATGGCGTGGAGCTGGCGGTACGAGGGCGCGAACGGCGAGTCGGCCGAGGGGCCGGCGGAGTCGTTCGGCAGCCAGGCGGACGCCGAGTCCTGGATCGGCCAGGCCTGGCGCGAGCTCGCGGCGTCCGGCGTCACCTCGGTCGCGCTCGTCGAGGACGACCGGGTGGAATACCGGATGAGCCTGCTGCCCCCGGCGGAGTGATGGCGGACGACCGCCCGGGGGGCGAGCCGCTGGTGCTCGGCGTGCCCCGGGCGGCGTTCCGGCCCAGCCCGGTCTTCCTCGCCCTGGTCGCGCTCTTCGCCACCAGCGGGGTGCTCACCTGGAACGGGATCGGCGGCGTACGCCTCGGCGTGTTCCTCTTCGTCGTGTCCGGCTGGCTGGTCTCGCTGTGCCTGCACGAGTACGCCCACGCGGTCGTGGCGTTCCGGGCCGGCGACCGCAGCGTCGCCCACCGGGGCTACCTGACGCTCAACCCGCTCAAGTACAGCCACCCGCTGCTGTCGATCGCGCTGCCGGTGGCGGTCGTGCTGCTCGGCGGCATCGGCCTGCCCGGCGGCGCGGTCTGGGTCGACCGGCACGCCATCCCGGGGCGGCTGCGGCACACCCTGGTCAGCCTCGCCGGCCCGGCCACCAACGTGCTCTTCACCCTGGTCCTGGTGCTCGCCGTGCGCCTCGGGGCGGCCGGCGGCGGGCCGGTCGAGTTCTGGGCGGCCGTGGCGCTGCTGGCGTTCCTCCAGCTCACCGCGAGCGTGCTCAACCTGCTCCCGGTGCCGGGGCTGGACGGCGGCAACATGATCCAACCGTGGCTGAACGCGCAGTGGCGCAAGATGTACGACCTGTTCGCCCCGTTCGGCTTCATCCTGCTGTTCGCGCTGCTGTGGAACCCGCGGCTCGGCGGCTGGTTCTTCGACGCGGTCTTCGCCGTCGGCGACGCCCTCGGCCTGCCCGCGTGGCTCTACGCCGTCGGCCTCGACCTGATCCGCTTCTGGCAGGGCTGACCGGGGCCGCCCGCCCGGCCCGGCGCCGGCCCGTGGTGGCGCTCCCCGGCCCGGCCGGCCGACGAGCCGGGCCGGCCGGGCCGGGACGCGTCACGGACGCTCGGCGGGGGACTCCGTGCGGGCCGGGTCGCGCTCGACGATCGGGTCGATGATCTCGTCGATCGCCTTGAGCAGCCCGGCGTCGAGCTGCACGCCGGCCGCCTTGACGTTGTCGTGCACCTGCTCGGGGCGGGAGGCGCCGACGATCGCCGAGGAGACGTTCGGGTTCTGCAACACCCACGCGACGGCGAGCTGCGCCATGCTGAGCCCGGCCTGCTCGGCCAGCGGCTTGAGCTGCTGCACCCGGGTCAGCACCTCGTCGGTCATGAACCGGGAGATGAAGCCGGCGCCCGACTTCTCGTCGGTGGCGCGGGAGCCGGCCGGCGGCGGCTGGCCCGGCAGGTACTTGCCGGAGAGCACCCCCTGCGCGATGGGGGACCAGACGATCTGCCCGACGCCCAGCTCCTCGCTGGTGGGGACGACCTCGGACTCGATGACCCGCCAGAGCATCGAGTACTGCGGCTGGTTGGAGACCAGCGGGATGCGCAGCTCCCGGGCGAGCTGGTGGGCCTCGCGGATCTGCGACGCCTTCCACTCCGAGACGCCGATGTAGAGCGCCTTGCCGGAGTGCACGACGTCGGCGAACGCCTCCATCGTCTCCTCCAGCGGCGTGCTGTAGTCGTACCGGTGGGCCTGGTAGAGGTCCACGTAGTCGGTGCGCAGCCGGCGCAGCGAGCCGTTGATCGACTCCATGATGTGCTTACGGGACAGGCCCCGGTCGTTGCGGCCCGGCCCGGTGGGCCAGTAGACCTTCGTGAAGACCTCCAGCCCCTCGCGCCGCTCGCCCTCCAGCGCGCGGCCCAGCACGTCCTCGGCGCGGGTGCCCGCGTACACGTCGGCCGTGTCGAAGGTGGTGATGCCGGCGTCCAGGGCGGCCCGGACGCAGGCGAACGCCGCGTCCTCCTCGACCTGCGAGCCGTGGGTGATCCAGTTGCCGTACGAGATCTCGCTGACCATCAGGCCGGAACGGCCCAGGTGACGGAATTCCATGAACCGACCCTAGCCCGTCCGGATCATGGCCACCTCCCGTGCCGGACTCCGTGTCGCTCAGAGCACCGGACTGGTGTCGACCAGGAGCCGCTCGATCTCGGCCACCACCTCGTCGCGGTCGCGGTGCACCGGCTCGATCAGCGGCTCACCCCGGCGGTCCAGCGCGCCCCACCGGCCGGTGTCGTCGCCGACGAGGAACGCGACCGGATGGATCACCAGCGCCGAGTGCAGGGGTGGGACCACCACCCTGCCGGTGCGGTCCAGCACGCCGCGCCGACCCGCCACGTCCACCACGGCCAGCCCCTCGTCGGTGAAACCCTCGACGTAGCGGCCGTCGGCCAGGACCGTGACGAAGCCGTGGTGCCGGGTCGGCACCACGACGCGGCCGTTGCGGTCCACCGCGCCCCAGCCGTCGCGTCGGACCACCGCCACGCCACGCCGGAACGGCCGGACGTCCGCGAAGCCGTGCGGCACGATCACCTCGCCGGTGGCGTCGATCGCCACCCAACCGGCGTCGCCGCCCGAAGAGACCCAGGCCAGCCCGTCGGAGAACGAGCGGACCACCGGGTACGACGGATCGAGCACCGTGCCGCCGGCCAGGTCGACCAACGACCAGCACTCGGCGGCCGGGCGCCGTACCCAGGCCAGGCCCTCGCGGAACGCCTGCGCCTCCGCGTACTCGGCCGCGATGACCATGTCGCCGTCCGGGTCGGCGAAACCCCACAGGTCGCCGTCGCGCGCCGGCACCGGGGGTCGGTCACGCTCCAGAACCTCCTCGCGGCTGCGGGGGTACGGCCCGAAGCCCGTCTCCGCGACCCGCCGCGCCACCGCGTCCAGGCTCAGCCGGATCCGCGCCTGCAACTCGGCGTCCTCGGTGCCGCGCAGGTCCAGCGCCCGCTCGAAGTGGTGACAGGCCTCCATCAGCCGACCCTGGTCGTAGCAGGACCGGCCGGCGTGCTCGTGCAGCACCGCGCGCAGCCGCTCGGGCAGCTCGGTGGAGTTCGCCTCGGCGAAGAGCCGGTCGGCCTCGACGAACTCGCCGCGCCAGCGCAACACGTGCGCCAGCCGTGCCTGGGCCACCGCCGTGCGCCGCAACTCCCCGGTGGCCTCGGCGTACGTGAGCGCGAGCCGGCCGTCGGCGAGCGCGTCGTCCAGCTCGCCGAGGAGCCGGGAGACCACCGCCCGCAGGCTCAGCAGTCGGGCGCGCGAGCGGTTGTCCACGGCCGATCCCAGCTTCTCGGTCAGCCGCCGCCGGATCGTCCGGAACTCACCCGGCTCCTCCACCACCTCCCGCAGCGTCGCCGGATCGAGCCGCCAGCGATGGCTCGCCAGCACCTGCTCCGGATCGTCCTGCGCGGCGCTCAGCCGAACGTGCTCCCGCGGCCCGTCCGGCGACGAGGCGTCGCGCGGCCCGTCCGGTGGCGGTGCGTCGCGCGGCTCGGCCGGCGGGGCGTTGCGTGGCCCGTTCGGCGGCGGTGCGTCGCGCGGCCCGGACATGGGGCGTGCCGCTGGCGCGGCAGCGTCGGCCGGTGGCGTGGTGGGTCGAACCGGTGGCGTGGCGGCTTGGGCCGGTGGGGCGGTGGGTTGGGCCGGTGGCGTGGCGGTGGGTTGGGCTGGTGGCGCTCCTGAAGCCGGCTCGCTCGGCGCCGTCGCCGTCGCCGAAGAGGGCGCGGCGGGACCTGTCCGCGGCGCGTCCGCGCCGCTCGACGGCGAGGCGACCCCGGGGGCTACCGCCGACGCCGACGCCGATGCCGCCGAGGAGCCGGCAGGCGGAGCGAAACCAGGGCGCGGATCGGCGTCGAGTGAAACACCACGGGTGTCGAAGTCGCTCGGTGACAGCCATGGTGTTGCACCGGCGGGCGCGGCAGGGGCGTCCGGCATTCCGCCGGCCGACCCGGACGCCGGATCGGGGGCGCGGTCGACCGCGGACGAAGTCGGGGTGTCCGGGCCGCCCATCGCCTCGCGGGGAGCGCCGGTGTCGATCGCGTACGGATCGGAAGTCTCCGAGTCGACGGTGCGAGGCGCCGGGGCACCCGCGTCCGGGAGGGGCGGTGCGGGTGTCCACTCCAGGGGGACGTGCGGCACACGGGCGTCGTGATCGGCGGCGGCGGTGGCCGGGCTGACGGGCGGCGGTACGTCGAGCGCCGCCGCGGCGGAGGGCGCGTCCTCGTCGCGTACCGCCGCTCCTGTGCCCTCGGTGGCGGCGTCGACGGGCGCGGCGGTTTCCGCCGACGGCCCGGACCCCGGGCCGAGCACCGGCGCCGTCGCCGGCCGTACGGACGGCGGCGCCGACACCGGGCGGGCGGGCGGCGCGGCGACCGGGGTGATCGGTTCCGCGATCGGTGGCGTGCCGACGGGTGGTGTCGCGGGCGGGTCGGCGACCGGCCCCGCGACCACCGGTGGCGTGGCTGGTACGGGGCCCGGCGGCGTGGTGTCCGACGGCGTGGCCGGCGCGGTGTCAGGGGGTGTGGTGTCCGACGGCGTGGCCGGCGTGGTGTCCGGCGGCGTGGGCGACCCGGTGTCCGACGGCGTGGCGCTGGGTGGTCCGGACGGTGCGGTCCCGGGCGCGTGCGGCGCGGGTGCCGCGGGCATGGGGAGCGCGGGTGCCTTGGTGGTCGCGGGGGTCGGTGACGCGGGTGCCGGGGCCGGAGTGGTGGTCGGACCGGTCCCGGGTTCAGGGACGGCGGGCGCCGGCGCCATGGACAGCGTCGGCGTGGCCGGGGGAGCCGCTACCACCGGCGTGACCGGTGGGGCCGCTACCACCGGCGTGACCGGCGGGGCCGCTACCGCCGGGGCGGCCGGCGGATCGGTCATCGCCGGGGTGGCCGGTACCAGCGGGGGAGCGGCGGGTGGGGTCGCCGGTGCGGCCGTGATGCGGTCGGTGTCGGTGGGCGACTTCGGGCCGCCGTACTCCGGCCGGGGCGATGCGGAGCTGTCGGCGGCGGCCGTCGGAGGCGCGTCGAGTGTCACGTCCGGCGCGCCGGCCCGTGCCGGTGCGGCAGCGGGGATCGGGGCGACGATCGGCGCCGGGGCCGCGTCCGGTGCCTCCGTGGCCCGCGAGACTTCGGTGGACCCCGGGGTGTCGGTGGACCACGGGGCGTCCTTGGACGACCCCGGGGCGTCGGTGGCGAGCGGGGATTCCGCGGCTTGCGACGTGTCCGTGGCCGGCGGGGCCTGCGTGCGCCCGGAGGTGGGGTCGGCGGCGTTCGGGGCCAGGGCGGGGCTCCGGGCGTCGGTGCCGGTCGGCGTCGGCCCGACCCCCGGGACCCGCTCGGCGGCCGGAGCGAACGCGACACTCGGCGTCGGTGCCGGCGGTGCCGGCGGTGGCGCGACGTTCGGCGGCGGCGCGACGTTCGGCGGCGGCGTGGCTTTCGGAGCCGGGGCGGTATCGGGGTTCCCGCCCGCGTTGGCGGCAGCGCCCGCGGCTCCCGTGGCGTTCGGTCCCGGCGCGGCACCGGGGGCCGACGCGGCACGGGGACCGTCGACCGTGTCCGGCGCGGCGCTGGGGACGTCGGCCGTGTTCGGGGCGAGGTGGGGATCGTCGGCGACGTCGGGGGCGGTCCTCGGGGTCGGCGTGGCAGCCGGGGTCGCGGCGGTGCTCGTCGTGTCGGTGGCGGTCGGGGGCGCGTCGGCCCGGCCGGCGGGAGGCGTCTCCTCCGGCGTGGGCAGGGGCGGCGTGGGCCGGGAGGGCCGGAACCAGGCGTCCGCCCCGCCCGAGGCGGGCTCGGGACGTCGCGGGCCCACCGGCGTCTCGGGAGTGCTCGGCGGTGGCGGGACGTACCGCCTGGGCCGGTCAGGGGCGATGGGCGGTGGCGCGGTGCTCCGCCCGGTCGGCACCGTGGGGTCCTCGCGGGCGCGAGGTGTCTCGCCGGGGTGGGCCTCCGGCGGCCGGCCGGTCGACGTGGCAGCCGGGGCCTCGGGCACGGGCCGGAGCCCGTCGGGCGCGGCTGCCGTCGGGCGCGGGGTGGGCGCGCCGGGGTGGGGCGCCGGGGACGGCCCTGGCGACGTCGGTTCAGGTCCGACGACCCGGCTGGCTGTCGCCTCCGGAGCGGGCAGGAACTCCAGGCGAAGCCGGGCGGCGGGTGGCGCCGAGACCGGGGCGACGTCGTCCTCGGCGGCGGGATGCGGCTGGCGACGGGCGGCGAGGGGCTCCCCGGTGGCCGGCGTGAGCGGGGCGCCGCCGACGGGCGCTCCGCTGGTGGGTGCGGGCACCGGCGCTCCGCCGACCGGTGCGGGCGCGGAGACAGGGCCAGCCGGTGACGTCGGCTCGGAGGGCGGGCCGAACCGCGTGGCCCGCCCGGCGGGAGGGCCGCCGGGTGACCTCGGCCCGGTGACCGGGCCCGCGGGCGAGGCGGGCACCGAGGAGACGGGGCCGGCGGGCGGCACCGGCCGGCCGGGGGGCGGCGCGGCCGGGCCGGGCCGGTCGGAGCGCGACAGGTCGCCGGCGGGCGCGGGGGAGACCGGGCGCGCGGCGACCGGAACGTCCCCGCCGTGCGCCCCGAACCCGCCCGGTCCGGCAACCCGCGGCCCGAAGGTGGGTGCCCCCGAGGTCGGTGCCCCCGAGGTCGGTGCCCCCGAGGTCGGTGCGCCAGAGAACGGTGCGCCGGAGGTGGGCGACGGTCGCGGTACGTCGTACCCGGGCGGGACCGGCCGTGCCGTGGCCTCGCGCGGGTGTCCCGGCTGGGCGTGGTCGGCCGGGCGCCCGTGCTCGGGGCGCGGCCCCGCGGGGCGCGCCGCGTCCTGCGCGGCACCGGGTCGCAGCGGGGCGGGCGGTGGCCAGGGCAGGCCGCCGTCCTGGCGCTGGTCTCCGCGGGGCTCCCGGTACGCCTCCGCCTCCCGGCGGGCGTCCGGCCGGGCGTCTGGGCGCGGACCGTGTTCGGGGTACGTCTGGGCACGCGCGGCCGCGTCGTGCGGACCACGCTCCGGGTACGTCTCGGCGCGCGCCGACGCCTCGCGCGTCCGCCAGCGCTCGTCGGGCTCCGGTTGCCGCCGTTGTCCGTCGGGGCGCGGCTGCTGCCCGACGGGGCCCTGGTCGGGGCGCCGCCACCCGTCGGCGGGTACGCCCGGCTCACGGCCCCACCCGCCCGAGCCGCGCTCCCCGTGCGCGTCGGGCGACCGGGTCCACTGTCCGTCGGAGGGGCGGTCCCGCTGCACGTCCGGCGACCGGGTCCACCGTCCGTCGGAGGGCTGGTCGCGCTGCCCGTCGCCGGGACGGTCCCACTGCCCGCCAGTTCCGCGTTCCCACCGCCCCTCCGAGGGCCGGGGCTCCGGGGCGGGGGTGCCCCACTGGTAGCGCGGGCGGTGCCCGCCGTCGGCCGCCTGGCGATCGTCGACGGACTCCGTCCGGCGGTCGTGTCCCGGTGCCGCCCGTCGGTCGTGGCCCGGGTCGACCCGGCGGCCGTGTCCCGGCTCCGTCCGGCGGTCGTGGGCGCGATCGGCCTGGGGGTCGTGGCCGGGCGGGGGCCCGTGGTCGGGGCGGGAACCGGGTCGGTGGTCGTAGCCGGGGTCGGGCCGCTCGTACGCGGGCGACCGGCGGGGCCCGTCCTCGTCCGGCTCGAGGAGCCAGCCCGGCTCGGCCCGGCCGGCGGGGGAGACGGGGCGGTCCCGCCCCGCCGGCTCGTACCGGGGGGCGCGGGTGTCGTAGCGGTCCTGGCCGGCGTGCTCGCGCTGGCGGGGCGAGTCCACGGGCCGGCCGGGGGCGTCGAACCCGCCTCCGGCGTTGCGGTGCGGCGGCTCCTGCCGGGGCGGCCACTGCCGGTCGTCCAGCGGGTTCGGCTCGGCGTGCGGGCGCCGGTACGGCTCGTCGCCGTACCGCCGGGCGTCGCCGCCCTCCGGGCGGCCGTTCCAGCCGTCCTGCCGCCCGGCCCAGCCGTCGGGCAGGTCGTCCCACGAGCGGCCGATGTACGTCCCGTCGGGCCGGGTGGGCGCGAGCGGGGGCACCTCGGCCCGACCGACGGCCGCGCGTCCCCGGGGAGCGGCCGGGGAGGGGTGCTGCTCGCCGATGTCGCCCGCGTAGCGCTGACCGGGGAACTGCGGGTGCCACTCGGTGGTGGGCTCGATCATCCAGGCCGGTTCGGCGGAGTCGTGCCAGTGGTCGGCGTAGCGGCTCATCCGGGTGCCCCGTCGACACGGAGGGTAGGCGGGGCGGCCGCGGCGCGCCGTCGGCGCGGGAGCGCGTACGGGCGACCGGTCCGCGTCCGCTCGCTCACGGCGGAGCCCCGGTGGCCGGCCCGCGTCCGCTCGCTCACGGCGATGTCACCTCGTTGAGAATTGTCGCGCTGGGCGCCCCACGTGCCGGTAGAGTCGCCCGGTCCGGCATGGCGTGGCTGCGGAAGGAGGGTAGCGGCGTGGGCTCGCTCACCGCCACTGTGGCACCGCCCACCACCTCAAACGTTATCCCATGGTTCCGGACATTTAGGGCTATAACCGGATCAGGCTTCCGGCGTTACGCCACGTACCGGCAGGCGGCCCTGGCCGGCGTCGTGACGAACACGGTCTTCGGCTTCCTGCGGTGCTACGTCCTGCTCGCGGCGACCGGCGCCGCCGGCACCGTGGCCGGGTACGACCGGGGTCAGCTCGCCACCTTCGTCTGGGTGGGCCAGGGCCTGCTGGCGGTCGTGCTGCTCTGGGGGTGGAGCGAGCTGGCCGACCGGATCCGCACCGGCGACGTCGCCAGCGACCTGCTCCGACCGGTGCACCCCGTGACCGGCTACCTCGCCGCCGACCTGGGCCGCGCCGGCTACGCCGCGCTGGTCCGACTCCTCCCGCCGGTGCTGGTCGGGCCGCTCTTCTTCGAGGTGTACGTGCCCCGACGCTGGTCCACCCCGCCGATCTTCGCGCTCTCGGCCGTGGCCGCCGTGGTCCTCTGCTTCGGCTGCCGCTTCCTGGTCAACGCGACCGCGTACTGGCTGCACGACGTCCGGGGGCCGGTGATCCTGTGGACCCTGGCCTCGGGCGTGCTCGCCGGGCTCTACTTCCCGCTGCGCTTCCTGCCGGAGTGGCTCCAACTCGTCCTGTGGCTGGGCACCCCCTTCCCGAGCCTGCTCCAGACCCCGCTCGACGTGCTCGTCGAACGGGACCCGACCGGCGTCCAGGTCGGGCTGGTCGGCCTCCAGCTCGCCTGGGCGGCCCTGGTCCTGGCCGCCTGCCGGCTGGTGCAGCGCCGCGCCGAGCGCCGCCTGGTGGTGCAGGGTGGCTGACGCGCCCGCCGGCACGCTGGCGGCGTACCGGGCGCTGCTCGGCGCCCAGGCCCGCGCCCAGACGGCGTACCGCGCCTCGTTCGCGATCGACCTGGCCGGCAACGTCGGCTCCACCGTCCTCGACGTGCTCACCGTGCTGGTCATCTTCGGGGTCACCAGCGAGCTGGGCGGCTTCACGCTGCGCGAGACGCTGGTGATCGTCGGCCTCTCGACGTGCGCGTTCGCCGTCGCCGACCTGCTGGTGGGCAACATCGAGCGGCTGCCCCGGTACGTGCGCACCGGGCTCTTCGACGCCGTGCTGGTCCGTCCGCTGGGTGCCCTGCCGCAGCTGCTGCTGATGGACCTGCCGCTGCGCAAGGTCTCCCGCGCGCTCTTCGGGCTCGCCGTGCTCGTCGTCGCCGTCGGCTCGGCGGGCGTCCAGTGGACCCCGGCGCGGGCGCTGCTGGTGGTCCTCGCCCCGCTGGCCGGCGTGGTCTTCTTCGGGTCCGTCTTCGTGGCCACCGCCACCGTCTCGTTCTGGTGGGTCGACTCCGGCGAGCTGGCCAACTCGGTCACCTACGGCGGCCGGGACTTCACCTCGTACCCGATCACGGTCTTCGAGGGCTGGTTCCGCGCGCTGTTCGCGTACGGCCTGGGCTTCGCCTTCGTCAGCTACCACCCGGCGCTGGCGCTGCTCGGCCGCGCCGACCCGCTCGGCCTGCCGGCATGGGTCGGCTGGGCCGCGCCGGCCGTCGCGCTGGTCGCGGCCGGCGGGGCGGCGGCGGCCTGGCGCACCGGGGTCCGCCACTACCGGAGTACGGGGTCGTGAGCGACGACGTGATCGTGGCCGACGGGCTGCGCAAGGACTTCACCGTGCGGGTGCGGGCCGGCCGGCTGCGGCGGGAGAAGCGGCGGGTCACCGCGGTCGACGGGATCGACCTGCGGGTGGCCCGCGGCGAGATGCTCGGCTACATCGGGCCCAACGGCGCCGGCAAGTCGACGACGCTCAAGATGTTCACCGGCGTCCTGACGCCCTCGGCCGGCGAGGTACGCGTCTGCGGCCTGCGCCCGGTGGCCCAGCGGACCCGGCTCGCGCTGCGCGTCGGCGTGGTCTTCGGTCAGCGCTCGCAGCTCTGGTGGGACCTGCCGCTGCGGGACTCGTTCGCGCTGCTGCGGCACGTCTACCGGGTGCCCGCCGACGCGCACGCCGCCCGGCTGCGCCGCTGCCGGAGCCTGCTCGACCTGGACCCCTTCCTGGACACCCCGGTCCGGCAGCTCTCCCTCGGGCAGCGGATGCGCGGCGAGCTGACCGCCGCGCTGCTGCACGGCCCGGAGGTGCTCTTCCTCGACGAGCCCACCATCGGCCTCGACGTGGTCAGCAAGCAGGCCGTCCGTGGCTTCCTCGGCGAGCTGGGCCGGGCCGGCGACACGACGCTGGTGCTCACCACGCACGACCTGGCCGACATCGAGCGGCTCTGCCGGCGCCTGGTGGTGGTCGACCACGGGCGGGTGGTGCACGACGGGTCGATCGCCGAACTGCACGAGCGGTACGGCTCACGCCGCCTGCTCGTCGCCGACCTGGAGGCGCCGCTCCCCGCGCCGCCGGTGCTGCCTGGCGCGCCGCTGCACCGCCAGGAGGCCGACGGGCACCGGCTGGTCTTCGCGCTGGAGTCGGCGGCGGTGCCGGACGTGGTGGCGGCCCTGGCCCGCCTGGGCGCGCTGCGGGACGTCTCGATCGTCGAGCCGGACATCGAGGACGTGGTGGCCCGGCTCTACCGGGGCCGCTGAGGCCGCCGACGACCGGCGGGCGCGCCCGCCCCGCACGACGGCGACGGCCCCTCGCCGCCGGGCGGGAGGGGCCGTCGGCGCGGCGGGGTCAGACCGGGTCGCCGATGTTCACCCGGGGCGCGGGGGCGCGCATCCGCCGGAACGTGATCGACCGCATGATGGCGTAGAGGTAGAGCGAGCCCATCCGCTGCCCGGTCTTGGGGAAGCGCTCCCGGACCAGCTTGCCGATCTTGCGGGAGATCAGCAGCGAGTCGACCACCACGCCCAGGGCGAGCGCCCCCCAGAGGACGTTGGAGACCAGGCGGACGATCGGGGGCATCGCGGCGTTCGAGCCGATCAGCACGATCAGCGCGCCGCCGAAGAACCAGGTGCCGACCGTACGCCGGGAGTCGACCACGTTGCGGGCCAGCAGCCGCTCCGGGCCGCGGTCGCGGGGACCGCCCTCGCGGCGGAACTCGGCCGCCGCCTCGGCGCGCAGCTCGCGCTTGCGCTCCCGCTGCTCCTCCTTGGTCAACGGCTTGGTGGCCGCGGCCGGCCGACGGCCGGCGGTCGGCCGCTTGGGGGTGACCTTGCCCAGTTCCTTCTTGCTCGGGGTGTAGGCCCGGGGCTGGGCGGCCGTGGACTCCTCGTCGGGGGTCACCGAGGTGACGGCCTCGTCGGCGAGGTCGGTGGGCTTGCGGCGAAACAGCGACGGCACGCGGAAAGGGTAGCCAAACGCCGGCGCCCGGTGCACATCGCGGTGCACCGGGCGCGGCCGGGAGTGGTGGGCGTTACGGACGCTCGACGTGCGCGCCCAGGTCGGCGAGCTTCGCCTCGAAGTCCTCGTAGCCCCGGTTGATCAGGTCGACGCCGTAGACCCGGGACGTGCCCTCGGCGGCCAGCGCGGCGATCAGGTGGCTGAAGCCGGCCCGCAGGTCGGGGATGACGAGGTCGGCGGCGTGCAGCTTGCTGGGCCCCGCGATGACCGCGGAGTGCTTGAAGTTGCGCCGGCCGAAGCGGCACGGGGTGCCGCCCAGGCAGTCCCGGTAGACCTGGATGTTGGCGCCCATCGAGTTCAGCGCCTCGGTGTAGCCCAGCCGCTGCTCGTAGACCGTCTCGTGGACGATGGACAGGCCCCGGGCCTGGGTCAGCGCCACCACCAGGGGCTGCTGCCAGTCGGTCATGAAGCCGGGGTGCACGTCGGTCTCCAGCGCCACGGCGTTCAGCTCGCCGCCCGGGTGCCAGAACCGGATGCCGCCCTCCTGGCCCGGGTCGCCGAGCTTCGGCGGGCGGGCGTCGGTGACCTCGTACTCGCCGCCGACGGAGCGGAAGATGTTCAGGAAGGTCATCATGTCGGCCTGCTGCGCGCCGAGCACCTCGACGTGGCCGCGGGTGGCCAGCGCCGCCGCCGCCCAGCTCGCCGCCTCGATCCGGTCCGGGATCGGCCGGTGCGTGTAGCCGTGCAGCCTCGGCACACCCTGGATCTCGATGACCCGGTCGGTGTGCACCTTGATGATCGCGCCCATCTTCTGCAGGATGCAGATCAGGTCGATGATCTCCGGCTCCACCGCGGCGTTGCGCAGCTCGGTGACCCCCTCGGCCATCACGGCAGTCAGCAGCACCTGCTCGGTCGCGCCGACGCTCGGGTACGGCAGCGAGAACTTGGTGCCGTGCAGCCCGTTCGGCGCCGACAGGTGCAGCCCCTCGGGGGTCTTCTCGACCGTCGCCCCGAACTCCCGCAGTGCCTGGAGGTGGAAGTCGATCGGGCGCGGCCCGATGTGGCAGCCGCCCAGGTCGGGGATGAAGGCGTGGCCGAGGCGGTGCAGCAGCGGACCGCAGAACAGGATCGGGATCCGGCTGGAGCCCGCGTGCACGTTGATCTGGTCGGTGCTGGCGCTCTCCACGTTCGCCGGGTCGAAGACGAGTTCGCCGTCCTCCTGGCCGTCGGTGACCTTCACGCCGTGCAGGCCGAGCAGACCGCGGACCACCTCGACGTCGCGGATCTTCGGCACGTCGAACAACCGGCTCGGGCTGTCGCCCAGCAGGGCGGCGACCATCGCCTTCGAGACCAGATTCTTCGCGCCGCGCACGCGGATCCGCCCTTCAAGCGGAGTGCCTCCGTGTACGACCAGGACGTCGTCGGTCAACGCAACCTCCAGCGCGTCGGTGCTGCCGTGTGGATGGTGGGCCAGCGATTGTCATCGCTACCCGGAATGCGGCCATGTCGAAACGGCCCGCGTGAGTCGTCGCACGGGCAGCATAGCCCTCGGTGACGAGTACGGACCCGGGCACATCGCCCCTGGGGGCATTTATCGGTGATCGGACCCTTTTCCGTGCCAGGCCCGCTACCGACGGTGATCAGAGTGCCGTCGTCGGCGGCGGGGTGTCGGCCCCGGGCAGGGCGAGCATCTGGTCCAGCGCCACCCGGGCGTGGTGGGCGGTGTCCGGGTCGACGGTGATCTGGTTGACCACGCGGCCCGCCACCAGCTCCTCCAGCGCCCAGACCAGGTGGGGGAGGTCGATGCGGTTCATGGTCGAGCAGTAGCAGACCGCCTTGTCCAGGAACATGATCTGCTTGTCCGGGTGGGCCAGCGCGAGCCGGCGCACCAGGTTCAGCTCGGTGCCGACGGCCCAGGCCGAGCCGGCCGGGGCGGCCTCGATGGCCTTGATGATGTATTCCGTCGAGCCGACGAGGTCGGCGGCGGTCACCACCTCGTGCCGGCACTCCGGGTGGACCAGCACGTTCACCCCGGGCACCCGCGCCCGCACGTCCTCGACGCTGTCGAGGGTGAACCGGCCGTGCACCGAGCAGTGCCCGCGCCACAGGATCATCCGCGCGTCGCGCAGCTGCCCCGGGGTGAGCCCGCCGTTCGGCTTGTGCGGGTCGTAGAGGACGCAGTCGTCCAGCGAGAAGCCCATCTCCAGCACCGCCGTGTTGCGGCCCAGATGCTGGTCGGGGAAGAAGAAGACCTTCGACCCCTGCTGGTACGCCCACTCCAGCGCCCGCTTCGCGTTCGACGAGGTGCAGACCACGCCGCCGTTGCGCCCCACGAAGCCCTTGATGTCCGCCGAGGAGTTCATGTACGTCACCGGGACGGTCTCCGCCGCGATCCCCAGCTCGGTGAGGACGTCCCAGGCCGTCTCGACCTGCGACAGCACGGCCATGTCCGCCATCGAGCAGCCGGCGGCCAGGTCCGGCAGGACCACCTTCTGCGCGTCCGAGGTGAGGATGTCGGCGCTCTCGGCCATGAAGTGCACGCCGCAGAAGACGATGTACTCCGCGTCGGGCCGGGCCGCCGCCTCCCGGGCCAGCTTGAACGAGTCGCCGGTGACGTCGGCGAACTGGATCACCTCGTCGCGCTGGTAGTGGTGCCCCAGCACGAAGACCCTGCTGCCCAGCTTCGCCTTCGCCGCTGTCGCCCGGGCCACCAGATCGGGGTCGCTGGGCGCCGGCAGGTCACCCGGACACTCGACGCCCCGCTCGGTGGCGGGATCGCTGCCCCGGCCGAGCAGCAGCAGTGCCGTCGCGGTGTTGGAGGGTTCCACCCAGGTCGAAGTCACGTACCCCATGGTCCCACAGTGCGGCCTGGCCGCAGCCTCCAGCGGTGTGTGCTGCCACACTGCTGCGCATGCGCGTACTGCTCTGCCCGGACAAGTTCGCCGGTACCCTGCCGGCCCCCCAGGTCGCCGACGCCGTGGCCACCGGCTGGCGGCAGGTCGCCCCCGCCGACGACCTGCTCGTCCGGCCCCTCTCCGACGGCGGCCCCGGCTTCCTCGACGTGCTCGCCGACGCGCTCGGCGGGCGCCGGGTCGCGGTGCCGACCGTCGACCCGCTGGGCCGCCCCACGGCCGGTGAGATCCTGCTCACCGACGACGGGGCGACCGCCTGGCTGGAGAGCGCCCAGGCGTGCGGGCTGCACCTGCTCGACGCGGGCGAGCGCGACCCGAAGTCCACCACCTCGTACGGGCTCGGGGTGCTGGTCGCCGCCGCCGTGGAGGCCGGCGCCCGCACGGTCGTGATCGGGCTGGGCGGCTCCGGCACCAACGACGGCGGCGCCGGCATGCTCGCCGCGCTCGGCGCGAGCCCGCTGGACGCCACCGGCCGGGCCCTGCCGTACGGCGGCGCGGCGCTGGCGGCGGCGGACGCCCTCGACGGCGCGCCCCGGCTGCGCGACGTCCGGCTGGTGGCCGCCACGGACGTGGACAACCCGCTGCTCGGGCTGCACGGGGCCAGCAGCGTGTTCGGCCCGCAGAAGGGCGCAGACCGGGCCGACGTGCTGCTGCTCGACGCCGCCCTGGAGCGCTTCGCCAGTGTGCTGGAGCGGGACCTGCCGGGCTGCCCCGAGCGGCTGGGCGCCCTGCCCGGCGGTGGCGCGGCCGGCGGGCTGGGCGCGGCCGTCCTGGCGCTGGGCGGGCACTGCGAGTCGGGCATCGGCCTGGTCACCCGGGCGATCGGGCTGGAGACCGTGCTGGACGCGGTCGACCTGGTGATCACCGGGGAGGGGTCCTTCGACCACCAGTCGCTGCGCGGCAAGGTGGTGGCCGGGGTGGCCGGGGCGGCCCGCGACCGGGGCCTGCCCTGCGTGGTGCTCGCCGGCCAGGTGAGCACCGGCCGGCGGGAGGCCGCGGCGGCCGGGGTGACCGACGCGTACAGCCTGGTGGAGCACTTCGAGGGCGAGGAGGGCGGCGGGCTGGCCGCCGCGCTGGAGCGCCCGGCCGAGGGGTTGCGGGCGCTCGGCGCCCGGCTGGCCCGGCAGTGGAGTCGCTGATCCGGCCCGCGCCCACCCGGCCACCCGTCCGCGCCGGTCGGGACGGCGGTCGCCCGGCACGCCCGCCGGTCGGGACGGCGGCCCTGCTCACGCCGGAGGGGTGAGGTCGGCCGTAGCGGCGTACCATCGGATCCGGACCACACCGGGAATGGCTGGGCGACACGAGATGTTGGCCAGTGCGTCCGGACCCAACCGCGCAGGGAGATTTCACGTGACCACGCCAGCGCAGACCGAGTCGACCGAGGCCAAGGCCCCCACGTCCGTCGTCCTCACCGACGTCGCGGCGCAGAAGGTCAAGGCCCTGATCGAGCAGGAGGGCCGCGACGACCTGCGGCTCCGGGTCGCCGTGCAGCCGGGTGGCTGCTCCGGCCTGCGGTACCAGCTCTTCTTCGACGAGCGGTCGCTCGACGGTGACGTCGTCACCGACTACGACGGTGTCGAGGTCGTCGTCGACCGGATGAGCGCCCCCTACCTGACCGGCGCCACCATCGACTTCGCCGACCGGATCGACGCACAGGGCTTCACCATCGACAACCCCAACGCGGGCAACTCCTGTGCCTGCGGCGACTCGTTCAACTGAGCTGACCAGCGTCGATGACGGCGGGGCCGTCCCTTCGGGGGCGGCCCCGCCGTCGTTCTCCGGTGTCGGCGGGTGGCCGGATCGACGGGGCGGCAGGCCCGGATGCGCCGTCGAGAAGATGCCTCCGGGCCGTTCGACCGGTCATCTTGAGAGGGCCGGGCCGGTAGGCTGACCGGCGCCCTGCTCCCGACCCCGAGGTTGACATGAAGATCGCCGTGACCGGCTCGATCGCCACCGATCACCTGATGAGCTTCCCCGGTCGCTTCGCCGACCAGTTCCTGGCCGACCAGCTGCACAAGGTCTCGCTCTCCTTCCTCGTGGACGACCTGGTGCTGCGGCGCGGCGGGGTGGCGGCCAACATCGCCTTCGGCATGGGGCAGCTCGGCCTCCGCCCGCTTCTGGTCGGCGCGGTCGGCGCGGACTTCGCCGACTACCGCTCCTGGCTGGAGCGGCACGGGGTCGACTGCGACTCGGTGCACGTCAGCGAGGTGGCGCACACCGCCCGCTTCGTCTGCACCACCGACACCGACATGTGCCAGATCGCCTCGTTCTACGCCGGGGCGATGAGTGAGGCCCGCAACATCGAGCTGGCGCCGGTGGCCCGCCGCCTCGGCGGCTTGGACCTGGTCCTGGTGGGCGCGAACGACCCCGAGGCGATGCTCCGGCACTCCACCGAGTGCCGGGAGCGGGGCTTCCCGTTCGCCGCCGACCCGTCGCAGCAGCTCGCCCGGATGGAGGGCGACGACGTCGTCGCGCTGATCGAGGGCGCCGACTACCTGATGACCAACGACTACGAGAAGTCGCTGCTGCAGAGCAAGGCCGGGCTGAGCGACGCGCAGCTGCTCGACCGGGTGAAGATCCGGGTCACCACACTGGGCAAGCACGGGGTGGAGATCGCCGGGCGGGACATCGACCCGATCCACGTGCCGATCGCCCGGGAGACCCGGGCGGTCGACCCGACGGGGGTCGGCGACGGCTTCCGGGCCGGCTTCTTCACCGCGCTCTCCTGGGGTCTCGGCCTGGAACGGGCCGCCCAGGTCGGCTCCCTGCTCGCCACGCTGGTCTTGGAGACCGTCGGCACGCAGGAGTACGAGGTCCGGCGCGACCTCTTCGTCAAGCGCCTGGCCGAGTCGTACGGCGACGCCGCCGCCGAGGACGTCCGCCCGCACCTACTGCCCTAACCCGCCCCGCCCCCGCCCCCGCCCCGCTTCCGCGATCTTGCAGTTGCGGCCCCCCGCTTCGCGCTGTTTGTCCGAGACGTCGGGGCGGAAAGTGCAAGATCGCCGAGGGTGGCGGGCGCGGGGCGGGAGCGGGGCGGCGGGAGCGGGGCGGCGGGAGCGCGGGGCTGGCGGGAATGGGGGAGGGTCAGTGGCGGCGGCGGATGTCGAAGGCGGGGCCGTCGGGGCCCGTGAGGGTGCCGAGGAACTCGTGGCCGCGCATCCGGCACCAGGCCGGGATGTCCACCGCCGCCGCCGGATCGTCGGCGAGCACCCGGACCACCGCGCCGACGGGCAGCTCGGGCAGGCGCCGGGCCGCCGCGATCACGGGCAGCGGGCAGCGCTGGCCCCGGCAGTCGAGGATCTCGGTCGGCGCGGTCACAGCCCCACCACCCCCGCCTCGGCGCGCAGCTCCGCCACGACGCCGGGCAGCTCGCCGAGGAAGCGCTCGACGTCGGCCTCCGTCGTCTCCCGGTGCAGCGAGACCCGCACGTTGCCGTGCGAGAGCACCCCCATCGCCTCCAGCACGTGCGACGGGCGCAGCGTCGACGAGGTGCACGAGGAGCCCGAGGAGACGGCGAACCCGCGTCGGTCGAGGGCGTGCAGCAGGGCCTCGCCGTCGACGTAGAGGCAGGAGAAGGTCACCAGGTGCGGCAGGCGGTGGTCGGGATCACCCACCACCTCGACGTCGGGCACCTCCGCCGCCACCCGGGCCCGGATCCGGGCCACCAGCGGCGTCAGCCGGGACGCCTCGGCCGCGGCGTCGGCCGCCGCCGCGCGCAGGCTCGCCGCCGCCGCCACCACCGCCGGCAGGTTGAGTGTGCCGGGCGTACGCCCCGCCTCCCGGTCGTCGGCCGGCCAGGGCGACTCCCAGCGGGTGCCCTTGCGCACCACCAGCAGCCCCACCCCGGGCGGCCCGCCCCACTTGTGCGCGCTGGCGGTCAGCACCGACCAGCCCGCCGGCACCGCCGCCCTGCCCACCACCTGGGCGGCGTCCACGTACAGCGGCACCCCGGCCGCCGCGCACTCCCGCGCCGCCCCGCCGACCGGCTGGAGCGTGCCGACCTCGTGGCTGGCGGCGATCAGTGCGGCCAGCGCCACCCCGGGCGCCCGCACCGCCGAGGCCCAGGCGTCCAGGTCGAGCCCGCCCAGCCGGTCCACCGGTACGGAGGTCGCCGTGCCGCCGGCCGCGACGTGCCACTCGGCCGCGTGCAGCACCGCCGAGTGCTCGATCGCGGAGTGCACCAGCGTCCGGCCGGACCGCCGCCGGCCGGAGAGGCCGCCCAGGACGGCGGAGTGCGCCGCCGTCGTACCGCTGGGGGTGAAGGAGAGTTCGTCGGCGCGGACGCCGAGGGTCTGCGCGGCGGCCTCGCGGGCGGCGTCGAGGAGTTGGCGGGCGCGGCGGGCCTGGGCGTAGAGCCGGCCGGGGTCGGCCCAGCCGTCGTCGAGGGCGGCCAGCAGCGCCTGCCGGGCGACCGGGTGCAGCGGCGCGGCGGTGGCCGCGTCCAGGTAGACCGGGGATGCGCTCACGCACGCCAACGTATCGCGCCGGTATGCCCAAGATCCCCCCGATGGGGGCGGAGAGTGACCCCAACACGGTCCAGCCCGCCATGGTCGAGTAATCTGCGACCGTCGGTGACGCCTTTGCCGCTGGTGCTGTCGCTCCGCAGGCGGAGGGCAGGGACAACACACCGCGGCGCGCTAGGGAGGCAGGACCAGGTGGTCGCAAGGAGTTCGGAGGTACGGCCGTCGGCCGTACGGCACAGCGCTTCCCCCGGAGCCGGTGGGCGCCGGGGACGTGCTGCCGGTCGGATCGCCGGGCTCGGTCTCGGCGGAGCGGCGCTGCTGGTACTGCTCTCGGGCTGCGACGTCGGCAAGGCGTTCGGCGGCTTCGGCTGGCCGCAGGGCGGCATCACGCCCGAATCGCACCGGATGTACGACCTGTGGATCGCCTCGTGCATCGCTGCGCTCGCCGTCGGCGTCTTCGTGTGGGGCCTGATCTTCTGGTGCGTCGTGCGCTACCGCAAGCGCGGCAACGAGCTGCCGGTGCAGACCCGCTACAACATGCCGATGGAGTTCCTCTACACCATCGCGCCGATCCTGATCGTCTCCGTGCTCTTCTACTACACGGCGATCGTGCAGACCGACGTGGTGCGGACGACCAAGAACCCCGACATCACGGTCGAGGTGGTCGCGTTCAAGTGGAACTGGCAGTTCAACTACCGCGACGGCCAGGGCCGCGACGCCAACACCGTCGCCTCCGTGCTGGGCACCAGCGAGGTCATCCCGATCCTGGTGCTGCCGACGGACCGCTCCATCCGCTTCGAGCAGACCAGCCGCGACGTCATCCACTCGTTCTGGGTGCCGGAGCTGCTGTTCAAGCGCGACGTGATGCCGGGCAAGATCCGCAACGTGTTCGAGGTCTCGAAGCTGGAGGCCGAGGGCGCCTACGTCGGCCGCTGCGCCGAGCTCTGCGGCAGCTACCACGCGTTCATGAACTTCGAGCTACGGGTCGTCTCCCCGGAGAAGTACGAGCAGTTCCTGGCGGCCAAGCGGGACGGCCGTTCCACGCAGGAGGCGCTGACGGCCATCGGCGAGGACCCGTACGCGAAGACCACCAAGCCGTTCGAGACCCGCCGCACCGAGGCGAACTTCAACCCCGACGACGCGCCGGCCGGCGCGGGAAGCTGAGGGATCGGGCATGAAGACCGAGTGGCGTATCTTCCTGGTCATCGCCGGGTTCCTGCTCTTCGCCACCTTCCTCTACGGCGGGTGGACCGCCGCCGACGCCGGTGGCCAGGTCGAGTGGGTCGGCACGGTCGCCCTGCTGCTGAGCTTCCTGCTCTGCTCCATGTGCGGCGGCTTCTTCTGGTTCGTCTCCCGCCGCATCGATCTGCGCCCGGAGGACCGGCCGGACGGTGAGATCGCCGACGGCGCGGGCGAGATCGGCTTCTTCAGCCCGGGCAGCTACTGGCCGCTCGGCCTGGCGGTGGCCGTCGCGCTCGCCGGCTTCGGCCTGGCGTTCTGGCAGTTCTGGCTGCTCGGCCTCGGCATGGTGGCGGTCACGTTCGCCGTCTGCGGCCTGCTCTTCGAGTATTACAGCGGCACGCGGCGCACCGCCGAGCACTGACCCGGCGGTCGCGTGCGCGCGGCCCGCGAGCGTGTCGAAGGCCCGCCTCCCTCGGGAGGCGGGCCTTCGGTCGTGACGGGGTCCACGGACTGTGGCTGCTGGCCGGGCCCTCGCCGGACGCGGCCGGCGAGGGTGGGTGACCGACACCAGACCGGTTGGGCGGCCAACTCGGTTCGGCGCGGCCGGGGCGCGGCGTGGCGCGGTCCACGCCGCGGCACCGAGGGGTCAGGCGGCGCGCCGGTGCGCCGGCGGGCGGCGGCGGCGCCGGTCGGCCAGGCGCGTCGGGCGGAACGCGAACGTGGCGATGAGCACGGCCGCGCCGCAGCCCGTGCAGACCAGCTCGGGGCAGTCGGCGTCGTGGCCGTCGGCGCACGGCGGCGCCTCGAACGGCTCGACGCCCTCGCAGGTGTCGCAGTAGAGCTCGCGCTCCGACACGGGCGTCTCCTCTCGTTGCGGTCCCGCGGGGTGCGACGCACGTCCTCGGGAGTGCCGCGCACACGGCGCAGGACGGATGTGGGAATCACTCAGCTGTAGTTTCCCACGGAGGTCCGACAACTTCCGCGCCGCCAGCCGCCCCGGCCCTCAGAGCGCCCGGGCGACCTCGATCCAGCGGTCGAGGACGCGGGCGGCGGCCCCGGAGTCGACGGCCTCGGTCGCCCGGTCCATCCCGGCCCGCAGCGCGTCGGCGAGATCGCCGTCCAGCGGCCCCTGGGTGGCCAGCGCGGCCGCCGCGTTGACCAGGACGGCGTCGCGCACCGGGCCGGTCTCGCCGGCCAGCAGCCGGCGGACCACGGCGGCGTTGTAGGCCGCGTCTCCGCCCCGCAGGTCGGCCAGGGTCGCCCGGGGCACCCCGAGGTCCGTCGCGTCCAGCAGCGTCTCCCGTACGGTGCCGCCCTGGGCCACCCAGACCCGGGTGGGTGCGGCGGTGGTGAACTCGTCCAGGCCGTCCTCACCGCGCATCACCAGCACCGAGTCGCCCCGGGCGGCGAAGACGCCGGCCATCACCGGAGCCATCCGGCGGTCGAAGCAGCCGACCGCCGCGGCGCGCGGCCGGGCCGGGTTGGTCAGCGGGCCGAGGAAGTTGAAGACGGTGGGCACGCCCAGCTCCCGGCGCACCGGGCCGGTGTGCCGCATCCCGGGATGGAACCGGGCCGCGAAGCAGAAGCCGATGCCGGCCTCCGCCACGCAGCGGGCCACCCCCTCCGGACCCAGGTCGAGCGGCACCCCGAGAAACTCCAGCACGTCGGCGGTGCCGCACGAGGAGGAGGCCGCCCGGTTGCCGTGCTTGACCACGCGGACGCCGGCCCCGGCCACCACCAGCGAGGCCATGGTGGAGATGTTGACCGTGTGCGCGAGGTCACCACCCGTGCCGACCACGTCGAGGGCGGTGTCGCGGAGTCCGGCCGGCAGCTCGACCGGGACCGCCCGACCGAGCATCGTCTCCACCAGGCCGGCCAGCTCGGCCGAGGTCTCGCCCTTGGCGCGCAGCGCGACGACGAAGCCCGCCATCTGCGCCGGGGCGGCGGAGCCGGCCATGATCTCGCCCATCGCCCACGCGGTGTCGGCGGCGGTGAGCTCCTCGCCGCGCAGCAGCGCGTTGAGCAGGTGCGGCCAGGTCCGATCGCCCATGGCGGGCCTCCCGAGCGTACGAGATGCGGGTGGGATGGAACCGGCGCCGGTCGGTCCGGCGCCGTGGCGGGCCGGGGCGGGGGGACGTCAGGCGGGTGCGTGCGTCCGCAGCAGCTCGGCCACCGTGGTGCCGGTGGTCACCGGGTCGAGCGGGTGCACCAGGGTGGCGTCGACCTCGGCGTAGGCCGCGAGCCACCGGTCGGCGGCGCGGGCGATCACCACGCAGGTCGGGGGAGCGTCGGCCCGGTCGTCCTTGATCTGCCGGGCGATGCCGATGCCGCCGCCCGGGCTCGCCTCGCCGTCGAGCAGCAGCAGGTCGATCTCGTAGTCGTCGACGAGCCGGACGCACTCGGCGTAGGTGGACGCCTCGACGAACTCGACCCGCAGACCGGGCGCGGGGCGCGGGCCCACGGCGAGCCGCATGCCGTCGCGGACCTGCGCCTCGTTGCTGTAGAGCAGGACGGTGCAAAGACGATCGCTCATGCCGGCACTCCGCTTCGCTCCGTGCCGTCGTCGGGCACCATCGCACTGCGCTTGATCATTCGTTCGCTGTGCTCACTCATTGGCTGGACAGGCTCCCACCTCGTAGCTGCCCGCTGATCGTACCGGTCGGTGTGAGGTCTGCGACGTCCGCCCGGGGCGCGTCGGGGCGTACGCCCGACCCGCTCAGGCGGCGGACTCGGCGGCGCGCTGGCGGGCCTCCTGGCGGTCGAGGTCGCGGTCGACCCGGCGGGCCTCCCGCTCGGCGTGCCGCATCCACTGCACGACCAGCACGGCGAGCATGGTCACGCTGACGAACTCCCCGCCCGCCCAGAGGATGCCGCCGGCGACCACCTGGTCCTGCCACGGGTCCGACCAGGTCAGCCCGAGCGAGGGGTACCAGTCCCCGCCGAAGAGCGTGCTGCTCTGCATGATGGTGAGCCCCAGCACGGTGTGGAACGGCACGGAGAGCAGCATCAGCAGCGCCCGGGCCGGGTACGGCCAGCGGCCCGGCAGCGGGTCGAGCCCGAGCAGCGGCCAGAAGAACACGCAGCCGGTCATGATGAAGTGCGCGTGCACGAGCTCGTGCGCCCACGCGTGTTCGAGGGTGTAGCGGTACAGGTCGGTGAAGTAGAGCGCGAACGGGTTCACCACGAAGATGGCGAACGCCACCAGCGGGAAGCTGTAGATCCGCGCGATCCGGCTGTGCACGACCGCCAGCAGCCGCTTGCGGGGCCGCGGCGGCAGGGTACGCAGGGCCAGCGTCACCGGGGCGCCCAGCGCGAGGAAGATCGGTGAGATCATGGAGAGCACCATGTGCTGGACCATGTGCACCGAGAGCAGCGCCGTGTCGTACGCGTGCAGCCCGCTGACCGTGACCGCCGCGATGCCGCCGAGGCCGGGGCCGAGGAAGAAGACCGTCCGGGCGACCGGCCACCGGTCGCCCCGCACCCGCAGGCGGTGCACCCCGTAGAGGTAGACGCCGGCGGCGAGCACCAGGCCGACGGCCAGCCAGCTGTCCAGCCTGGTTTCGGTGAACACCGAGGTGACGGTGAACGGCGGTGGGGTGGCCGCGCTCACCGCCGGCGCGGCGAGCGGGGCTGCGGCGGAGATCGGATCGGCGTGCAGCACGCTTTTCAGCCTAGGTCAGGCGAACCGGACTGCCCCGATCGGGCTGCGGATGCCACGGGTTTGGCCCCCCGCTGATCGCGGGCCCCGGTCAGGGGCAATAATGACCGCGTGACTGCGGCCCCAGCCATTGACAAGAGCCGGATCCACTCCCTGACCCGACCCAACATGGTCAGCGTCGGGACGATCGTGTGGCTCTCCAGTGAACTCATGTTCTTCGCGGCGCTGTTCGCGATGTACTTCTCCATCCGCGCGGCGGCGCCGGAGCAGTGGGCGAAGCACACCGAGCACCTCAACATCCCCTACGCGACCACCTTCACGGTGATCCTGGTGTTGTCCTCGGTGACCTGCCAGCTCGGTGTCTTCGCCGCCGAGAAGGGTGACGTCCACGCGCTGCGGCGCTGGTTCACGGTCACCTTCGTGATGGGCCTGATCTTCGTCCTCGGCCAGCTCAACGAGTACCGCGAGCTGGTGCACGGGGGCATCAAGATCAACGAAGACGGCTACGGGTCGATGTTCTACCTCACCACCGGCTTCCACGGCCTGCACGTCGCCGGCGGTCTGGTCGCCTTCGTCATCTTCATGATCCGCACCACCATGGGCCGGTTCACGCCGGCGCAGGCCACGTCGGCGATCGTCGTGTCCTACTACTGGCACTTCGTCGACGTCGTGTGGATCGGGCTCTACGCCATGATCTACTGGCTTCAGTGATCTTGGCGCGTCACGAACCGCGCCGCCGCTCCGTCCCCTGAGACAAGGTCCAACCCGGTTAAGGACACAGGTCATGACTTCTGACAACGACCGCCGACGCGGTCTGCTCGCGCGGCTGCGTGAGCGGCCCGCGGCGCGCAGCAGGGGCCGCCGCCGGCTGGGCGCCGCGGTCCGGCTGCTCGCCGCGTTGATGCTGGCCGGCGGCGCCTACACCGTCTTCGCCCCCGGCGCGCAGGCGCAGGACACCCCGCTCACCGGTGCCGCCGCGGAGGGCAAGGCGCTGTTCGACGTGAGCTGTGTGACCTGCCACGGTCGCAACGCCCAGGGCGTCGAGGGACGCGGGCCGAGCCTGGTGGGCGTCGGCGGGGCCTCGGTCGAGTTCCAGGTCGGCACCGGCCGCATGCCGATGGCCCGGCAGGAGGCCCAGGCCCAGCGCAAGCCGGAGCTCTTCACCGACGAGGAGGTCCGCCAGCTGGCCCAGTACGTCCAGGAGCTCGGCGGCGGCCCGGTGGTGCCCGAGGGCGACAACCTGCACGCGGACGGCAACCTCGCCGCCGGTGGCGAGCTGTTCCGGATCAACTGCGCCCAGTGCCACGCCTTCGGCGGCGGCGGCGGCGCCCTCTCCTCCGGCAAGTACGCGCCGAGCCTGCGCCCGGCCACCGACCGGCAGATCTACGCCGCGATGCTGAGCGGCCCGCAGAACATGCCGGTCTTCGGCGACAACCAGATCACTCCGGACCAGAAGGCGGACATCATCGCCTACATCCAGGAGACCCTGAAGCACGACCGGGATCCGGGTGGCTTCAACCTCGGTCGGTACGGGCCGTCCACCGAGGGACTGGCGATCTTCCTGGTGGGTATCGTCGCGCTCGTCTTCGCGAGCCTGTGGATCGCGGGCAAGTCGTGACCGGTCGACTCATCCGATTCAGTGCCCTGGTGCCGCAGCCCGGCACCGCGCGTAGCGAGGTGACGGCATGACCACGCACACCGAGCACCAGGCCCAGCAGAGCCGGGAACCGCTCGACGTGAACACCCCCGGGCTCAGCCAGTTCGACATCGTCCTGGAGGGCGCGCGCCGGGACGACATCGAGATTGTCCACTACGAGCCGCAGGTCGCGCCGGGCAGCAAGGCCGAGCGCCGGCTGACCCGTACGGTCGCGTCGTTCTTCCTGCTGACCGGCCTCGCGGCGACCGCCTTCCTGGTGATCTACATCTGGTGGCCGTGGAAGTACACCCCGGGCAGCGGTGGCGACAAGTGGTACACCCCGCTGCTCGGCCTCACCCTCGGCGTGGCCCTGCTCGGCATCGGCTTCGGCATCCTGACCTGGGGCAAGAAGCTGTTGCCGAAGGAGGTCTCGATCCAGGACCGGCACGAGGGTGCCGTCTCCGAGGACGACCGGACCATCACCGGCCAGACGATGCTCTACATGGCCGACGAGCTGGGCGTGAAGCGCCGGCCGCTGCTCGGCATCTCGCTGCTGGCCGGCCTCGCGCCGTTCGGCGCGGTCGCCGCGGCGCCCCTGGTCGGCGGCCTGATCTCCCAGCCGCACAAGAACAACCAGATGTTCACCACCGGGTTCGCCCCGGCGGAGGGCGGCCAGAAGATCCGGCTGGTCCGTGAGGACGGCCGGCCGGTGCGCCCCGCGGACATCAGCAGCGGCGGCCAGCTCACCGTCTTCCCCGGCATCGAGCACGGCGTGAGCAACCAGCACGCGGACTCGCCGACCCTGCTGATCCACCTTCGGGACTCCGACGCGCAGGAGTCGCGCCGGGCCAACGAGCGGGTCGGGCACGGCGACTACATGTGGGGCAACTACGCCGCCTACTCGAAGATCTGCACGCACGCCGGCTGCCCGGCGAGCCTGTACGAGCAGCAGACCAACCGGCTGCTCTGCCCGTGCCACCAGTCGCAGTTCCTGATCACCGACAACGCCCGGCCCATCTTCGGCCCGGCCAGCCGTCGGCTGCCGCAGCTGCCGATCGAGGTGGACTCCGAGGGCTACTTCGTGGCCAAGTCCGACTACACCGAGACCGTCGGGCCCGACTTCTGGGAGCGGCCGTGAAACGGCGCAAGTTTGACATGGCAGCAGTGCCGGGCAACGCCGCCCGGGGAGTGGACGACCGCTTCCAGGTGGCCACCCCGCTGCGCCGGCTGCTGAACAAGGTCTTCCCGGACCACTGGTCCTTCCTGCTCGGCGAGATCGCGCTGTTCTCGTTCGTCATCCTGCTGCTGACGGGGGTCTTCCTGACCTTCTTCTACGAGCCGGCGATGACCGAGGTGGTCTACAACGGCAGCTACGCCCCGCTGCGGGGCACGCCGATGTCGGCCGCGTACGCCTCCAGCCTGGACATCTCGTTCGACGTCCGGGGCGGCCTGATCATGCGGCAGATGCACCACTGGTCGGCGCTGCTCTTCATGGCCGCCATCGTGGTGCACATGCTCCGGGTCTTCTTCACCGGCGCGTTCCGCAAGCCGCGCGAGACCAACTGGATCATCGGTTCGCTGCTGTTCTGGGTCGGCTTCCTCGCCGGCTTCACCGGCTACTCGCTGCCGGACGACGGCCTCTCCGGCACCGGCCTGCGGATCGCCTCGGCGATCATGCTCTCCATCCCGGTGGTCGGCTCCTGGGTCACCTCGTCGGTCTTCGGCGGGGAGTTCCCCGGCACCATCATCATCAGCCGGTTCTACATCGCCCACGTGCTGCTCGTCCCGGGCCTGCTGCTCGCGCTGATCGGCGCCCACCTGGGCCTGGTCTTCAAGCAGAAGCACACCCAGTGGCCCGGCCCCGGCCGGACCAACGGCAACGTGGTCGGCGAGCGGATGTTCCCCCGCTACGCGCTCAAGCAGGGCGGCTTCTTCATGGTCGTCTTCGGCGTGGTCGCGCTGATGGGCGGCCTGTTCCAGATCAACCCGATCTGGCTCTTCGGCCCGTACGAGGCGTGGGTCGTCTCCGCGGCCAGCCAGCCCGACTGGTACGTCATGTTCCTCGACGGCTCGACCCGGCTGATGCCCGCCTGGGAGATCAACATCCCGATCGGCGACGGGTACGTGATCCCGCCGCTGTTCTGGCCGACGGTCGTGCTGCCGGGCATCCTGGTGGGCCTGTCGACGCTCTACCCGTTCCTGGAGGCCCGGCGCCTCAAGGACACCAGGAGCCACAACCTGCTCCAGCGGCCCCGGGACGTGCCGGCCCGGACCGCCCTGGGCGCCATGGCGGTCGCGTTCTTCATCGTGCTGACCCTCTCCGGCGCCAACGACGTCATCGCCGACAAGTTCCAGATCAGCCTGAACGCGATGACCTGGGCGGGCCGCATCGGCCTGCTCCTCGTGCCGCCGTTGGCGTACTACGTCACCTACCGGCTCTGCCTGGGCCTGCAGCAGCACGACCGGGAGGTGCTCGCCCACGGTGTCGAGACCGGCATCATCCGGCGCCTGCCCGACGGTCGGTTCGAGGAGGTCCACCAGCCGCTCGCGGCGGTCGACGGCCACGCGGACGGCCACGGCGAGCTGCCGTACGCCGGCTGGGTCGTGCCGAAGAAGATGAACCGGCTCGGCGCCCTCGGCCCGGCCATCCGGGGCTTCTTCTACCCGATCGAGCGGCCGGCCGAGGCGCCGGTCTCGCCCGGCCACCCGCCGATCTCCTCCCGCCCGGAGCGGGAGGAGATCGGCAGCGGCGGAAGCCGCCGCTGACCTCGCGACACCTCGACGTGGCGCCCGCCGGAGTCCTCCGGCGGGCGCCACGTCCGTTTCCGCCCCTCGACGGGTCGACACGGGCGGGTGGCTCCGTCGCCGCCCGGGACGGGGGATCGCAGGAATAACCCCGGTCAGCCGGGTATCCGTGCGGTCCAACGTCTCAGGGGGAGGAAGCATGTTGGGAATCAAACGCCTCGGTCTGCTGGCCGCGCTGGTGCTGGTGGGCTTCGCGCCGGCCGCGGCGGCGCAGGCCGCCGTGCAGCCGTCACAGCAGGACACCCAGTACCTGCAGGCCGTGCACCAGGTCAACCTGTTCGAGATCACCGCGGGTGACCTCGCGCAGCAGAAGGGCCAGAACCAGGGGGTCAAGGACCTGGGCGCCCGGTTCAAGACGGACCACACCCAGCTCGACCAGACGGTGCAACAGACCGCGTCACAGCTCGGTGTGCAGCTGCCCAGCGAGCCCACCGCGGATCAGCAGGCCGTCATCGACCAGCTGAACAACGCCAGCGGCGAGGAGTTCGACCGGCTCTGGGTGACCAGCGAGCTGGCCGGGCACGTCCAGTCCATCCAGGCCACCCAGACGGAGATCTCGCAGGGCTCCGAACCGTCGGTGGTCCAGTTGGCCCAGACCGCGCTGCCGACGCTGCAGGCGCACTACGACGCGCTCGTGCAGCTGGCGGAGCAGATGGGCATCCCGGTGCCGCAGACCAGCGCCAGCGGCACCCCGGGCCCGGGCGGCACGACGCCGGCTCCGGGCGGCACCACCGGGACCCCGGCTCCGGGCGGCACCACCGAGTCGCCGGCTCCGGGCGGCACCTTCGAGACGCCGGCTCCCACACAGAGCTGACGTCGCGCGGGTGACACGACGGCCGGTCCGCCCCACGGGTGGACCGGCCGTCGGGCGCGCGCGTCAGTCGGCGTTCGCGAGGCCGATCGCGAACGCCGACTCCAGGTCGTGCTGCGAGTACGCCCGGAAGGCGATGTGCGACTCGGTGTTGAGCACCCCCGGCACCTTGGAGATGTGGCCGGCGATCACCTGGGCGATCTGGTCGAACTCCCGGACCCGGACCATCGCGATCAGGTCGACGTGGCCGGCCACCGAGTAGACCTCGCTGACGCCGGGCAGGTTGGCCAGGGTCTCGGCCACCTCGGGGATCGAGTCGGTGGCGCAGTCGATCAGCACGATCGCGGTGATCACGGGGCATTTCTCCGTTCGTCGGCGTCGTCGCCCATGCTAGATGCTCCCGCGGCCGGGGGACGGCGGTGTGCCGGGGACGGTGAGGGCCGTGCCGGCACGCACCACGTCGCGGAGCCGCTCGTCGGGCCCGACGGTGGCGCCGGGCCAGACGACCGCGCGTTCCACGTCGCCGCGCACGACCGCGCCCGCCCCTACCACCGCCGTCCGGCAACGGCCGGTCACCGTCGCCGTCGGGTCCACCAGGTTGCCGCCGTCGGCGGCGTGCAGGTTGGCCGCCAGGTAGTCGGCGGGGGTGCCGGTGTCGTAGAACGTGCCGGGGTAGGGCACGACGCTCAGCGCGCCGGCCGCCTCCGCCGGGCGCCAGACCGCCCGGACGAGGTCGCCGAACCCGGGCGGCAGCTCCCGTACGAGCCGCCACGGCAGCAGCGAGAAGCCGGTGAACACGTGGCCGTCGAAGGTGCCCGGCGCCGTAGGGTCGGGGGCGGGCTGGCCGAGCAGGCGTACGGAGTCGCCGTCCCAGCCGTGCAGCAGCGCGGCGATGTCGGGGCCCGGGCGACGACCGGGGTCGGCGAGGTAGGCGTCGGCGTTGCCCACCAGCACCCCGCGCCCGGCGATCCAGTCCCGCAGGTTCGCCACGCCCCCGGCGGTGCCGAGCGGGTCGCCCGGCTCGACCGAGAGGTGGGCGCGCCTGCCGACGTGGTCGACGACCTGCGCGCCGAGGTAGCAGGCGTTGACCGCGACCCGGTCGGGCCCGACGAGGCCGAGCCCGGCCAGCCGGTCCAGCGCCCGGTCGAGCAGCGGGACGTTGCCCACCGGGCAGAGCGCCTTGGGCAGTCGCTCGGTCAGCGGTCGCAGCCGGGTGCCCTCGCCGGCGGCGAGCACCACCGCGCAGAGCTCGGCCCGGCCGGCGTTCACGGGCGGATGTCGGGTACCGGCGGCGGGAACTGCCCGGCCAGCGGCCCGATGTCGTAGTACGCGAGCAGCCGGGCCGTGGGCCAGGTCAGCTTGGGCAGGTCGTCCAGCGGGTGCCAGGCGGCCTCGAAGACCTCGGCGCCGTCGACCTTCAGCTCCGTGGTGGACGCCGGCACCTCGGCGGTGAACACGACGTCCACCCAGCCCTTGGCGTGCACCACCGCGTTCGGGACGGCGGGGCGCAACTGCCGGGGCGAGAGCCGGATGCCGGACTCCTCGTGCAGCTCCCGGGCAGCGCCCACCACCGGGGCCTCGCCCTTCTGCAACAGGCCGGCGGGCAGCCCCCAACCCTTGCCGGGCGGCTGGCGCAGCAGCAGCAGCCGGCCCGCTCCCGCGGCCTCGCTGTCGCGCACGAGGGTGACCGCGCCGACGATGTACTTCGGCACGGCCAGCCGGACCAGGCGGCGGCGCACCGGCAGCGGCAGCCGGTAGAAGACCTGGTAGGCGACGGCCCGACCGGTGGCGCGGGAGCGGGGGATCATGCCTCCAGGCTAGTGGCCGCGAGGAACGTTCGGACGACCCGGGCCCACGCCCTCACTGCCGGTGGTCCACCAGGTCGATGAGCTGGCACACCACCGCGTCCGGCTCGATCACCCGGTCGAAGACCGCGACCAGCAGCGTCTCCAGGTCGGGGTAGCCCAGCTCCTCGGAGAGGCGCAGCAGCGGCAGGTCGCTGGCCAGGCCCCGGTCGTGCTTGCGCAGGGCGAGGCCGATGGTGGCCCGGCCCAGGCGGACCTTGTCGGTGATGGAGATGCCCGGCTCGCTGTGGTCGGCGAACCACCGGCTGATCTGCATCTGCGCGTGCGGCGACTTGACGAAGCCGAGCCACTCCTTGCGGGGGCCGCGCGGCGCGACGTCGGCGTCGAAGCCGTTCGCGGCGTCGCTCTCGGTGAAGATCTCCACCACGTCGCCCTCGTCCAGCTCCGAGGAGAGCGGGACCAGCCGGCCGTTGATCCGTGCCGCCAGGCAGTGGTCGCCGCGCGCGGTGCCCAACTCGTACGCGAGGTCGACCGGGGTCGCCCCGGCCGGCAGCACGATCTGCCGCCCGTCGGCGAAGACCTGGATCTGCGCCTCGGCGAGGTCACAGCGCAGCGACTCGAGGAACTGGGCCGGGTCGGCCGCGTCCTGCTCCCAGTCGAGCACCCGCCGCAGCCAGTCGAGCTGGTCGGCGCAGGCCACGCCGGTCCCACCGCCGGAACGCGGGAAGCGGAAGCCGGCGGCCACGCCGTACTCCGCCGAGCGGTGCATCTCCTCGGTGCGGATCAGCACCTCCACGGTGCGGTTCTTAGGCCCGCAGACGCTGGTGTGCAGCGAGCGGTAGAGGTTGTTCTTGGGGGAGGCGATGAAGTCCTTGAACCGGCCGGGCACCGGCCGCCACAGGCCGTGGACCGCGCCCAGCGCCGCGTAGCAGTCGGTCGCCGGGCCGTCGACCACGATCGCGATGCGGGGCAGGTCGTAGGGGGCGCTGTGCCCCCCGGCCACGGTGTCCTTCCAGATCGAGTAGAGGTGCCGGGGTCGGGGCGTCACCGCCGCGTCGACCCGGCTGCGGCGCAGGGCGGACCTCGTCTGGCTGACCACCTCGTCGAGGTACGCGTCCCACCCTGGCCGGTCGTGCACGTGCCGGGCCATCCGGGCGTGCTCCTCGGGCTCCAGGTGCAGCAGCACCACGTCGTCGAGCTCCCGCTTGAGCGTCTGGATGCCGAGCCGGTCACAGAGCGGGACGAGCACCTCCTGCGTCTTGCGGGCGATCCGCTCCCGGGAGGCGGCGGAGCGGACGCCGAGGGTACGCATGTTGTGCAGCCGGTCGGCCAGCTTGATGATCAGGACCCGGACGTCCTTGCCGGCCGCGATGATCATTTTTCGGATCGTCTCGGCCTCGGCCGCCTTGCCGTAGAAGGCCTTGTCGAACTTGGTGACCCCGTCGACCAGGTGCGCCACCTCGGGGCCGAAGTCCTCGGCGAGGGCCTGGAGGGTGTAGCGGGTGTCCTCCACGGTGTCGTGCAGCAGCGCGGCGACCAGCGTGATGGCGTCCATGCCGATCTCGGCGCAGATCTGCGCCACCGCCAGCGGATGGGTGATGTAGGGCTCGCCGCTCTTGCGGAACTGCCCACGGTGCATGTTCTCGGCGATGGTGTAGGCCCGACGCAGCACGGAGGGCTCGGTGCCGGGGTGGATGGTCCGGTGGGTCCGGACCAGGTGGCTGACCGGGTCGTTGTCGGCGGTGGGCCAGCTCAGCAACGACCGGAGCCGGCGGGCCAGGGGCAGCTCGCCCGGTTGGGTCGGAAGGGCGCCCCCCAGGGCGGCGCCGTGTCCGGCGTCGACGTCCACCTGGGACACCTCCTCACCCCGGCTCGCGGCCGCCGACATCCCGGCAACCGGGAGCAGGCCCACGAAACGGGCAGGACTGCACTTCTCTAACAGAGTAAGGGAGCCGACGTAGTCCGATCGGTCACTTGGTCATGGGCGTTCGGTCGAGACTTGACGGGACGCGGCGTTCTCGGCCTTGCCCAGCAGGTCGCGGTAGCGGGCCGCACCGGCCACCGGGGACGCCCACGCCGAGGACATCTCCACCAACCGGGTCTCCGGTCGCTCCAACCAGGACAGGATCCGCTCGGTCTCCTCGGCCGTGGCGTGCGGCACCGGGCCGTGCCCGGGCGGGACGGTCTCGGCGGTCGCCCGGATCGCGGCGATCGTCGGTCGGGGGTGGACGCCCGGCGGCGAGACGCCGGCCCCGGCCAGCCGGCCGTGGCGCACCAGGGCCAGCTCCCAGCCGCCCCGGGCCGCCGGGCGCGCGGCGGCCAGCTCGGCGATCCCGCTCAGCGCCGTCAGCCGCTGCATGCGCACCGTGGCCCGCAGCACCGCCGCCAGCCGGGACCGCACCACCGCCGCCTCCTCGTAGCGCTGGGCGCCCGAGAGCGCCTCGATGCGGGCGAGGAGGGCGTCGACCACCGGCTGGGGATCGCTGGTGGTCGCGGTGCGGAAGGGCGCGACCGCCCGGATGTCGTACTCCTCCGGGGTGATCCGGTGCTCGCAGGGCGCCGGGCAGCGTCCCAGCTCGGCCAGCGCGCAGGCCGGCGTGACCGTGCGCAGCGAGAGCCGGTGGGTGCACTGCCGCAGCGGCACGGCGTCGTGGAACCCGGCGGCGGCCAGCTCCGCCCCCCGGCGGGAGCTGAACGGGCCGAGGTAGGCGGCGTCGCCGGGGGAGATGGCCCGGACCACCGACAGCCGGGGGTAGGGCCCGTCGGTCAGCTTCAGCCACAGCACCCGCTCGGGGAACTTCGACCGCCGGTTGTACGGCGGGGCGTGCGCCCCGATCAGCCGCAGCTCGCGGACCTCCGCCTCCAGCGAGTGGGCGCACTCCACCGCCTCCACCCGCTCGGCCGCGGCGAGCATCTCGGAGATCCGGGCCCGCTTCTCCGCCGCCGTGAAGTAGCTGCGCACCCGGGTGGCGATGTCGCCGGAGGTGCCGACGTAGAGCGGTCGGTCGTCCGCGGCGCGGAAGATGTAGACGCCCGGCGCCTTGGGCAGCCCCTCGGCCAGGTGCCGCTTGCGCCGCTGGGTCGGGGTGACGGCGCGGGCGAACTCGATCGCCTCGCCCACCGTGTCGACCCGGTGCCCGCCGAGGCGGGCGATCAGCCCGTGCAGCACGTCGACGGTGGCCTTGGCGTCGTCGAGGGCCCGGTGGGTCGGCTGGGTCGCGGTGTGGAAGAAGGCCGCCAGGGTGCCGAGCTTGCGGTTGGGCACCTCGTCGCGGGTCAGCACGCGGCGCGCCAGCGCGGCCGTGTCGAGCACCCGCGGGTTGGGCCAGCGGTAGCCGTGCTTCGCGCACGCCGCCTTGAGGAACCCCACGTCGTAGGGGGCGTTGTGGGCGACCAGCACCGCGTCGGCGATGAACTCCAGGAAACTCGGCAGCACCTGCTCGATCGGCGGGGCCGGCACCAGCATGGCCTGGGTGATGCCGGTGAGCACGGTGATGAACGGCGGGATGGGCACGCCGGGGTTGACCAGGGTGGCCAGCACGCCCAGCTCCTCGCCGCCGCGCACCTTCACCGCACCGATCTCGGTGATCCCGCCGCCGTCCGGCGCGCCGCCGGTGGTCTCCAGGTCGACCACCACGAACGTCGTCGCGTACAGCGGCAACGCCGGGTCGATCCCGCCCGCGCCCGGGTCGAAACCGGCCAGCGGCTCCTGGACGTACTCGGTCTGTGCCATCGGCGGCACCGTAACGTTCCGGTCCGACACTCCCGTCCCTGCGGTCCCAGGCGTCACCACCGGTCTAGGATGAGAGATCGGCTCACTCACCGGGCGGTGGGCCCGGTCGCGGTGGGAGACTTGCCACATGCCCCTCACCGAGCCGCACGACGACCACCTCCCCCGGGAGGAGTCGGTCGACGCCGCGGGTGACGCCGGTGCTGGGGCCGCCCCCGAGGAGACCGGCCAGGCCGCCGAGCGGGCTCTCGCCGAGCCGGAGCCCGTCCTGCCCGAGCCCGTCCGGCAGCGCATCGTGGCGCTCACGGCGGCCGTGCTGCCGGGGCTGCCGGCCGACGAGGTGCCGGTGCCACTGCGGCGGGTCGCCAAGTTCGCCCCCAACCGCCGCGCCCGGCTCGGTGCTCCGGTGATCGCCGCCCAGCTGACCGCCGACCCGCTGTTCCGGCAGCGGATCACCGCCCGGGTGCTCGCCGACACCGGCGACCTGGGGACGGCGGTGCTGGAGGGCACCGCGCCGGCCGCGGCCGACCCGGTCGAGGTGGCGGCGCTGGCCTACCTGGCCCGGCCGCGGGGCTGGCGGGAGTTGATCGAGGCGAGCGGCGCGGCGGTCCGCGCCGAGGCCGACAGCGCCGTCGTCGCCGAGCTGGTCCGCGAGGCCGAGCAGCGGGCCGGCCGCGCCGAGCACGACCGGGCGGTGGCCCGGGTCGAGGCGGAGAAGCTCCGCGACGAGCTGGCCCGGGTCCGCGAGGAGCTCGGTCAGCTGCGCGAGGAGTCCCGCCAGCTGACCCGGTCCCTGCGGGAGACACAGGCCCGCGAACGCAAGGCCGCCGAGCTGCTCGCCACCGAGCGGGGCCGGGCAGCCCGGGCGGCGGCGGACGCCGACGCGGAGCTGCGCCGGGTCCGGGCCCGGCTGGCCGAGGCGGAGTCGGCCGCCGGGGTCGCCCGGGCCAGCGCCAAGGAGGCACGCTCGGTCGACGACGCGCGGCTCTGGCTGCTGCTGGAGACCATCGGCCAGGCTGCCGTCGGGCTCCGCCGCGAGCTGGCCCTCGACCCGGTCGAGAAGCTGCCCGCCGACTTCGTCGCCGACGCCTTCGCCGAGCAGCCCGGCGGCACGGCGGCCGGCGCCGCGACCCGCGCCCGGGACACCGACGACCCGGCCCGCCTCGACCAGCTGCTCGCCCTGCCCCGGGCCCACCTGGTCGTCGACGGCTACAACGTGACCAAGCGTGGCTTCGGCGAGATGTCGCTGGAGCAGCAGCGCAAGCGGCTGATCACGGGCCTGGGCGGGATCGCCGCGCAGACCGGCGACGAGGTCACCGTGGTCTTCGACGGCGCGGAGCGGATGCACGGGCTGCCGCCCGCGCCGCGCGGCGTGCGGGTGCTCTTCTCCCGCAAGGGGGAGACCGCCGACGAGCTGATCCGGCGCCTCGTCCGGGCCGAGCCGCCGGGCCGTCCCGTGGTGGTCGTCTCCTCGGACCGCGAGGTCGCCGACGGCGTACGCCGACACGGCGCGTACCCGCTCGGCGCCGACTCGCTGCTGCGGCGGCTGTCCCGGTCCTGATCGGGCGCTCTTGATCGCTTTCGGGCCCTCCGCGACCCCGTTGTCCCTTTTCTGTCGTACCCCCCGCCTAGCGTCGTCGTGACCGACGGTGCCCGGGCGGCGACGGTGACGCCCCGCCCGGTCGCCGCAGCGCACCAGGAGGCGAGATGCTCATCGACTGCGCGGGGTGCGGGATCCGGGGGAGCGGCTGCT
Organism: Micromonospora sp. CPCC 205561; assembly: GCF_036906775.1. NCBI lineage: Bacteria > Bacillati > Actinomycetota > Actinomycetes > Micromonosporales > Micromonosporaceae > Micromonospora > Micromonospora sp. CPCC 205561. The sequence continues at coordinate 23,810 of NZ_JBAKHV010000036.1, read as the reverse complement.
CCGACTGTCTGGTGACCGCCCTGCTCGACGATTCGTCCCCGACCGCCCGGCTCGGTGGCCCCGAGGCCCGAGCGATCGAGGTGTTCGCCCGGGCGGGGTTCGAGGTGGAGGTGCTGCCCGACCCCCGGCCGGTCCGACGCCCCGCCCGGCGGCACCGGGCCGCCTAGCGGGTCCCTGGCCGGCCGGGCGGCCCTTCGGGCGGTCGCCGGGCCGCCGCGTCGCCCCGCGCCCGCCGTGGCGTCGCCCGGCCGCCCTGCGCCCGCCGTGGCTTCGTGCCGTCGGGCGCCGTGCCGTTCAGGTCGTCCGGCGGTGTGCCCCCGCGCGTGACCGCCGGTCCGGCCTTTCCGGGCGGTCACGGCGGAGGGGGTCGCGACGCCGGTGCCGGCGCGGCGCGGTGGCCGTCGGGCGGGCAATAGGATGGGCGGTCACGGCGGAGGGAGCGGCGGCATGACGCGGGTACGACGCGACGGCGAGAGCCCCGCCGCGACCGGCGGCGTCGCGGGCCGCCGTCGGACGGGCCCCACCGGCGGCGTCGCCGGCCGTCGGCGCCGGCACGGGGCGACCTCGGGCGGACGGCGGTGAGCCCGCGCGGCTGGGCGGTGCTGTCGCTCGTCGCGCTGACCGTGGCCCTGGTGGTGACCGCGGTGCTGCTGATCCCGTGGCACCGGCCGCCCGCCCCCCGGGCCGACCAGCTCGCCGCGCTGGGCGACCTCCCCGCCGAGCAGGTGGCCCGCAGCCGGGAGTTCCGCTCCGCGCTGCGCCCCGCCGGCTGGGCCGCGATCGCCCTCGGCCTGTTGGTGGCCCTGGCGCTCGGCCTGACCCCGCTGGGCAGCCGGCTGGTCGAGCTCGCGGGCCGTCCCTTCGGCGGCCACTGGGCCGCCCAGGCGGTGCTCGGCGGGCTCGCCGTGGTACTCGTCGCCGACCTGGTCACCCTCCCGTTCGCCGCCTGGCGCCAGAGCGTGCTCACCCGCTACGGGCTGAGCACCAACGGCTGGAGCGGCTGGGCGGCCGACCTGCTCAAGTCGTACGCGGTCAGCGCGGTCATCGGCGCGCTCGCGCTGCTCGGCTTCTACACCGTCATCCGGCTCTCGCCGCGCTGGTGGTGGGCGTTCGGCGCGGCCGGGGCGGCGACCCTGGTGGTGCTGCTCTCCTTCGTGCTGCCGGTGCTGGTGGAACCCGTGTTCAACAGGTTCACCCCGATGGAGCAGGGTCCGTTGCGCGCCCAGCTGATGCAGCTGGCGGCGCGCGACGGCGTCCCGGTACGCGACGTGCTGGTCGCCGACGCCTCCCGCCGGACCCGGGCGGTGAACGCGTACGTCTCGGGGCTCGGGCCGACCCGGCGGGTGGTGGTCTACGACACGCTGCTGCGCGAGGCGACGCCCGCCGAGGTGACCGCCGTGGTGGCGCACGAGCTCGGGCACGCCAAGGACCGGGACGTCCCGGTCGGCACGCTGACCGGGGCGCTGGGCGCCGCCGCCGCGGTGGTCGCGCTCTACCTGCTCGGCTCCTCCGGCCCGCTGCTGCGCCTGGCCGGCGTCGACTCGGTCGCCCAGCCGCGCGCGTTCCCGATGCTGCTCGCCCTGGTGACGGTGGCCGGGCTGGTCTCCGCGCCGGTGCAGGCGCTGATGTCGCGGCGGGTGGAGGCGCGCGCCGACGCGCACGCGCTCGCGCTGACCGGCGACCCGGCCGCCTTCGAGGCGATGCAGCGCCGGCTCGCCGGGATCAACCTCGCCGACCCCGACCCGCCGCGCTGGGAATACCTCTACTCCGCCACGCACCCGTCCACGGTCGAGCGGATCGCCGCCGCCCGCGCCCACGCCAGGGAGGCCGGCCGATGAGCCGCACGCTGCTGGTCACCAACGACTTCCCGCCCCGCCCCGGCGGGATCCAGTCCTTCGTGCACAACCTCGCGGTGCGCCAGCCGCCCGGGTCGGTGGTGGTCTACGCCTCGACGTGGCGGGGCGCGGAGAAGTTCGACGCCGACCAGCCGTTCGAGGTGGTCCGGGACCGCACGCGGGTGCTGCTGCCCACCCCGTCGGTCGCCCGCCGGGCCGCCCGGCTGGCGCGGGCGTACGACTGCGACACGGTGTGGTTCGGCGCGGCGGCCCCGCTCGGGCTGCTCGCGGCCGGCCTGCGCCGCCGCACGGGCATCCGCCGGGCGGTGGCACAGACCCACGGGCACGAGGTCGGCTGGGCGGCGCTGCCGGCCGCGCGGGCCGCGTTGCGCCGGATCGGGCGGGGGGTCGACGTGACGACCTACCTGGGCGAGTACACCCGGGTGCGGCTGGAGCGGGCGCTGCACGGGGTGACCGAGCTGCGCCGGCTCGCGCCGGGGGTGGACGTGGACGCCTACCACCCGTCGGTCGACGGCGAACCGGTGCGGCGCCGGCTCGGGCTGGTCGACCGTCCGGTGGTGGTCTGCGTGTCGCGGCTGGTGCCGCGCAAGGGGCAGGACATGCTGATCCGGGCGCTGCCCGAGATCCGTCGCCGGGTGCCCGACGTCGCGCTGCTGGTGGTCGGGGGCGGGCCCTACCGGGCCACGCTGGAGAAGCTGGCCCGCCAGACGGGCGTCGAGCGGGACGTGGTCTTCACCGGTTCGGTCCCGTCGGCCGAGTTGCCGGCCCACTACGCCGCCGGCGACGTCTACGCGATGCCGTGCCGCACCCGCAACCGCGGTCTCGACGTCGAGGGGCTCGGGATCGTCTACCTGGAGGCCTCCGCCACCGGCCTGCCGGTGGTCGCCGGGGACTCCGGCGGCGCCCCGGACGCGGTCCGCGAGGGCGAGACGGGGTTCGTGGTCCGCGGCCGGGACGTGGCCCAGCTCGCCGACCGGGTGGCCACCCTGCTCGCCGACCGGGACCTGGCCCGGCGGCTCGGCGCGGCCGGGCGCGCGTGGGTGGAGCGGGAGTGGCGCTGGGAGGCGCAGGCGCAGCGGATGGCCGCCCTGCTCGCCGGCTGACGGCGCTCCGGCGCGTCGAGCGGTCGGGCCACGCGTCCCGGGCGCGTCGACCGCGACGGAGACGCCCCGGACCCGACCGGCGTCGTCATCCCGCGCGAGGGGGCGTGGGTGGCCGGCCCGGCAGCCGCCGGAGGTGGCCGGGGCCGCCCGCTGTGGCGACCGTCAGCGCAGGCGGGCCAGGACGCGCTCGGCGGAGCCCGGGCGGCCGAAGTGCCAGCCCTGGCCGGCGTCGCAGTCGATCGCCCGCAGCCGCTCGGCCTGCTCGGCCGTCTCGACGCCCTCGGCGGTGACGGTCAGGTCCAGCGCGTGCGCCAGCGACACCAGCGAGGCGAGGATCCGCTCGTCGGCCCGGGGCTCCGGCGCCCGCAGCCCGGCCACGAACTGTCCGGCCACCTTGAGCTCGGTCACCGGCAGGTCGCGCAGGTAGGCCAGGTTGCAGTAGCCGGTGCCGAAGTCGTCGATGGCGATGCGGACCCCGAGGTCGGCCAGCACCCGCAGCGCGCGTACGGGCTCCTCGGCGGTGCTCATCATGGTGCTCTCGGTGATCTCCAGTTGCAGCCGCTCCGGCGACAGGCCGGTGTGCCGCAGCAGGGCGAGCACCTCCTGGACCAGGCCGGGGCGGCGTACCTGCCGCACGGCCAGGTTGACGCTGACGAACGGCGCCGGCCCGTCGCCGGCGGTCCAGCTCTCCGCCTGCCGGCAGGCCTCGGCCAGCACCCACCCGCCGAGCGGGACGATCAGGCCGGTCTCCTCGGCCAGCCCGATGAAGCTGTCGGGACGCAGGACGCCCAGCTCCGGGTGCCGCCAGCGCACCAACGCCTCCATGCCGAGCACCCGGCCGTCGTGCAGCGAGGTCAGCGGCTGGAAGTCGAGGTAGAACTCGCCCCGTTCCAGCGCGGCCGGGATCGCCGCGGAGAGCGCGTACCGGGCCAGGTCCTGGCGGTCCCGGTCGGCGTCGTAGAGCGCCCAGCGGGCACCGCCGGCGGCCTTCGCCCAGTGCAGCGTGCTGTCGGCGGCCCGCATCAGGTCCCCGGGTGAGGTGCCGGCGACCTTCCGCTCGACGATGCCGATGCTCGCCGAGACGCTCAGCTCGTGCCCGTCCACCAGCACCGGCTCGCGTACCGCGGCGAGCGCGGCCTCGGCCACGGCGACGACGTCTCCGGTGCCGCTGGTGCCCTCGACCAGGACGACGAACTCGTCCCCGCCGAGCCGGGCGACCAGGTGCCCGTCGAGGGCCCGACGGAGCCGGCCCGCCACCGCCACCAGCAGCCCGTCGCCGACCTGGTGGCCGTGCGAGTCGTTGACGACCTTGAAACGGTCGAGGTCCAGGAAACAGATGCCGAGGCGCTCCGCGCCCCCGGCGGGGGAGTCGATCGCCGCGCTGAGGCGCTCGGTCAACAGGGTGCGGTTGGGCAGGTCGGTCAGCGGGTCGTGGGTCGCCTGGTGGCGGAAGCGCGCCTCGCTGCTGCGCAGCGCCCGCTCCGCCTCCGCCCGGGCGGTCATCGCGGCCCGGCGGATCGACTCCTGCTCGTCCAGCGTCCGGTCCCGCAGCGCGCGGGCGTAGCCGGTCGCCACGGCGGCCAGCAGCCGGGCGAGCCGGTCCTCGACCTCCTCGCCCACCAGCCCGAGATCGCGTGCCAGCCGGAGCTGGACGACCTCGATCGTCCGACCCAGCGCCTCGGCCGAGGCGATGTGCGCGGCCACCAGCTCCGTGCCCACCCGGTGCCCGACCCGCAGGTCGATCGGCTCGGACAGCAGCGCCGCCGCGAGCCGCTCGGTGTGCTCCTGCAGCAGCGCCTCGAGCTGCGCCTGGGTCATCGGCAGGTAGCTGGTCCCGGAGACGGCCTTGGCCCACGCCCGGGCGAAGACGCCCGGGCGGGACGGGGGCCGCGGCGCGGGGGCGGGAGGGGCGACGGCGGCCGCCCCCGGCGGCTCACCCACCGAGCCGCCCGACGCCACCGATGAAGGCGGCCCGCTCGGCGTCCTCGGCGCTGTCCGGCGACTCCGGGCGCCACTGCGGCACCCAGACCACGCCGGGGTCGACCAGCTCGAAGCCGTCGAAGAGGGCGGTCAGCTCCGCCCGGCTGCGGATCCACAGCGGGTTGTCGGTCCGCCGGTAGACCCGCTCGGCCTCGCTGCGCTCGTCGTCGCCGCGGCCGTCGCCGCTGGCCTGCGAGAGCACCAGGTGGCTGCCCGGCGCCAGCGCCTCCCGCAGCGTCCGCAGCAGCTCGGCCGGCCGGTCGTCGTCCGGCACGAAGTGCAGCACCGCCACGATCATCACGGCGATCGGCTGGTCGAAGTCGAGCAGCCGGCGTACGTCGGGGTGGGCGAGGATGCGCTCGGGTCGGCGCAGGTCCTCCTGCACCACCACGGCGCGGTCGTTGCCCTCCAGGATCTCCCGGCTGTGGGCCACCGCCACCGGGTCCACGTCGACGTAGACCACCCGGGCGTCGGGGGCGTCGCGCTGGGCGATCTCGTGCACGTTGCCGACGGTCGGGATGCCCGAGCCGATGTCCAGGAACTGCCGCACGCCGGCGTCCAGGAGGAACTGCACCGCGCGACGCAGGAACGCCCGGTTGGCCTGCGCCATCAGCGGGGCCTCCGGCACCGCCGCCACCATGTTCTGGGCGGCGGCCCGGTCGACCGCGAAGTTGTGCGAGCCGCCCAGATAGTAGTCGTACATGCGGGCCACGCTCGGGCGCTCGATGTCGATCTCGTCGGGTGCCCAGTCCGGCCGCTGCATGCGCTTGCCCCTCCTGTCGCGTGCGGACCCCGTTGCCCGCGCCGGTATTCTGCCGGCTGATAGCCGGGGAGACCATAGCGCGCCGCCCCGCCCCGTGACGACGCCACTCGATGCGACGACGGCAGGCCCGCGTCGACCCCGTCGGGGGCGCGGGCCTGCCGGTGGTGCGTCGTCGCCGGGGGCGTCAGAACTTCGGCGCGTCCGGGGCCTCGAGCAGGCCGAGCCGCAGCGCGGTCATCAGCGCCTGCGCCCGGTTGGCCGCGCCGAGCTTCTCGTAGAGCTTCGAGATGTGGGTCTTGGCGGTGGACTCGCTGACGAAGAGCTGCTTGGCGATGCCCGCCACGCTCATCCCGTCGGCGAGCAGCCGCAGTACCTGCCCCTCGCGCGGCGAGAGCTGCGGCCCGGACGGCGCCAGCCGCCGCTTCATCGCCTCGGCCAGGTCGGCCGCGGTGAAGGCGCTGGGCGAGGAGGCGGCGTGCCGGGCGGCGGCCACCACCTCGTCGGCCGGCGCGGTCTTGGGCACGAAGGCGCTGGCCCCGGCCTCCAGGGCCCCGAAGAGCTGGTCGTCGCCGGCGTACATGGTGAGCACGACGATGCCCATCGAGGCACTCGACTTGCGCAGTGCCCGGGTGGCCTCCAGGCCGCTGCCGTCGGGCAGCCGCAGATCCATGATCACCACATCGGGCTGCAGCGCACCGGCCTGGCGTACGCCCTCCGCCGCCGTGGCCGCCTCCCCGACGACCTCGAACTGGCGGTCACGCTCGAACGCGTGCCGCAGGCCCTTGCGGATGAGGTCGTGATCGTCGACAAGGAGAACCTTGGTACGGGTGGCCGGTGTCGGACTTGTGGTCATCCTCGGGTTACTCCCCTTCTGCAACGGCTGCGCTACCGCGCACGTTATCGCGCCGGGGCGACGAGCCGAGCACCACCGCGACGGTCGTGCCGCTCGGTTGCCGCGGCCTGATCTCCAACCGGCCCCGGATACGTTCCGCCCTCTCGGCCATGATCGCAAGACCGTAGTGCCCGTCGGAGCGCTGGTCAGCCATCCCCTGACCGTCATCCGACACTTCGATCTGCGCGTACGGCGGGTCGACCTCGCAGGTGACCCAGAGATTCGACGCGCCGGCGTGCTTGCGCGCGTTGGTGACCGCCTCCTGGGCGATGCGCAGCAACTCGGCCTCGGTGGCGGCGGGCAGCCGGGCGGTGGACTCGTCCAGCGACAGGTGCACCCGCAGCCCGCCGGAGGCGCCGACGGTGCGGGCGTACTCGGCGATAGCGGCGGTCAGGCCGCCGTGCCGGTCCACCTCGCTGCGCAGCTCGAACAGGCTCAACCGCAGCTCCGTGATCACCCGGGTCACCTCGTGTCGCAGCGCACGCAGGCTCTCGGCGGTCTCCTCGGCGTCGTCGTGGACGGTGGCCAGGGCGTTGTCGATGCCGTAGCCGACCATGACCAGCTCCTGGGCCACCCCGTCGTGGATCTCCCGGGCCAGCCGCTGCCGCTCCTCGTTGGTGGCCAGCGAGCGGACCTCGTCGAAGAGCAGCGCCGCCTCCAGCCGCAGCGCGGCCGGGCGGGTCAGCCCGGTCACCCGGTACATCACCTCGCTCGGGTACGCCTGCGCCGCGTCCGCCTCCAGCACCACCAGGCCGACCGTGCGTACCCCGGCCACCAGCGGCACGATCAGGGCGGAGACGTCGCCGGCGCGGTGCGAGCGGGCCTGCGACCGGGCGGCGGTGTGCGGCTGCTGGCTGGCCCACGCGTCGGCGATGGCCGAGTCCGCGTCCAGCGTCGTCTCCCAGTCGACCCGGTCCACGCCCACCTGGGCGAGCACCACCAGCCGGCCGCCGCCGCTGGCCGAGAGCACGGCCGCCCGGTCGGCGCGGGCCACGGTGCGCAGCTCCTCCAGCAGGTGCTCGGAGATGCCCCCCGGGTCCAGGGTCGCCCCGGGCAGCTGCCGGGCCACCGTGCGCAGCTGGGTGAGCAGGCGGGTCGCCTCGGCGTACGGCTGGGGCTTTCCCTCGTTGCGGACCTGCATCACCCGGTGCAGGCCGCTGGCGGCGGCGAGGCCGAGCCCGGCCAGGATCAGCCACTGGGCACAGACCGCCAGGTAGCCGAGCTGGGCGAGCTGCCGCTCGCCGTCGACCTCGGTGAGCGCACCGGCCACCAGCAGGGTGGCCGTGGCGACCGCCAGCAGGGCGACGCCCTCACGGAAGCGGCGGCGCAGCGCGGTCACGGTCACCGGTACGGCCAGGTAGGGCAGCACGGCGGAGGCGCCGAGCCCGCCGAGGTCCCCGCCGATGGTGGCGACCGCGGCCACCTGGCTCGCGGCCAGCCCCAGCACCAGCACCTCGGCCACCCGGCTGAGCGGGCCGACCGGCCGGTGCTCGGGCGCGAGCAGGGCGGGCAGCCCGGCGGCCGTGAGCAGCGCGATCCACCAGAGCTGGCCGGGGTCGTTCGTGGCGAGCAGGGTCAGGACGGCGACGAGCGCCAGCATGACCACGCGCGCGGCGGCGGCGAGGGGATGCGGCTGGGGGCGGGTGGTCGTCGAGGCGGGCACGTGACGGATGGTAGTCAGCCGCGGTAGATCTCGGCGATCTCCGCCGCGTACGACTTGTGCACGACCTGCCGCTTGACCTTCAGTGAGGGGGTCAGCTCGCCGGTCGCCTCGGTGAAGTCGTGGGGCAGGATCCGGAAGACCTTGATCGCCTCGGCCTTGGAGACCGCCTGGTTGGCGGTGTCGACGGCGCCCTGGATCTCGGCGCGCAGCCCCTCGTGGTCGCGCAGTTTCTCGACGGGGGTGTCCTCGGGCAGGCCGGCCGAGGCGAGCCAGCGCGGCAGCGCCTCCTCGTCGATGGTGACCAGCGCGGCGATGAACGGCGCCCGGTCGCCGACCACCACGCACTGGCTGACCAGCGGGTGGGCGCGGACCTGGTCCTCCAGGACGGCCGGGGCGACGTTCTTGCCGCCGGCCGTCACGATGATCTCCTTCTTCCGGCCGGTGATGCTGAGGAAGCCGTCGTTGTCGAGCCGGCCGAGGTCGCCGGTGCGGAACCAGCCGTCCGCGCTGAGCGCCTCGGCGGTCGCCGCCTCGTTGCGCCAGTAGCCCTGGAAGATCAGGTCGCCGGCGATCAGGATCTCGCCGTCGTCGTCGATGCGGATGGTGACCCCCGGCAGGGGGCGGCCGACCGAGCCGATGCGGGTGGCGTCGGGCAGGTTCGCGGCGGCGGCCGGGGAGGTCTCGGTCAGGCCGTAGCCCTCGCACACGTTCACGCCGATGCCGCGGAAGAAGTGGCCCAGCCGCGCGCCGAGCGGGGCGCCGCCGGAGATGGCGTCGCGGCACCGGCCGCCGAGCGCCGCCCGCAGCTTGCGGTAGACCAGCTTGTCGAAGAGCGCGTGCTGGGCGCGCAGCGCCAGCCCGGGGCCGCCGCGGGTCTCCAGCGCCTCGCTGTACGCGATGGCGACCTGCTCCGCCCGGGCGAAGATCCTGCCCTTGCCGTCGGCCTCGGCCTTCTGCTTGGCCCCGTTGTAGACCTTCTCGAAGACCCGGGGCACCGAGAGCACGAAGGTGGGCCGGAACTCCTGGAGGTCGGCGACCAGGTTCTTGGGGTCCGCGCAGTGCCGCATGGTGGCCCGGGCCTGCACCACGCCGATCTGGATGAGCCGGGCGAAGGCGTGCGCCAGCGGGAGGAAGAGCAGGGTCGAGGCGCCCGGCCGGAACAGGTTCGGCAGCACCGGCACCGCGTTGGCGATGTCGGCGTACATGTTGCGGTGGGTCAGCACGCAGCCCTTGGGGCGGCCGGTGGTGCCGCTGGTGTAGATGATGGTGGCCACGTCGTCGGCGCGTACGGCGCCGCGCCGCCGGTCGATCTCCGCCGGGTCGACCGACTCGCCGGCGCGGGTCAGCTCGGGCACGGCGTCGAGCTCGATCTGCCAGACGTGGCGCAGGTCGGGCAGCCGGTCCCGGACGCCGGCGACCAGGGTGGCGTGCGAGTTGCTCTCCACCACGCAGCCCACGGCGCCGGAGTCGGCGAGGATCCAGGCGGCCTGGTCGGCGCTGGAGGTCTCGTAGATCGGCACGGTGACCGCGCCGGCCGCCCAGATCGCGTAGTCCAGCAGGGTCCACTCGTAGCGGGTGCGGCTCATCAGGCCGATCCGGTCGCCGGGCTGGACGCCGGCGGCGACGAGGCCCCTGGCGGCCGCGACGACCTCGTCGCGGAACTGCCGGCAGGTGACGTCGGCCCAGGTGGCCCCCGTGCCCTCCGCCGCCCCGGTGGGGCGGACGAACTGGATCGTGTCCGGGGCGACCTCGGCGTTGTCCCAGACGGGGTCGGTGAGGTTGGCCGCGTCGCCCACGGTGACGATCGGCGGGACGGAGAACTCGCGCACCTGCACTCCCTCGTGCTCACACTGGCCGGGCCGGCCGCCACGGGGCGGCTCTGTCGAAACCTACCCGCCCCGGTCGGCGGGGTGAAAACGCAGGTCGTCCACCTGCCCGGGGGGCGGTCGCCGGAGTCGTCGCGGGGTCGGGCGGGGCGGGGCACCGGCGCGCCGGGGGCGGCGCGGCGTGGGCGCCACCGGCGCCGGGTAGCCTCGCCCCATGGCGGACTCCTCCACCCAGTCGATCATCATCGGCGCGTCACCGGACCGGGTGGCGGCGGTCATCTGCGACTTCCCGCGCTACCCGGAGTGGACCGAGGCGATGCGGGGGGCGGAGGTGATCGAGGAGTACGAGGACGGCTACGCCAGCCAGGTCCGGTTCACCATCGACGCCGGGGTGCTGGCCGACGAGTACGTGCTGGCCTACGAGTACGCCGAGGACCTCTCCCGGATCGAGTGGCACCTGGTGGCGCCCTCGAAGATGCAGAGGTCCCAGCGGGGCTCGTACGACCTGGTGGGCAACCCGGACGGCACCACGACGGTGACGTACACCCTGGAGGTCGAGCTCTCCGTCGGGATGCTCGGCATGTTCCGCCGCAAGGCCGAGAAGATGATCATGGATACGGCGTTGAAGCAGCTCAAGCTCCGGGTAGAAGCGTCCGGTGCCGCGCAGTGACGCGTCCGACGGGTTAGGGGAGCCGGCCATGGGTGCAACGGATCCGGGTTCGGCCCGGGAAGAGGCGGAGCGTCTGGTCGCCACGGCGCTGGCCGCCGCCCGCCTCGCCGCGGCCGGCTCGAAGGCCGGCCAGTGGGGTCCGCTCGGTGGGATCGTGACGAGTGTCCTCGGTCACAGCGCCGGCCCGGGCGGGTCGACCGGGCCGTCCGCGGGCGGTTTCGCCACCGGCACGGCTGAGTGCTGTGTCTGCCCGGTCTGTCGCGGGATCGCGGCGCTGCGCGACCCGAGCCCCGAGTTCGCCGAGCGTCTCGCCACCGGCGCGGGCGACCTCGCCGCCGGGGTGGCCAGCCTGCTGCGCGCCTTCACCCCGCCCGAGCCCTCCGCCGACGCGCCCGCCGCACCGGCCGCGACGCCCCGCCCCGGTGGCGCGGACGACCAGGTGTGGCGCGATGCCACCCGTAGCGGGCATGATTCTCAGCCGGCACCGGAGCGGGACGTCTGGTCCGCCGCCACCCGCGCGGAGGACGAGGTCGTCCCGGCCGCCGTACCGCCCGTCGACGTCGCCGGGCCGGCCGCCGCGGTGACCGTCCCGACGTCGCCCGACGGGCCCGCGGTCCCCGCGTCCCGGGCGCCCGGCGACGCGGACGGGCCACCCCCGGGCGACGGGGCCTGACCAACGCACATCCCGACCACGCGCCGGCCGCCCGCCGGCGCCGGTGCGGGCGGCACAGCAGAGGGGAGTGGCAGCGGTGACGCTGACCATCGGAGTCGACGTCGGTGGCACGAAGGTGGCCGGTGGTGTGGTGGACGCCGCCGGCACGGTCCTCGTGCAGGCCCGACGGGACACCCCCGCCGACGACGTCGCCAAGACCCGCGACGTCATCATCGAGCTGGTCGCCGAGCTGGCCCGCGGGAGGTCGGTCGAGGCCGTCGGCGTCGGCGCGGCCGGCTGGATCGACGCCAGCCGCTCCACCGTGCTGTTCGCCCCGAACCTGGCGTGGCGGGACGAACCCCTGCGGGACTACGTGAGCGCCGCGACGGGCCTGCCGGTGATCGTGGAGAACGACGGGAACGTCGCCGCCTGGGCGGAGTTCCGCCACGGCGCGGCCCGCGACGCCGACGACTCCATGGTCATGTTCACCATCGGCACCGGCGTCGGCGGCGGCATCGTGCTCGGCGGGGAGCTGCTGCGCGGCGCCAACGGCATCGCCGCCGAGCTTGGCCACATGCTGACGGTGCCGGACGGCCACCAGTGCGGCTGCGGCCGCCTCGGCTGCATCGAGCAGTACGCCAGCGGCAGCGCCCTGGTGCGGTTCGCCCGCGCCGCCGCCCGGCAGGAGCCGCACCGCGCCACCGCACTGCTGGAACTGGCCGGCGGCGACGCCGAGGCGGTCACCGGGCCCATGGTCACGGCCGCCGCGCAGGCCGGCGACCCGGTCTCCACCGAGGCGTTCGCGCAGGTCGGCCGGTGGCTCGGCACCAGCCTCGCCGACATGGCGCAGATCCTCGACCCGCAGGTGCTCGTCGTCGGCGGCGGGGTGATCGACGCCGGGGACCTGCTGCTCGGCCCGACCCGCCGGTCGTTCGCCGACGCCCTCGCCCAGCGCAGCCGCCTCCCGGTCGCCGAGATCCGCCCGGCGGAGCTGGGCAACACCGCCGGCGTCATCGGCGCCGCCGACCTGGCCCGACGGATCTGAGGCGGTGACCGTGACGCAGAACCCGGGCGTGCCGCTGCGCGTCGTGTCGTACAACATCCACAGCCAGCGGGACGACACGGCCGCGCTGGCGGCGGTGGTCCGCGAGGTCGGGCCGGACGTGGTGATCGTGCAGGAGGGGCCGCGCCGGTTCCGGTGGCGGCAGAAGTCGGCGGCGCTGGCCGAGTCGTTCGGCCTGGTCGTGGCCGCCGGTGGGCTGCCCGCGCTGGGCAACCTGCTGCTGACCAGCCTGCGGGTGCGGGTGGTGGCCGAGAGGTGCCAGCGCTTCCCGCTCACCCCCGGCCGGCACCTGCGCGGCGCCGCGTACGCCGAGTGCGTCGTCGCCGGCGCCGCCCCGTTCGTCCTGGCGGGGTCGCACCTCTCCACCGACCCGGCCGAGCGGCCCGCGCAGGCCGCGCTGTTCAAGCGCGAGCTGGACGCCGCCACCGCGCCGGTGGTCGCCGCGGCCGACCTGAACGAGGGGCCGGACGGGCCGGCCTGGGCCACCGTGGCGCGCGGGCTGACCGACGCCGCCGTGGCGGCGGACCGGGCAGACCGGCTCACCTACTCCTGCGCGAACCCGCGACGACGCATCGACGCCCTCTTCGTCGACCCGCGGATCACGGTGGCCGACTACGACGTGGTGGACACCCCGCAGACCCGCCGCGCCAGCGACCACTTCCCGGTCCTGGTCGACCTGCTGCTGCCCGCCGCCGACTGACCGTCCGCCGCGTCCGGGGTGGACAACCCGCTCCGTAGTGGAGAGGATGCTGCGCGACCCGGCACTCGTGCCGCACAAAAGGAGATCCCCGGTGTCCACCTCCACCGACAACGGCCGGCCCGACCCGGAGGCGAGCACGCTCGCCCTGACCCGCGACGGCCGGCCGGTCTCCGACCGGGGCGACACCGTCTGCGTCGTCGGCGCGGGGGCCAGCGGCCTGACCGCCATCAAGAACCTGAAGGAGCACGGGTTCGGCGTCGACTGCTACGAGCGCGAGACGGGCGTCGGCGGCGCCTGGAACTGGCGGCACGACCGCAGCCCGGTGTACGCGAGCACGCACCTGATCTCGTCGCGGCCGTTCACCCAGTTCCCCGACTTCCCGATGCCGGACGACTGGCCGGACTACCCGCACCACAGCCGGCTGCTGTCCTACTTTGAGCGGTACGCCGACCACTTCGACCTGCGCGGGCACATCTGGTTCGGCACCGAGGTGGTCCGGGTGGAGCCCGTGGCGGGCGACCGCTGGGACGTGACCACCCGCAGCACCGGCGGCTACGGCCCGGAACGCACCTCCCGCTACGCGGCCGTGGTGGTCGCCAACGGGCACAACTGGTCGCCGAAGCTGCCCCGCTACGAGGGGCTGGAGGAGTTCCGGGGCGAGGTCATGCACGCCTCGTCCTACAAGGACCCGGCGCAGCTGCGCGGCAAGCGGGTGCTCGTGGTGGGCGCCGGCAACACCGGCTGCGACATCGCCGTCGAGGCCGCCCAGCAGGCGTCGCGCTGCTGGCACTCCACCCGCCGGGGCTACTGGTACGCCCCGAAGTACGTCCTCGGCCGCCCCGCCGACCAGGTCAACGACGCGCTGCTGGCGCTGCGCGTGCCGCTGCGGGTGCGGCAGTGGCTCTACCACTGGACGCTGCGGCTGACCGTCGGGGACCTGACCCGCTTCGGGCTGGCCAGGCCCGACCACCGGGTCTACGAGACGCACCCGATCGCCAACAGTCAGCTCGTCTACTACGTCGGCCACGGCGAAATCGCGCCGGTGCCCGACGTCGCCCGCTTCCACCCGTACGCCGTCGAGCTCTCCGACGGTCGGGAGATCGACCCGGAGCTGGTGGTCTTCGCCACCGGATACCTGCCGCGCTTCGAGTTCCTCGACCCGAAGGTCCTGGGCGACGAGGCGGCGGAGGGCCGCCCCCGGCTCTGGCTCAACGCCTTCGTCCCCGGCCATCCCACGCTGGCCGTGGCCGGGCTGGTGCAGCCCGACTCGGGCATCTTCCCGCTGTCGCACTGGCAGACGGTGCTCTTCGCCCGGCTGCTGCGGCTGCGCGTGACCCGCCCCGACCGGGCGGCGGCGTTCGCGGCCCGGGTGTCGGCGAAGGCGGGGGAGCGCTACGCCGGGCCGGTCAAGGAGAGCAGCCGGCACTGGTTCGAGGTCGGTCACGCCGACTACCTGCGCGCCGTCCAGCGCGCCCTGCACGACCTGGAGGGTTCCCGGTGAGCGCGAGGAGTGCAGCGCAGCGGAGCCCCGCAGTCGCGAATGAAGGGTGGGTTCGGTGAGCGCGAGGAGTGCAGCGCAGCGGAGCCCCGCGGTCGCGAACGGAAGGCCGGAACAGTGAGTCAGGTGCGGATCATGCGGGGGCGGGAGTGGGCCCGCCCGGTCCGCCCGGTGCGCCGTGAGGTGCTCGTCGCCGCCCCGGAGGTGGAGGAGGGGCGTCCACCGCTGCTCTTCGTGCCGGGCTTCGGGCACGGCGCCTGGGCGTTCGCCGAGCACTGGCTCGGCCACGCCGCGTCCCGGGGTTTCCCGGCGTACGCGCTGAGCCTGCGCGGGCACGGCGGCAGCGGCCCGGCGCCGGAGGCGACGCTGCGCGCGTACGCCCACGACGTGACCCAGGTGGCGGCGGGCCTGCCGCGGCAGGCGGTGCTGGTGGGGCACGGCGCCGGGGCCCTCGTCGTGGCCCACGCGCTGGCCCGCTACCCGGCGCGGGCCGCGGTGCTGGTGGCGCCGGTGCTCGGCGGCTGGGCGACGTTCGGCGCGGCGCTGCGCCGCAATCCATTCGGCACGCTGCCGGCGGTGTTCGGCGGGCGGCTGCGGTTGAGCCACCGCCAGCTGTTCAGCCGGGAGCTGCCGGAACCGGAGGCCCGCCGGTACGTGGGCCGGCTGGGCCGGGCCGGCCGGCGCGCCCAGTGGCAGCTGCTGACCGGGCGGGACGCGGAGCCGGCCGTCGGCGACCCGCCGGTGCTGGTGCTCGGCAGCCCCGACGACCGGATCGTCCCGGCGGCGGCGCTGACCCGGGCGGCCCGGCGGCACGGCTCGGCGCCGCTGCTCTTCCCCGGCATGGGGCACGACATGATGCTCGACGTCCGGTGGCGGGAACCGGTCGACGCGATCCTGGACTGGCTGGGCAAGGACCCGGCGCCGGGCGGCCGGCCCTGACGACGGGCGGGCCCCCGTGGCGCGGCCGGTCCTGCCGGCGGGGCCCGGCCCGGCGTCAGCCGGCGGTGCCGAGCCGGGTCAGCAGGGAGCCGCTCTCGTCGAGGGCGGTCAGGTAGGAGCGCGCCCACGCCCGGATGTCGTGCCGGTGCAGGTGTGCCCGCATGGCCCGCATCCGTGCGCCGAGGTCGTCGGGGCCCGCCCGCAGCGCCGAGAGCAGTCCCTGCTTGAGCCCCTCCAGGTCGTGCGGGTTGACCAGGTAGGCCTGCGGCAGTTCGGCGGCGGCGCCGGCGAACTCGCTGAGCAGCAGCGCGCCCGTGTCGTCGACCCGGGCGGCGACGTACTCCTTGGCGACGAGGTTCATCCCGTCCCGCAGCGGGGTCACCGCCATCACGTCGGCGACCCGGTAGAGCGCGGCCAGTTCGGCGCGGTCGAACGGCTGGGTCAGGTAGTGGATCGCCGGCTCGCCGACCCGGCCGAACTCGCCGTTGATCCGCCCGACCTCTCGTTCCACCCGCTCGCGGAGGATCTGGTACTGCCCGACGCGCTCCCGGCTGGGCACCGCCACCTGCACGAGCACCGTGTCGCGCACCTTGACGTGCCCGCCGGCGATCAGCTCGCTGTACGCCTTGAGTCGCTGCTCGATGCCCTTGGTGTAGTCCATCCGGTCGACGCTGAGGATCACCTGCTCGGGGCTGCCGAGGTCGCGGCGCAGCCGGTCGGCCCGGTCGGCCACGTCGGGCCGGGTGGCCAGCGCCGCCATCTCGACGGTGTCGATGGAGACGGGGAAGGCGCCGATGCGCACCACCCGGTCGCCGACGGTGATCTGCCGGTCGGTGGCGGGCAGGTCGAGCACCTTCGCGACCAGTTGGGCGAAGTTGTGCGCGGCCTGGGAACGCTGGAAGCCGATCAGGTCGGCGCCGAGCATGCCGCGCAGCAGCTCGGCCCGGCGGGGGAGCTGCATGAACAACTCGGGCGGCGGGAACGGCACGTGCAGGAAGAAGCCGATCCGCAGGTCCGGTCGCAGGGCCCGGAGCAGGCCGGGCACGAGTTGCAGGTGGTAGTCCTGCACCCAGACCATCGCGCCGGGCTCCGCCACGTCGGCCGTGGCCTGGGCGAACCGCTGGTTGACCCGCTGGTAGGACTCCCACCAGCGCCGGTGGTACTCCGGCTGCTCGACGGAGTCGTGGTAGAGCGGCCAGAGGGTGGCGTTGGCGAAGCCCTCGTAGTGGTCGCGCAGGTCCTCGGCGCTCAGCGGGACCGTGTGCATCCGGACGCCGTCCACGTCGGGAAGTTTGGGCGCGGGGCCGGTGCCGCCGGCCCACCCGACCCAGGTCGCCGGGGTGTGCCGGAGCAGGGGGTGCAGGGCGCTGACGAGGCCGCCGGGGCTGCGGCGCCACTCGCAGGCACCGTCGGGCGCCACACTGTCGTCGATGGGCAGGCGGTTGGCGACCACCACGAGGGAACTCTGTCGCATCTCGGGCATTCCGATCAGCAGGGAGTGACCGCCGCAGCGGAGGAAGAACCGGGCAGTCAGCGAGGGATGTGACGGACGGCGGTATTCCTACTGACAGTAAGTTACACCAGTGTTGCCCGCCGGGCATGGGTGAGCCGCCGTCCCGGGATGCGGACGACGGACGCCGACGGTCGGGGGGGCGGTCAGACGACCGCGCCGTCGTCCGGATCGCGCTCGTCGTCGTCGCCGCCGGGCCGCAGCCGCCAGATCAGCGCGACGAAGCCGGCGAGGATGCCGGTGAAGCCGAACAGGTTGACCACCGAGGGGTCGGCCACCGGGAAGACCGAGGGGAAGAGGAAGAGCACGAAGCCGACCACGATGGCCAGCATCCCGACCACGGCGTACTTCGAGAAGCGGGGCAGGGGCGGGGGCGGCGGCGGGGTGTAGCGCTCGTCCCCGCCCTCGTCGTCCGGCAGGTCCGCCCCGAAGGTGTCCAGGCCGTCGAGCAGCGACGGCTCGTCCGTCGTGCCGCCCCGGGGGGAGAGGGAGACGCCCGAGACGTCCGCCGCGTACGGCAGCCGGCGCACGTCGGTGGCGGTCGGCCCGGCGGGCTCGTCGGAGGTGCCGAGGGCCACCGGGTCGCCGGCCGGTCCGGGTGCGTCGTCGACGTCCTCGGCGGCCGGCCAGGGATTGTCGCCGCCACGCGGCGCGGTGTGGAAGCCGGCCACGATCCGGGCCCACTCGGCCTCGATGTCCGGCTCGTCCTCCCGGGGCCGCTCGGTGGCCGTCTCGTCGGCGAGCTGGGTCAGGTAGTCACGCGCGGTGGTCAGGTGCGACCGGTCGACGTAGAGCCGGTCGACGGGGCGGGCGGGCACGGTGGTGGTGCGGGTGACCGGGTTCAGGTCGGCCGAGGGCTGGAGGTATGCGGCGATCCCGCCGGCGGCGAGGACGTCGAGCAGGTGCTCGCCGACGCGCGGGTCCACGTCGCCGGCGACGGCGTACTCGCTCGCGTCGAGCCCGTTGTCCCGCCGTCCCCGGCGGGCACCACCCGCTGACACCGACATCCTCCTCATCACGCGCCCGCGGCGCGGCCGCCTGAGCCCCCTCGGCGCCGACCGGGCGCCGTGCCTTGAATCGTGACACGTCCGGGGCCGGTTCCGGGAGTGCCTTGTGGCGCGGCGTACGAAGTCCCAGACCTGGCGCAGGTCGGGACCGGGGGTCTATGTCCGTTCTTGCTGAATGCTTCTCAACCGGGCCGGGCGCCGGAACCGGGTCAGCGGGGGTCGGGCGGCGACCCCGGCCGCACCAGGCCGCTCTCGTACGCCGCCACGACGAGTTGGGACCGGTCCCGGGCGGCGAGCTTGGTCAGCAGCCGGCTGACGTACGTGCGGGCCGTCGCCGGGCTGATGTGCAGGAGCGCGCCGATCTCGTCGTTCGACCGGCCGGCGGCGACCTCGACGAGCACCTCCCGCTCGCGGACGGTCAGCGGGCGCAGCCGGCCCGGATCCGGCTGCCGACCCCCGGCGCGCACCGCGGCCATGACCCGGCGGGTCACCGCGGGGGAGAGCAGCGCCTCCCCGGCCCGGACGATCCGCACCGCCTGCCGCAGCTCGTCCGGGCCGGCGTCCTTGAGCAGGAAACCGGACGCGCCGGCCCGGATCGCCTCGAAGACGTACTCGTCGGTGTCGAACGTGGTGAGCACGACGACCCGTACGTCGGCGAGCCGGTCGTCGGCCACGATCCGGCGGGTGGCCTCGATGCCGTCGGTGCCCGGCATCCGGACGTCCATCAGCAGCACGTCCGGCCGCTCGGTGCGCGCCAACCGGTACGCCGCGTCGCCGTCGGCCGCCTCGCCGACCACCTCGATGTCCGGCGCCCGGTCCAGCAGGGCCCGCAGCCCGGCGCGGACCAGGTGCTGGTCGTCGACGAGTCCGACTCGGATCACGGGGCCCCTCCCAGGGGTAGTTCGGCGCGTACCTCGAAGCCGCCGCCGGGGCGGTTGCCCGCGGTGACGGTGCCCCCGAGCAGGGCGGTGCGCTCCCGCATGCCGCCGAGCCCGTGCCCGCCCGGGACGTCGCGGGGCCGCCCGCGGCCGTCGTCGCGGACGGCGAGGGCGACGGTACGCGAGTCCCGGACGACGTCGATCTCGATGGTGGTGGCCCCGGAGTGCCGCAGGGCGTTGGTCACCGCCTCCTGGACGAGCCGGTACGCGGTCGAGTCGACCGCCGCGGGCAGGCCGGTCAGCTCGCCGCGCCGGTGGACCGTGACCCGCAGCCCGGTGGCGCGGGTGCCGGCGACCAGGGCGTCCAGCCCGGCCAGCCCCGCCACCGGTTGCCGGGGCCCGGCGACGGTCGGGTCGCGGAGCAGCCCGAGGACGGCGCGCAGTTCCCGGGCGACCTGGGTGGTGGCCGCCCGGACGTGTCCCAGCGCGGCGCGGGCGGCGGGCGGATCGTCGTCGAGGGCCTCGTCGGCGACGCCGGCGTGCAACGAGATGACGGAGATGTGGTGGGCGACGGCGTCGTGCAGGTCGCGGGCGATCCGTAGCCGTTCCTCCTCGACCCGGCGCGCCGCCTCCCGGGCGTGCTCGCGCTCCAGCTGCCGCAGCCGCCACCGCTGCTCCCGGCGCCGCAGCCGCCGGGACCGGACCCCGTCGCCGAGGGCGACGGCCGCCGCCATGCTGGCGGCGCTGGAGGCGAGTTCGAAGCCGAAGAGGTACGCCACGCTCTCGCCCTGCGCCGTGCGGAACGCGGTGGACGTGACGAGCAGGCCGAGCCCCACGAGCGCCGCCCAGCGCGGCCGTCCCGCCTCGGCCGCCGAGTAGAGCGCCGCGGCGAGGGGCAGGGCGAGCCCGACCGGCGGGTAGCCGGCCACGTAGTAGGCCACCAGGCCGGCGGCGCTGGCCAGCAGCACCGCCGTGGGCGCGCGGCGGCGGAGCAGCATGAGCGCGCCGAGCCAGCCGGCGAAGAGGTAGGCCACGATGTCCCGGCCGCGGTCGCCGCCCAGGTTCGCCGTGATCGCCACGGCCACGACGGCCGTGACGGCGACGCCGATGAGCAGGTCCAGCAGGGCCGCCCGGGGCGGCCGGACCGGTCCCCGCGGGGCCAGCTCCGGCCCGTGCTCCGTCTCGTCCACCCGCACGCTGTCGAGGGTAGGTGTCGCCGGTCCCCGTCGGAGTCGGCCGGCGTACCCACCGGCCGTCGCCCCGGGCCGTATCCCCGGCGACGGGCGGTACGTCGGCAGGCGACACCGGTTGCCGCCCGCGGACCGATGGCGGGGCCCGGCGCGCTTCGTAGCGTGGTCGCCGGCGCCCAGGGGCGGCGACCGCCCCGCCGGCCACTCGGCCTCGTCGACCGGCTCGTCGGCGGTGTCCGCGCCCGCCGCGGCGGCGGGCGGACGGCCCCGCGCCGCCCCGGAGCGGGCGCGCAGCAGATCCCGGCATCCAGGAGGTACGACCATGGCGACCGAGACCGTCCACCCGCCCACCGGGCGGGCGAGCGTGTTCCGACGGGTGGGCGACTGGGCCTACCGGTGTCGCTGGACGGCACTCGTGCTGTGGGTGGTGGTGCTGGTCGGCGCGAGCGTCGCCGCCCAGGCCGTGGGCGACGACTACCGCAATGACTTCTCCCTGCCCGGGACGGAGTCCCAGCGGGCGCTCGACACGCTTCGGCAGCGCGCGCCGGTCTCGTCCGGCGAGACGATCCAGATCGTCCTGCGGGACCAGGACGGGCTGGGCGACGGCGTGACCCGCAGCCGGGTCGAGTCGATGCTGGCGCAGGTCGGCCGGCTGCCGCACGTGGTCGCCGTGCAGGGCCCGTACGGGGGCTCCGGTGTCTCGGCCGACGGCACCGTCGGCTACGCCACCGTGACCCTCGACGGCGCCTCGGCGGACGTGCCCGCCGACGACGTCCGCGCCGTCATGGCCGCCGCGACCGGCGCGGCGGGCGACGGGCTGCGCGTCGAGGTCGGCGGGGCGCCGGTACGGGCGGTGCAGGAGGGCGGCGGGGGCGCCGCCGAGGGAACCGGTCTCCTCGCCGCACTCGTGATCATGGTGCTGCTCTTCGGTTCCCTCGTCGCCGCCAGCCTGCCGGTGGTCATCGCGGTCTTCGCCGTGGGCACCGCCCTCGGGCTGATCGCCCTCGCCTCGCACCTCGCGACGATCGCCGACTTCACCGCGCCGCTGATGATGCTCGTCGGCCTCGGCGTGGGCATCGACTACGCGCTGCTGATCTTCTCCCGCTACCGTTCGGAACTCGTCCGGGGCGTGCCGCGCCGGCAGGCCGCGGGGATCGCGCAGGAGACCGCCGGCCGGACGGTCCTCTTCGCCGGCTGCACCGTGATCGTGGCCCTGCTGGGGCTTGTCGTCCTCGGCCTCGGTTCGCTGCGGGGCGTCGCCGTCGCCGTCGCGTTGACGGTCCTGGTGACCATGCTCGCCTCCCTCACCCTGCTTCCCGCACTGCTGTCGCTGACCGGCCGGCGCATCGAACGCTCGGTACGGGCGCGCCAGGCCCGCGGCGGCCGTCCCGAGGGGACGTGGTGGCGCCGCTGGGCCGCCTGGGTGCAGCGCCGCCCCTGGCCGAACGCCGTCGTCCCGGTCGTCGCGCTGCTCGCCCTCTCCGCCCCGGCGCTGGAGATGAACCTCGGCTTCGCCGACGCCGGCAACGACCCGGCCGCCACGCCGAGCCGCCGGGCCTACGACCTGCTGGCGGAGGGCTTCGGCCCGGGCTTCAACGGCCCCCTGGTGGTCGTCGTGGAGGGACCCGCCGCCGGCGCCGCCGCGGCCCGGGACGCCATCGCCGCCACGGCGGGGGTCGCCGAGGCCGCCGCACCCTCGACGGTCGGCCCGGACGTCTCCACCATCGTCGTGCTGCCGGAGTCGAAGCCGCAGGACGAGGCGACGATGGACCTCGTCCACCGGCTCCGCGACGACGTGCTGCCGCCGCTGGCGCGGGACACCGGCGCCCGGTTCCTGCTCGGCGGCGGCACGGCCGCCACGGTGGACTTCGCCGGGGCGGTGGCGGCGAGGATGCCGCTGTTCGTGCTCGTCGTGGTCGGGCTCTCCGCCCTGCTGCTGATGGTCGTCTTCCGGTCCCTGCTCATCCCGCTGAAGGCCGCGCTGCTCAACCTGCTCAGCGTCGCCGTGGCGCTGGGCGTGACGACCCTGGTCTTCCAGCGGGGCGCGCTGGGCGTGCAACCGGGACCGGTCGAGGCGTACGTCCCGGTCATGGTCTTCGCCATCGCCTTCGGCCTCTCGATGGACTACGAGGTCTTCCTGCTCGCCCGGATGCGGGAGGTGTGGCGCGCCGACGGGGACGCGTCCGTGGCCGTACGCGAGGGCATCGCGACGACCGGTCGGGTCGTCACCGCCGCGGGGGCCGTCATGGTGGTGGTCTTCGCCGCGTTCATGCTCAGCCCCACCCGGATGCTCCAGCAGTTCGGCCTCGGGCTGGCCGTGGCGATCGTCGTCGACGCCCTGGTCATCCGGTGTCTCATCCTGCCCGCCGTGATGCAGTTGCTCGGCCGGCGTGCCTGGTGGCTGCCCCGGTTGCTGGACCGGTTCCTGCCTGCCGGGGCGCCGGAGCACCGACCGGCGCGCCCCGCCGGCTAGCCCCGCCGTCCGGGATGGAGGGTGGCGCGACGCCGCCGCGACGGGCGGGCTCACGTTGTGGCGACGGGCACCGGCTTCGTAGGCTCATGCCACGACGGACCCGCGGCGCGCGCGGCGGCGTCGCGACCGCCTCTGGAAGGGACGCCGGTGCTGTACTGGCTGATGAAGTACGTCCTCCTCGGCCCGCTGCTGAGGCTGGTCTTCCGCCCGCAGGTCGAAGGGCTGCACCACGTGCCGGAGACCGGGCCGGTGATCCTCGCCAGCAACCACCTGTCGTTCTCCGACTCGATCTTCACACCGCTGGTGGTGCGGCGCCGGGTCACCTTCATCGCCAAGGCCGAGTACTTCACCGGCAAGGGGCTCAAGGGCTGGCTGACCAAGATGTTCTTCGTCGGCGCCGGCACGATCCCGGTCGACCGCTCGGGGGGCCGGGCGGCCAGGGCGGCCCTGGACACCCAGCTGCGGGTGCTGCGCGGCGGCGGCGTCGCCGGCATCTACCCCGAGGGCACCCGCTCGCCCGACGGGCGGCTCTACCGGGGCAAGACGGGCGTGGCCCGGTTGGCGCTGGAGAGCGGTGCCCCGGTCGTCCCGACGGCGATGCTCAACGCCGACGAGATCCAGCCGCCCGGAAAGCTGATTCCCAAGATCGCCAGGGTGCGGATCCGGTTCGGCCCGCCGCTGGACTTCTCCCGGTACGCCGGAATGGCCGGCGACCGGTTCGTCGAGCGCGCCGTCACCGACGAGATCATGTACGAGCTGATGGAGCTCTCCGGCCGCGA
The DNA here is from genome assembly GCF_036906775.1 of Micromonospora sp. CPCC 205561. Classification (NCBI taxonomy): domain Bacteria; kingdom Bacillati; phylum Actinomycetota; class Actinomycetes; order Micromonosporales; family Micromonosporaceae; genus Micromonospora; species Micromonospora sp. CPCC 205561. The sequence goes on along the minus strand of NZ_JBAKHV010000036.1, from coordinate 368 downwards.
GTACGTCGACATGTACGCCCAGAAGGCCAAGAACGTCCCCACCGCCCCGGCCCCCCGCACCCCCCTCCCCGCCTGACACCCCCACCCCGCCCCCGCCCCCGCCCTCGCCCCCCTCCCGCCCCGCCCCCGGCCCTCTCCTCGGCGCGTGGATCTTGCACTTTCGGCCCTCGCTCCGCGGCTTTCGCGCCATTCGCCCCGGCCGTAAGTGCAAGATCGCCGGGGCCGGGGGCCCGAGGCGGGGCGATCTTGCAGTTGCGGCCCGGGGGATGCGGCTTTTGTCGCGTTGGCGGGGGCGGAAAGTGCAAGATCGCCGGGGCGGGGCGGGGCGGGGCGGGGTGGGGTGGGGGTGGGGCGGGGCGGGGTGGGGT